>NZ_JBEPOX010000002.1:0-513638 GCF_040547025.1 Arthrobacter sp. UYEF36
CAACCCCCCCCCCCCAAACACCCCCCCCCCACCCCCCCCCCCCCCCCGGGCGGCGCCCCTCACCCCCGGGCCCCCCGCCACACTTCGTCCCAACCACGTGGAGCACCATGAACTCCGGCAACACCAACTCGCTGCAGCAGGGGCATCGTCGCACTGGCATCACGCTGGGGCTGCGGCAGAACCTGGCGCAGTTCATGCTCCTCGTCGCCGTCAACGCGCTCGTCGGCGGCACCCTGGGCCAGGAACGCACGGTCCTCCCGCTGCTCGCCGGTCAGGTCTTCCACCTCGACCTCTACACGTCCGCGCTGACCTACATCCTCGCCTTCGGCCTCGCCAAGGCCGCCACCAACTACTTCGCCGGCACCCTCTCAGACCGCTACGGCCGCAAACCGGTCCTGATCGTCGGCTGGGTCATCGCCCTGCCTGTCCCGCTGATGCTGATCTTCGGACCGAGCTGGGGCTGGATCGTAGCGGCCAACGTCATCCTGGGCATCAGCCAGGGCCTCACATGGTCCACCACCGTCATCATGAAAATGGACCTCGTCGGCCCGTCCAAACGGGGCCTCGCCATGGGCCTGAACGAAGCGGCCGGGTACCTCGGGGTCGCCGGCACCGCCCTGGCCACCGGCTACATCGCCGCCACCTACGGTCTGCGGCCCGGACCGTTCCTGCTGGGCGCCGCCTACATCGCACTCGGTCTCGGCCTCTCGGTCTTCGCCGTGAAGGAAACCCGGGGCCACGCGAAGCTTGAAGCAGCCAACCATACGTCGGCCCACGGCGCGGCCCACGGCGAACTGAGCAACCGGGAAATTTTTACCCTCACCAGCTTCCGGGACAAGTCACTGTCCTCGGTCAGCCAGGCCGGCATGGTCAACAACCTCAACGACGGCCTTGCCTGGGGACTCTTCCCCGTCCTGTTCGCTGCGGCCGGACTGACCATCGAAAAGATCGGCATCCTGGCCGCCGTCTATCCCGCCGTCTGGGGTGCCGCCCAACTCGTCACCGGCGCACTGTCGGACAAATACGGCCGGAAGTGGCTGATCGTGGGCGGTATGCTGCTCCAGGCCGCCGCCCTGGCAATGGTCGCCGTCGGCCAGGACTTCGGGATCTGGCTGGCCGCCGCCGTCCTCCTTGGTCTCGGCACGGCGATGGTCTACCCGACCCTGCTCGCCGCCATCGGCGACGTCGCGCACCCGGAGTGGCGGGCGCGCTCCGTCGGCATCTACCGGCTCTGGCGCGACGGCGGATTCGCTGTCGGCGCCCTGCTCTCCGGCCTCATCGCCGACGCGTACGGCATTCCGGCCGCCGTCGGCGTCGTAGCAGGACTCACGGCCCTGTCAGGTCTCCTGGTGGCCGTCCGCATGCGCGGCACCGACCACCACCCGGCCGCCGCCTGAGCTGGCGCGGCCCCCGGCGGTCCCGCGCCCAGCCATTGCAATCTGCGGCTGCAAGGTCCAATATCGAGTTCAGCCCTGCACCGTCCCGCTGAGGCAGGAGGTCATCGTGGCGGATTTTGCCAGGCAGCCCATACATGCTCACCCGGATGGGCGCCGCCGGCCTGAGTTGCCGATGCCGCCGCTGCGGCTGGACCCGGTTTTCGGCTGACGGCAGGCGTGGGGCGCTATGAGCGACATCAAGGACTCGGCCGGACTCGTTCCCGGCGTCGTTAACCTCGACGGTCTGACGGAGATCCGTGTGCACGGCGTGGGCGGCACACCGCCGGAGGATCTTCTGGGCGATCTGCGGCCGACGAGGGTCGCGGGGGATCGGATCGCCGGGTTCTACCGGACAAGCGATGCCCGCGGCCGTCACCGTGAGGCTTACTCGTGGGGTGGCCTGACCTCGCACTCGCCGCTGCGGGTGCTGTGGACACCGTTGCTGCCGTCGATGCTTGCCAACATGGCCGGGTGGATGGTCCGGCGCCGGGTGATGTCCGCCGATGAGGAGGCAACCGCAGAGCCGACGACGAAGACGTTCCGGTGGTTTGCGCGCCTCGCCGCCCTCGCGCTGACCCTGAGCACCGCGATTATGGTCACCATGCCGAGCCTCGATACCTTCGCCTACCAATGCCTGGGCCAGCAGCAGTGCCGCTCCCGGCTGTGGGGTGCCCTGTTCCTGGACTTCGTGGCGCCGTACGACCGCCCCGGCTTCCGGCTGGCGGCGGGCAACATCGCGCCGGTAACCGTCGCGGTGCTCTTCTACGCACTGGCTTCCCGTTCGCGCACCAGCTACGAAGGCGTTGAACCGCCCGCGCCGGGAACGGCCAGGCCGGTACCCTACGGCCGCTGTTCCGCGGCGCAGTCGGGCGGGTTGCGCAGCGCTGACTTCTGGTCGGGGCGCCGGTGGCACCAGCACCTCTCCGAACTGCACCTGGCGGCCGGCCTGGCGGTGGCGGCGGGGACGCTGGGCTGGTGTGTGTCAGAACTTGGCGGACGTGCGGACCTCACGGACACGGGCGCCTTCGTGGCTGCCCGGGCAGCCAGCGTGGCCTCCGCCGTCGTGATCGCTGCTGTCATGGTGATGCTCGTATCGGACGAGGCGCACGAGCAGCTCGCCCGGGGAACGCTCTATGCCGCAATCGGCGCCCTGCTGGCCTCGGTCGCCGGTGCCCTGACGCTGCCTCTGGAACTCAACGCGGCCGGCGGTGGGCCGGAGACCGTCACCCAACCGGCCGGCGTCCTGCCGGGCATCGGTTCGTCTGTCGCTGCTGGCTGGACGCTCACGCTCGTGCTGCTGGTCCCCTTGATGATTCAGCTGGTGGTGGCGTGGATCATCCGGTGGCGGAACGCCCTGACGGTCGAGGAGCGCGGGCCCGGGCGGATGGAGCGTTTGACGGCCATGGCGCGCGGCTCCGTCAGTGTGTTCCCGTGGGCGGCGCCCCTGGTCCTGAATGTCGTGGCACTCATAGTGGCCAACGCGGTCCTGTTGTCGTTGATGATGCTTATCGCCGCCGGGCTCGGGACGGTCGAATACGGGCTCGGGCCCAGCGGCGCGGGACCCGCTGCGGGCAATTACGCGGGCCCGGTGCTGTGGGTGCCGAAGGCGGTGGCGTCGATTGCTTCCCTTCTGGCCCTGGGCCTTATCGGCGTGCTGGCACTTTTCGCGGCGGCCGCCGGCGTGTGGCTGTCCGTCACATCACGGCAGCGGGCGGTGCGTCTCGTGGTCGAACTCCAGCGCGACTACGACGCAGCGGAGGCAGTGCAGGCCGGTCCGCCCCTGGAAGCTTCCGCACCGGCCGGCAGGACGTCCCGGAAACGCGGGGACGCCTGGACGGTGTCGGCCTTTGATCCGGCGCCGTTCAGCCGGGGCCGGTCCTCAACCCTACGGGCAGGTGACGGAACGAGCCCCAGCCCCTGGGTCCGCAAGGTGGCGAGGATGCGCCTGCTCGGCGAGTACGCCCCCACCCTGGCGGCATACCTGATGATTGCGGTCGCCGGCGCGGCTCTGTTGGGTGCGGCGCTCTTTGCCACCCAGGTTTTTGTACTTGATCAGGATCCACCCTTCCTGAACATCGGAGTGGCCACGTGGATCAGCGCCTCGCTGCCCATTGTGTACGGTGTGGTCCTCCGGCTCGCGTTCCGGCAGGAGAAATGGCGCAAGATCCTGCTGTCGCCGTTCGACGTCGGGACGTTTTTTCCGCGGTCCTTCCACCCGTTCGCCCCGCCTTCGTACACCGAGCGGGCGGTGCCCGAGCTGACACGCCGGATCTGGCGGTTGCATGACAACCAGGGACGGGTGGTGCTCACCGCGCATTCGCAGGGCAGCATGGTGGCTGCCGCCGCGCTGGCCCGCCAGTCCGCCCGCCACGAGGAGAGGACCGTCGGCCTGGTGACCCTCGGTTCCCCGCTGGCGAAGCTGTATCGCTGGGCGTTTCCCGCCCTGGTCAGCGACGGACTCCTGCAGAATTTCGCCCGGGGCCACGGCGGCATTGGTGCGGTCCGTTGGCGCAACGTCTACTACGAGACCGATTACATCGGCGGACCGGTCGCCACGGATGACTGGCCCGCGTCCAGCGCGACGGACGTCCGCCTGGTCGACCCGCCGACGGACAAATTCGTGTTCGCCCAGCCGCTGCCTCGGATCCTTAGCCATACTGGCTACTGGGTTGACGCCAGATTCTGGCAGGAGGTCGACAGCGTCTGCGACGCAATCGCAGCGGACACCGCGGCTTTCCCCGCACCGGGCAGCCCTGGCCCTGGCGGCACCGAACCGCCCCGCGAGCTTCCCCTGGAAAAGCCGGCGACCGAAGGGCCGGCACCCGACAGGGCCGCAGATGACGGCCGCACGGGTTTGGCGGACACCATCGCTCCCGACCCCGCGGCGCCGCTCCAGTACCGGTAGCTGTGCATTTGTCCGTGACGCCCGCGGCGGATCTGTCGATGCCACCCCGTGCCGTCAGGCCAGGGTGGACGCCCGGACCACCAGTTCGGGGGGGAAAGACGACCTGGCGTGGCACAAACCCGGACTCCGGGTTGGCCTCCCGGAGCAACAACTCCAGGGCGGTTGAACCTATCAGGGAGCTGGGCTGCCGGATGGACGACAGGGGGACCACGGCGGCCGCGGCGAACTCGATATCGGCAACACCTCCGCCAAGGGCACCGGAAAGGACCCTGTCACCGGCGAAGACGTGCAGCTCCTGTGGGTCAAGGGCTCCGGCGGTGACCTGGGTACGCTGGCCGAATCCGGGCTCGCGGTCCTGCGCCTGGACCGGCTGCAGGCCCTGAAAGACGTCTACCCCGGCGTCGAACGCGAAGACGAAATGGTGGCCGCGTTCGATTACTGCCTGCATGGCAAGGGCGGCGCTGCCCCCTCGATTGACACCGCCATGCACGGCCTGGTGGACGCAGCCCACGTGGACCACCTCCACCCGGACGCTGGAATCGCGATCGCCACGGCTGCCGACGGCGAGGCGCTGACCGCCCGGATCTTCGGCGACAAGATGGCCTGGGTGCCGTGGCGCCGTCCCGGTTTCCAACTCGGCCTGGACATCGCCGCGATCAAGGACGCCAACCCGCAGGCCGTCGGCACCATCCTGGGCGGACACGGCACCACCGCGTGGGGCGCCACCAGTGAGGAAGCCGAAACGAACTCACTGTGGATCATTGAACAGGCCGAGAAATACATCGCGGAACACAGCCGGCCCGAGCCCTTCGGACCGAAACTGCCGGGCTACGGCGCCCTGCCGGAGGCTGGGCGGCGTGCAAAGGCTGCAGCCCTGGCCCCGGTGATCCGCGGGCTGGCCTCCAGTGACAAGCCTGTGATCGGACACTACAGCGATGATGCCGCCGTCCTGGACTTCCTGGAAGGGACCGAACATCCGCGCCTCGGTGCGCTGGGCACCTCGTGTCCGGACCATTTCCTGCGCACCAAGGTCAAGCCGCTGGGAGGGTGAACACCGCCGGCGAGCTGGTCGCGCAGCCCTTCAGCTACCGGGATGGCCGGAGCCGCGGTGCCGTGGCGTCCGTCCATCAGAAACTGGACCCGGTGCGGCTCTACGCCACCACCGGCTTGCAGTTCCTGGAATTCAACACGCTCTACCGGCTCGCCAGCGAAGCTGACCTGGCCGGACTCCAGGCCCTGCTCATTCCGGACCTGATCGCGTTCCTCCTCACCGGCCAGCGCCGCACCGAGGCCACCAATGCCTCCACCACGGGACTTTTCGATGCCGTGGCGGGGGAGTGGGCCACGGAGTTCCTGACCGCACTGGAGCTGCCCCAGGACCTGTTCCCTCCGCTGGTCCAGCCCGGCGAAACAGTCGGCACCCTGTTGCCCGGCATCGCCGCCCGGACCGGACTGGACCCGGCCACGAAGGTAGTCGCCGTCGGCTCGCACGACACCGCCTCCGCCGTCGCCGCCGTCCCGGCCCGGGCCGGGAACTTCGCCTATATCTCCTCCGGGACCTGGTCACTGGTAGGGGTCGAGCTGAAGCGCCCCGTGCTCACCGAGGCCAGCCGGCAGGCGAACTTCACCAACGAACGCGGCGTGGACGGCACCATCAGGTACCTCCGCAACGTCGGCGGACTCTGGCTTCTCAGCGAATGCCAGCGCAGCTGGGCCGGCGGGGGCTACGCGCCGGAGTTGAGCCAGCTGCTGGCTGCCGCCGCCGCCCTGCCGCCAGGCGGGCCCCAAATCAACGCCAACGATCCGTGCTTCATCGCCCCGGACAATATGCCCGAAAGGATCCGGACCGCTTCACGCATCACCGGAGCCGTCCTCACCGACAACCCCGCTGCGATCACCCGTTGCATCCTGGACAGCCTCGCTGCAGGCTACGCCCGGACAGTCGCCAACGCCGAACGCCTCGCGGACGTGGCCGTGGAGGTGGTGCACATCGTGGGCGGTGGCTCGCAAAACAGGCTCCTGTGCCAGCTCACGGCCGATGCCACCGGCCGTCCCGTCATCGCGGGCCCGGTTGAAGCGACCGCCCTTGGCAATGTGCTGGTCCAGGCCCGTGCCGCGGGCGATCTCTCAGGAGGCCTCGCGGAACTGAGGAAGATTGTCGCCGGCGGCACTGCCCTGGAACGGTACGAACCGTCCGCACTCAGACACGGGCCGCTGCCGTCACCAAACCAGATCCGGCAGGGCTAATCCTCCAGGCGCACCGTGATGTCCAGGTGAATGCCGTTGGTGGCCAGGCGGTCCGCCAGGAATGTGGCGAGGCTCGCCTCGGTGGCGGTGTGTTCGTCTTTCGCGATGGCGCCCCGCAGGCACGCCATCGTCGACGTGGCCTTGACGGTGGACAGTGGTGCGTGGTGGTCGGATACCAGCCGCTCGATATCCGTTGGGAAGGCACGCTGGTGGCCTTCCCTGGCGGTGGCGAGCAGGGTGAAGGGCACAAAAGCAGTTGGCACGAAGAATCCTTTTCTGGCGGCGGCCCCATGGCCGTCCAATGGGAACAAGTCTTCGAAGGCTCCTGCTATTCCGCGGACGGGCGTAATGAGGCCGGGCTCACCCGGCGGGCCCTCCTGCCCGCCGGGGTGCCAGCGTGACGGAGGAGACGAGTTTCAGCCGGGGATGCAGCTGGTCACCGCCATCCACGACGCCGGTCTGCCACCATAGCTTCAGCCCCTCCGGTGCTGCTTCCAGGCAGGCCAGGTTGTTGTCGAACCAGGGGCCCTTGGTACCAGACCAGTGAAAGGGCGGGTCAGGGACCTTTGCCGAGCGCGCTACCAGGGCGCCTACCGGGGTGGCCAGACCGTAGGACATGACGGCCGCGAAGGACCTCATCAGCCGGGGCAGCGGGTTGCGGATGGGGGAGCAGACGGCCTGCACGATCCGGCTGCCGGAGGAGCGCTCCACCTCCGAAACGTAGGAGTAGTGGACGTCTCCGGAGAGGAACGCGATGGTTTCCGGTGCCGGGCCGCGTTTGCCGTCGGCGACCTCGGTCACCATGGCCGCCACTTCCCGGAAACTGTTCTGGAAAGCGCCCCAGTGTTCAAGGTCCACCGCCTGGCGCAGCTTTTCACCCACCCGGGCGGCAGGTTTCCCCCACGCACCTTGGGAAATTGCCTCATTCCAGGACTCGACGTAATGCAGCCCCATCGGCAGCAGGAAAGGCAGCGACGTCGCTACCAGCAGGTGGCGGAAACCGCCGCGCATCCGTCCGTCGAGCCAGGCCATTTCCGCCTTGTCCACCAGTGCGCGGTCATCCGGCGTCAGGTCCCGGGCCGCCCGGGAATCCACCACAATCAGCCGCGTGTCCCCGAAATCGCGGCAGTAGCTCCACCGGTAGGACCCCGGGTCCTTATCTGCCCGGTCCGCGAAACTGTCCAGCTCGGCGCTCACGTCGATCTCATCCTCGCCCGCGTGCCCGGCGATCAGCTGCCAAACGGCGTCCCCGGCCCGCTCCTGCGGCGACAGGTTCCCCAGATGCTGGTACACCCAGTAGGAGGCCAGCCCCGCGACGATCCGCCCATGCCACCATGACGTTGCCTCCATCTCCTTTTTCCAGCTCAGGGAGGTGTTCCAGTCGTCGCGGATGTCATGGTCGTCGAAAATCATGGCGCTGGGGAGGGTGGACAGCAGCCACCTGTTCGCGGGGTCAGACCAGGCCAGATTGTAGAGGTGGGCGTATTCCTCATAGTCCTTGAGCTCCTCGCCGGGCGGTTCATCGATGTCCCGGCGGGCGCGGATGAACTCCTGCATCTGATCGCTGGTCAGGTCGGCATAGACCTGGTCGCCGAGGAAAGCCACCAGATCCGGCCACGGCAGGTCACCGCCGGCGGCCATCGTCACTGCGTAGGCCCGCAGTGAGTCGACGCCGTGGGTCCGGTTGCCGGTCTTATCGTGCGGCACACTGGTCCGGCAGGAGCCGAAGGCCATCCGCAGCGGCTTGCCGGTCTGCAGCGTCGCAATCATGGACGGCGGGAACTCCGATGAGGGATCGGGCCAGACCTGGCTTCCGTTGATGTCGAGGGCATACGGTGTGACCGTTCCGGGCTCCAGCCCGTCCAGTTCAACCAGCGCGTAGTGGTGGCCATGAACCGCGAAGGTTCGGGCTGCCCACTCCCGTCCGCCCGCGCGGAGGGAGACCCGGGCAGCTGACCGGGTCTCCACCCAGACGCTCGCCGAGGTCTCATTCACGTACCGCATCATCGGGCCGAGCACCAGGGGTGAGGTAGTCATGACTCAGTTCTACCTGCTCGGCCCGGGGTGCGACCATGCTTTGGCGGCAAATGATCCAGCGGAGCGGCTGCTTTTCGTAATGTGCAGGGCTGGCCGCCCACCGTTATCCAGGGACCCGGAGGTCAACCCCGCGGGGCCATGGCGTAGGTGGCGGTGGCATAGGCCAGGGCCGCGGACATTTCCTTCAGCAAGTCCGCGTTGGTGTTGCTGATGGTGTCGCAGGCCTTGTGATAGCAGGAATCGAGGTTCTTGCCGGCCACACCGCCGTAGGCCTGCATCTGGGCTTTGGTCTTGGATTCCACGTCGCCGGTGAACAGCCCGCCGCCGGGAATACCTGCCCGCAGGAACGGTTCGTAATCGGACCCGCCGTCAAAGGGCGTGGTTTCCGCCGGCAGCGAATTGCCTTCGAAGAACCGGAACAAGACGTCCTCGATCTCCTGGGAGCCCTTCGGCCCGGCCTCCTCAAAATCCGACCCGTCACCGTCGTGAATGGACCTCACGCCGTTGGGTGAGGCTGCCATGTCCACATTCAGGTAGACCGCCGTCCGGCGGACCTCGGCCGCGCTCAGCTCGTCAACGTAATGCCGCGAACCATCGAGATCATCCTCTTCGGCGCCCCAGAACGCGAACCTGACCCGGTTCGCGGGCGAGATCCCGGTCTCCTTCATCCACCGGGCTGTTTCCAGCACTGCAGCGACGCCGCTGGCGTTGTCGTTGATACCCGGACCATTCTCCACGGAGTCCAAATGGGCGCCCACCACAATGATGTTCTCGGCACTTCCCTCCGTATCGGCGAGAATGTTGAAGGTCTTCACCCGCTCGCCATCGGGCCGGTGGGTAAACTCCTGCCGAACCGGGGTGTACCCGGCCGCGCGCAACTGCTCCTCCACGTACCGCGCCGAGTCCTCATATCCCGAGGTCCCCGAGGCGCGGTTGCCGTCATTCTCATCAGCGACACGCTGCAGCGCCTCCATGTGCTCCACCATGCCCCGGCCCTTGAAGGCCTCCAGCACCGTTCGTGCGTCGACCGCACTCGCGGGCCCCAACCGTGGAGCAGCAATGCCGGGGTCGGTGGATGTCGCGCCGCGGCCGGGGCTGCTGGTCACTTCTTCGGGCAGGAAGTTTGGCCGGGAGCCGGCCGCGGACTCGGAAGTACAGGCGGTCGCGGACAGGACCAACACGGCCAGGACTGAAGGAAGTACGTGCTTTCGCAGAGTCAACATGCTCGGAAACCCATCAGTAGTCGGTTTCAGCTCGGACAGCCAAGACGCCCGCCACTGACGTACGGCAAGCCGCGGCCACCATTGAATCCGCGAATACCGCTATCAGTTTCGACCATTCTTGTGGATCCGGCTGTATCTTCAATAGCGCGTGCCTGTGAAAATGCTGTGCGAATTGCGTGAAGGCGTTGCCCGTCAGGATGGCCGGAGGATGGTTCGCCTGCAGCTTATTGCTCCGCGGCGTCACGGCCAGGGCGGATAGACTGGTTCGCACTATGGATGACCCTCCCTCACATATGCCCTCGCCCCTCAACCTTCTGACCGGTATTCCGGCCACCGCGGGAGAGGGGCGCCCGAATGTATGAATGGATCATGATTGGCGTTGGACTCGTCCTGACGGTCGGCACGGGAATGTTCGTTGCCTCCGAATTCGCCCTCGTCAACCTGGACCGCAACGACCTTGAAGCCCGTCAGGCGCGCGGCGAGAAGCGGCTGACGCCCACTATCAAGGCCCTCAAGATCACGTCGACGCACCTCTCCGGAGCGCAACTGGGCATCACCTTGACGACACTGCTCACCGGGTACACCTTTGAGCCGGCCATCAGCAAACTGCTCAGCGGACCGTTGACCAGCGCCGGTCTCCCCGAAGCGGTTGTCCCCGGGGTGGGGGCCGTCGTGGGCATCTTCCTGGCCACGATTTTCTCCATGGTGATTGGCGAACTGGTGCCCAAGAACTTCGCCCTGGCGCTTCCGTTGGCCACGGCCAAAGTGGTGGTTCCCTTCCAGACGCTGTTCACCACGGTCTTCAAGCCCGTGATTCTCCTGTTCAACAACACGGCCAATTCGATCATCAGGTCATTCGGCATTGAACCCAAGGAAGAGCTGTCAGGCGCGCGCAGTGCCGAGGAATTGAGTTCCCTGGTCCGCCGCTCCGCGCTGGAAGGCGTCCTTGACCTGGACCACGCGGCCCTGTTGCACCGGACCCTGCGGTTCTCCGACCACAGTGCCGCCGACGTGATGACCCCGCGCGTGCGGATGGCGACGATCGGCGCCGGTGACACAGCCGAGCAGATCGTCAGCCTGGCAACAGCCACCGGATATTCGCGCTTCCCGGTGATCGGCCGGGACCGGGACGAGGTCCTCGGTGTGCTGCACGTCAAACAGGCCTTCGCGGTGGCCCTCGACAATCGATCGGGAGTGTCCGCGTCCGACCTTATGATCGAGCCGCTGCGGGTGCCTGAGTCGATGGGGGTCGACACCCTCCTGGCACTCCTGCGCCGGCAGGGCCTGCAGGTGGCGATCGTCTCGGACGAGCATGGCGGCACGGCCGGCATCGTCACCCTCGAGGACCTGGTGGAGGAGATTGTCGGGGAGCTGGAAGACGAACACGATCGTGCACGCACCGGCGTCGTGCGGACGGGCCGTTCGCTGACTTTCGATGCGTCCCTCCGGCCCGACGAACTCCTGGACCGGACCGGCATCACCGTCCCGGACGGCGAGGAGTACGACACGATGGCCGGCTTCGTCACGGACCGGCTGGACCGGATCCCTGAACTCGGCGACCAGGTGGCCATCGACGGCGGGACGCTCCGGGTGGAACGTGTGGTGGGTACCCACGTCGAGCGGCTCCGGTATACCCCGGATGAATCCGCGGAACCCCCGCAGAGCGCCCATGACCGGATCATCGACAATCTGACGCAGGAGCTGACCCATGAGTGAATATCTGCCAGGCATCATCTGGCTCGTCGTCCTGCTGGTCGTCAATGCCTTCTTCGTCGGCGCTGAATTCGCCGTTATTTCCGCCCGGCGTTCGCAGATCGAGCCGAAGGCCGAAGCCGGAAGCAAGGCCGCCAAGACCACCCTTTGGGCGATGGAGCATGCCACGCTGATGCTGGCGACCAGCCAGCTTGGCATCACGGTGTGTTCCCTGGTCATCCTGAACGTCTCGGAACCGGCGATCCACCACCTGCTGGAAATCCCGCTGGGCCTGACTTCCCTGTCGGCTGAGACCATCGGCATCGTCGCCTTCGTCGTCGCCCTGCTGCTGGTGACGTTCCTGCACGTGGTGTTTGGCGAAATGGTGCCGAAGAACATCTCCTTCTCCGTTCCGACCCGGGCTGCGTTGCTTCTGGCCCCGCCGCTGGTGCTGGTGGCCCGTGTCTTCAAGCCGGTCATCTGGACCTTGAACGGCATCGCCAATTCAATTCTGCGGCTCTTCAAAGTTGAACCCAAGGATGAAGCCACCAGCGCCTATACGCTGGACGAGGTGGCGAACATCGTGGAGCAGTCCACCCGGGACGGGATGCTGACGGACACCAGCGGGACCCTGACCGCGGCCTTCGAGTTCACGGCCAAGACCGTCGCCGACGTGGAAGTGCCGATCGAGTCGATGGTGCTGCTGCCGTCGTCCGCCACCCCGGCTGACATTCAGCGGGCCGTCGCGGCGCACGGCTACTCCCGCTACATCCTCACGGACGACGACGGCGCCCCCACCGGCTACCTGCACCTCAAGGACGTTATGGACCTCACGACGCCGGCCGCGTTCAGCGAAGCGGTCCCCGCCAAACGGATCCGGAAGCTGGCGTCGGCGTTCAGTGGCAGCGAACTCGAAGACGCCCTGGCCGTGATGCGCCGCACGGGAGCCCACGTTGCCCGGGTATTCGACGCCCACGGCACCACAACAGGCGTGCTGTTCCTCGAGGACATCATTGAGGAACTCGTCGGCGAGGTGCAGGATGCCACCAGCGCATAAATTCCTCAGACCATGTGATTTACCGTACCGAACCGGCCGCCGGGGCCGGATCCCTCACGGAAGTTGAGCGACATGACCGTTTCTCCCCTTATCTGGGCAATCACCATTGCCGTCATTCTGGCCTTGCTGGCTTTCGACTACTTCTTCCACATCCGCAAGGCCCATGTGCCCACGCTCAAGGAGGCGGCCGCGTGGTCGGCCCTCTATGTGGGACTGGCGGTCCTCTTTGGTGTCCTCGTGTGGATTTTCGGCGGCACCGACATGGGGTCGGAATACTTCGCCGGCTACATCACCGAGAAGGCCCTCTCCGTCGACAACCTGTTTGTCTTCCTGATCATCATCGCGAGTTTCCGGGTGCCCCGCGAAGACCAGCAGAAGGTGCTGCTTTTCGGCATCGTCTTCTCGCTGATCGCCCGCACCGGGTTCATCTTCCTCGGGGCCGCGCTGATCAATTCCTTCGCGTGGGTGTTCTACATCTTTGGCCTGATTTTGCTGATCACCGCGGGCAACCTGCTCCGGCCGGACGCCCACGGCGACGACCAGGCCGATAATTTCCTGATCCGTATTGCCAGGAAGCTGTTCCACACCACGGAGCACTACGACGGAGACAAGCTCTTTACCATTCACGATGGCAAGAGGGCGCTGACACCGATGCTGCTGGTGATGGTGGCAATCGGGGGAACCGACATTCTCTTTGCCCTGGACTCGATCCCGGCGATCTTCGGGCTGACCCAGAACGTGTTCATCGTCTTCACCGCCACCGCGTTTTCCCTGATGGGCCTGCGCCAGCTGTACTTCCTGATCGACGGCCTCCTGGACCGCCTCATCTACCTCGCCTACGGCCTGGCGGTGATTCTTGCCTTTATCGGCGTCAAACTGGTGCTCCACGCCCTGCATGAGAACAACCTGCCGTTCATCAACGACGGCCAGCCGGTGCCCGTGATCGAGATCAGCACTGGCCTGTCCCTGAGTGTCATCGTTGGGGTGCTCGTCCTGACCGTCGTCGCGTCGCTGCTGAGCAAGGCCGGCAAAGCCCAGACGTCCATCAACAACGCGCGCCGGCACGCCGTCAACTACCTTGACCTGGAATACACCGCTGACGCCTCCGAACGCGAGCGGATTTATCGGATGCTGACCGAGGAAGAGTCCCAGATTCTGGCCATGGATTTGAAGTACCGCAACAAGGCCAAGGACATCGACAAGATTCGGGCGCTGGTGGCGGAAGCGCACCGGCAGCACGAGGAATACCTCGCGCGGTAGGTGCCGGTCCGGCGGTCCCCAGCCCGTGCGAAGTCAGGCGGGGGCGGGGCAGGCGGGGAAGTGCTCCCCGGCCTGCCCTCCGCAGGCGTTGGTGATGGCGGCTTGCAGCCGGGCGAGCACTTCGGCCGGCTGTCCGTCGGCAGCGATGCTGGTAAACCCTGGGAATTCCGGGAGTGAGTGGTAGGCCTTGCGCAAGGACTCGAGGTCTTCGAGCCGCTCGGAGTCGGTGCCTCGCGCGAGGACCCGTGCGTGCGCCTCGCGGGGGTCAACGTCGAGGTAGATCAGGAGGTCGGGCTGGGGGAGCGCACGGATGAGGTAAGGAAGCACGTGACCCCGGGGAAGTCCGTGCATTTGGCGCAGCGCAAGCTGGCAATGCAGGTCCCGATCCATGACCACCAGGCCGGGAAATCGTTTGGCGCGGCGGTGTGAATTCAGGACATTGAAGGTCCGGACGGCCGTTTCCAGGAAGTCCGCCAGCCGCGACGGCAGGTGAACGCCGAGTCTGGCACTGAGGAGGGACATCTGCCGGCGGCCCGCATAATTTCCGAGAAACAGGGCGCCTTTCCCCGCGTTGCGGGCGGCACCAACAAGGGCGCGTGCCGCCGTCGTTTTTCCTGAACCGTCAATTCCGGTGAGCACGATCAACAAGCAGTCTCCTAGTGTGGGCGAGGGTGTTGGGCCGCTACCCACCCCAACGAATGGAAGCGCGGCTTGATCCCCAGGCTGCGGCGGCCCGCGGTGCCCCTGTCAGAGGTTGTGTGCCAGCAGTTCGAGGCCGATGACCACAAGGCTCAACACTACTTCGGCGAACACAATCACTACTTTGTGGCGGATCGGCAGCTCCAGTCGCCGGATCGCGAGGTAACCGACGATGAGGAGCGTTACCACCAGAACGATGACTGCCCATTGCAGCGCCACTGCGGTCGACCAGAGGCCGAGGCCGGCCGCCGTGAGGAGCAGGAGTGGAGTCACCAGGACGCTGAGCGCCTCGGTGCTGACGGCGATCGTATGGTGCAGTTCCTGACCGCTGGGGAGCCGGGCATGGACCGTCAGGTGGCTCAGCAGATCGGCGACGAAGATCCCGAGCAGGGAACCGACGACCACGATGCTGAGGGTGGCCGCCGCGGCAGCTGGCGTCGTCTCGTCTGCGTGGCTCCGAAGGGCCAGCACCACAGCCAGGCTGGTGAAGCTGATGTAGACGCGTTCTTTGAGGCTCGCCGCGCGATGGAGGGCAGACAGTTCACGCTGCCCGGCCGGTTCGATTGCATTCACCGAGGGAGTCCTCTCTGTGCGTGGGACGGGATCGTCAGGTGCCGGGAGCCCGGTACCCGACCTCCGCGGCCATCCGCAGGGCGTCCAGCGTTTCGTCGACGGTCAGCAGCACCGTCGTTTCCAGCGAACTCAGCGCACCGCCGCCGGTAATTGCCAGCGCCACCGCGGCCATGGACACGTTGTCGGGAGCCTCCCAGAGGTTGTAGCCGTCGTGGCTGCCGAATGCGTACCAGAAGCCGTGGAGCTTACCCCCGACCGATTCGATATAGGCCTGGGCTGCCTTACCGCGGTCTTCCGGGTTGCTGATCATCCTGGCCCAGGTCTCTGGGGTGTAGCTGAACTTCGACAGATAGAGCGGCATCGTCTTTGCCTTTCGCTTGCTTTCGGGAGTGCGGATTACCCAAGGATGGCAGTCCGCTGCCGGGCCAGCAATGGCAGGTGACAGTCCAAGGAGGTGCCGTGCGCCGCGCCCGTCAGGCGCCGCGGCCCTCCACCTGCTGGATCAGCGCCTCGAGGATCGGCAGTTGGCCGCTGACCAGCTTGGTGCGGGCTTCATGCAGTCCGGTCCACCGGGCGTCGTCGATCTCGGGGTAGCTGCGGACCGTGCCGGATCCCTTCGGCCATTCCAGGTCGAAGGTGTTGCTCACAATTTGTTCCGGAGCGAAGTCGGACTCGGCGGCGAAGACCGTGATGACCTTCCCCGAGGGTTGCCGGAAGTCACCGAGCGGGCAGTAGTCGGCGACTGGTGCAGGAGTTCCCATTTCCTCGGCGAACTCGCGCTGCGCCGCGGCGAGCGGGTCCTCGTCCGGAAGGTATTCACCCTTGGGAATCGACCAGGCGCGGGCATCCTTTCGCGCCCAGAACGGTCCGCCCATGTGGGCGATCCACACGTCCACTCCCGCTCCACCACCAAGGCGGTACAGCAGGATGCCTGCGCTCCGAACCGTCATTGTCCATCTCCTGTCCGGGGTGGCCCGGGGTCCTGGTCCCGTGGTCCTGCTCCGGCGTCGATGGCCGGGAGGAACTGTCGGTTCCTGATCCGTGATGCGCCGAATTCGATGGCCACCGGGGCAATGTCCCACGGCCCGCGGTCCCTTGACTTGGGGCGGCCGACGGCGACGTGCGGTGTCCAGCGGGGGTACCTGAAACCGAGGGCGCGGGAGCCGAGGATAAAGTCATCGACATTGTCCACCAGCAACTCGTCCAACAGTTCATGCAGCGCCTTCACGAGGGAGATCTGATAGTCCCGCACGTGCTGGGGCACCTCCACTTCCAGCCCGCTCACGCGCCCGCCGCCCAGCAGGACCAGCCGCTCGGACCTCGCGGAGAAGCCGCCGAGCACGGGCAGCCCCTCCAGCCACGAGACCGCCGTGCCGGCGGCTTCCTCGGCAGTCGTGATGCCCCTGGTCCAGTCCGCGATGTCCCGGGCGAAGTCCGCGAGGACGCCGATGTGCAGCAGGGTCAGGTGCAGCCCCCGTTGCCTGCGCAGCGCATCGACTTGGCTGCCCAGTACCTCATAGTCAGCGGGCCCGGAGCCAATGGTGAGTACCGGCACCTCAACCGTGATGCGTGGCGGGGTTTGCATTCGGATCCCCTCCCGTCCGCTCTGGCTGCTGGCTCTCGGTGCCATTATCCTCCCGGGCGGCGAGCGGGCAATGAGGGCAGCCGGGACCGTGGTGCACGTCCGGCAGGTCAAACCCGGCAGGCGACATGACACAATAGCCCCGTGAGCAGCCCGATCCAGCACCAGAGCGGACCCGATGGAGATGTTCCGGCGAAGATGGTTGCCTCCCCGGCGTATCCACAGTTGCGGCTCAATATCGATGCGCTCGAAAACAACATCCGGGTGATGGCCTCCTGGTGCGGGCAACGCGGCGTGGATCTGGCCCCCCATGTCAAGACAACGATGTCCGCACCGGTCATCGCCCGTCAGGTGGCAGCCGGGGCCGTCGGTGTCACGGTCGCCACCGTGGACCAGGTCGCATCGGCGCTGGGCTGGGGACACCGGCACGTGCTCCTGGCCAACGAGGTCGTTGATCAATACGGCCTGATGCGCCTCCGCTCCTGGCTGGAGGAAGATTCCGCGCGGGAAATCCGCTGCTTCGTGGATTCTGCTGCCGGTGTCGAGGCGGCGGCCCGGGTTTTCGCCGGGGCGGCCGTCAGCCTGGAGGTGCTGATCGACGTCGGGACAGCGGCCGGGCGCACGGGAACCCGGAGCCTCCACGATGCTCTTCACCTTGCCGAGCTGGTCCACGGTACGTCCGGCCTCCGGCTTGTCGGTGTTGCCGGCTACGAAGGCGTCGTGCCCAACAGCCGGGCGGAGTCCACGGTTGAAGCCGTCAACCGGCACTGCAAAATGGTGCGGGACGTGTATCTGGAGGCCGCACAGTACTTTGAGACCGCCGCGCCCATCTACTCCATGGGCGGGTCCGCGTTTCCGGACCGCGTCGTGGAGTATCTCCCGGACGTCGACCTGGTGCCCGGTACCAGAAGGATCCTCCGGTCCGGCTGCTACGTCACCCATGATCACGGCACCTACGCCGGCGTCAGTCCGGTACCGGGCCTCATCCCCGCGGTTTCGGTCCGGGCCGTCGTCGTGTCGACCCCGGAAACGGGAATCGCCGTCGTCGGTGCCGGCAAACGGGACCTTCCCTACGACGCCGGGCTGCCGGTCTTCCTCTCAGCGCAAACAGCGCACGGCGCCCCCAGGGACGGGGCAACCGCCGCAGTGCGGAATTTGTTCGACCACCACGCAGTCCTCACCGGGGTGAGCGGACTGGACGTTACCGATGTGGTCGACTTCGGAATATCCCACCCCTGCTCGGCCTTCGACCGCTGGCCCGAATTCGTTGTTACCGACGGCAACGGACAAGGGACCGGGGTGTGGCGCACGGACTTCCACCGGTCCTCGCTGGCAACAGCCGGGCTATCGTGAACTGCTGCCGGCAGGGCCCATTCCAGACAGCGATACCTGGAAGGCCGGAAAATCCTGCACATAGCGCCGGCCTGGATAAACCGTGTCTCCGGTGAGCAGGATGCCCGTGGCCTCGTCGTAGATGGCGACGGCGGACGGATGGTGCCCTGGCGTCGGGACCGCCTCAAGCACGCGTCCGCCGAGATCCACGCGGGCCCTGCCCTGGGGCCAGTTGGCGATCCCGAAGAACGAGGCAATTTCTTCGGCGGAATATCCCACGACCCGGGTACGGGGCCGGTCTCTGAATTGACCGTCCCCGGCGACGTGGTCGCCATGGGCGTGCGAGTGGGCCACAACGAGTTCGTAACCGTCCTTGGGATGCCCGCGCAGCCAGCCTTCAATGAGCGTGTAACGCATTCTGATCCAGGCCGACCGCCCGGTCCTCGCCGTCAAGGCCGACGGCGCAGGACGCCCCTTGTCCGTTTCGCAAATCCAAGGGGGCCGACGACGGCTGGGGGCGAGAACCCCGGTCTCAGAGGGCTCTCAAGCGCCGCCGGCCCCGTCCCACACCGGACCCCACGGTTCCGGCAAGCAACACGAGCCGCCAGTCGAGCACCCTGCAACGTTCGGCAGAGGTGCGGACCTACTCCTATTCAACACCTTGTATGCAGGAACGGGGAAAGATTTCTGAGGACCAATCAGAGGGTTGGGCCGGAGGGTTCCATCCTTTATTGCTGCCTCGGGACCGCGGTCCTCGGTGCCGCGGCAGTAGTGGTCGGTTCCCTGCAACAACGGGGGACGGAATGCTGTTGACCGTGGGACTGGTGGTGCTGATTCCGATTGTGCCACGCGCGGACTCCGGCTGGTGGCTTCTGTGGCCACTGATCATCGCGGGATGTGGTCTGGGCGGAGCCTGCAGCTACTGGCCAGCCTCGCCGGGGTGTTCACGTCCTTGCGCATGGTGGGACTTCCAGATCCCAAGCCCTCCGGTGCCGGGGAAAGCGCGATCCTGGGTTGAGTGCTGCAAAGCGGCTGTCCCCAGCAGGGAATTCACCCCCAGCGGATGAGGAATTTACCGGGGCTCCGGGCGGAAAATGTCTGTACCTGCCCGGGTTCCGACTGCCAGGCGATGGCCTAGACGGGCAGTTTGTTCCATTCCCACCCAAGGCTGCGTAAACGTGCAATGCCACATCAACTGAGAGTAGGGAAGCCAAATGAGTTTCTGGGAGAACTTTTGGGATATTTTCTGGTGGTTCATTTATGTGTACGCATTCTTTGCATTCCTGTTCGCGTTATTCGTGATCATTGGTGACGTATTTCGCGACCAAGAGCTGACTGGCTGGTGGAAAGCCGTTTGGATCGTTTTCCTGGCCTTTCTGCCCATTTTGAGCGTGCTGGTCTACCTGATTGCCCGCGGTAAGGGCATGGCCGAAAGGACCATGGAACGGTCCCGCCGGAATCAGGAGGAAGCCGATGCGTACATCCGTCAGGTGGCGGCAGCGAGCCCAACCGAGGAGCTATCCAAAGCCAAGGCTCTTCTGGACGCCGGAACCATCAGCCCTGACGAGTTCGAGAAAATCAAGAGCAGCATCCTGGTCTGACGGCAGGTGGTCAGGCGTCACAGCTCTGAACGGTACCTAAAAGTCCGTTCAGAGCTGGACGACGGAGTAGCCGACAATGAACACACCGATCGTCAGTGTTGCGATCGCCGCAATTTTCTGGCCGTTGAGCTGCATCCACGTGTAGATGGCGGTCAGCGGCACTTCGGCCCGCTGCGGGGAGTGCAACCACACGGAGATCGGCACGACGACTGCTGACTGGGTGACGGCGGCGTACGCGAAGACGAGCAGGGTCCCCTGAAGCAACGGCGGTTCCCGGACGCTGATGAGCGCCCCGGCAGTGACGGCGAGCAGGATTGCCTTGGGCCGCAAATTCAGGCCCAGGCCCAGGACCACGAATTCCCACGGGCGTGCGGATTGGAACCTCGCCTTCATTTTGCCCAGTACAGCGCTGTCACTCTGGCTTCTGTGCCCGAAAAGGTAAAGGGCGTAGGCAATCAGGAAGAAGCCGATCAACAGACCGAGCCATGCCAGGATCTCGTCCTGGTTCAGTGCCGGCCGGCCCGGCAGCAAATGCAACCCGACAGCCGAGAAGCCGACAACCACGATTGATCCGGCAACGCTGCCAATGAGGAAGGGCAGTGCGCGGCGGCGTGGCTCGGGGGCGAGCAGGATCATGATGGTGATGCTTACGGGCACGGTGCTGATCGCCCCTGCCAGGCCGAACAGCACCAGGCTGGGGATGACACTCAGCACCTAGTCACCCGGCCTGGGGAATTGACCGACGGCATCTCATGCCTTCGGTTTGCTGCCGGGGCCCGGGGTACCGGATCCCCGCCGTGCCCTGCGGGCGCGAATCGCATCGTCTTCTTGCTTGAGGATAACCTCAAGGTCCTTTTTGTCTCCCGTCAAGGGCCGCCACCACGCGATGGTCGGGTCGGAGTCGAGGAGGATGGTGCGGGCAAGGAGTGTCAGGGGCACTGCGAGGATGGCGCCGACAGGTCCCAGGATAACGGCCCAGAACAGCACGGACACGAACGTTATCGTCTCACTGAGGGCCACCGCGTTGCCCACGTACTTGGGCTGGATGATGGACTGGATGATGCTATTGATCCCGCCGTAGATAACGATGACAGCGAGGACAGTCGGCCATCCGCCGGTGAGGAATCCGAAGAACAACGGCGGAACGATCGCGATGAAGTAGCCGATGTTCGGAATAAAGCTGCAAATGAAGGAGAGCAACCCCCACAGCAGCGCACCCGGGACCTGCAGAATGACCAGGACGAGCCAGTTGAAGAGGCCTTGGGCTACGCCCAGGACGGTGGTGGCGATCATGTAGCGGCGGACGCCGCCGCCAAAGCCGTTGAAAGCGTCGACCAGGGCCGGCCGGTGGTAATTCAGATGGGTCAGCAAAGCCGGCACGCGCGAGCCATCCACGGCCATCAGGATCAACATCGTCAGAATGATCACGAGGCTGGCCACGATACTGGTGATGTTGCCCAGGACTCCGCCGAGGAATCCGATGATGCGCCCGGGAGTAAACCCCTGCAGGACTGCCTGCGTTTGCTCGGGGCCGAAGCCCACTGATTCCAGCAGCTGGGTGATGGAGGCGCCCAGCTGGGCAAGCTGGGGACCGTATTGCGGCAGCAGTGCGGAGAATTGGGCCAGCGAGGCAACCAGCACCGCAGCGAACCCGGCCAGCAGGGCGAAGACGGCCGCGATGGTAGAGCCCGTGGCGAGTCCCCGGGGCACTCCGTGCCCTTGCATCCAGCGCCGCAGGGGATGAACGCAGAGCGTCAGCACGAAGGCAAAGAACACGGGCGTGAAAATCCCTCGCAACGCGGCCAGGCCGAAAGCTACAACGGTCGCGCAGGCCAGGGCGAGCAGGATGATGGTGGATCGGGGGAGGACAGGGCGTGGATTTGGTTCCGCTGGTTCCGGCCCCATGGAGCCCTCCTTCGTTCGCCTCGGCAATAGTCTAAAGTCGCGGCGGCCTTTCGAGTAGGGACCGCGTGGCAACCCCAGAAATTTCGCAGGCTTCAACGTCGACTGGATGAGTCAGGTTGTGACCCTGGTCTTGATCCGTTCGAACTCGTCCGCGCTGATGGTTCCAGTGTCCAGCAGGGTCTTGGCTTTGGAGATTTCGTCGTTCGGACTAACTGTGGCGGCCCTGCGGATATATGAATCCGCGGCGTCCTGGTCCCGTCGGGCCCCTTCCACGGACCGCTCGGCCATGCCCTTTCCGCGGGCAACCATGTACACCAGCAGCGTCAAGAAGGGCAGGAACGCCAGGAAGACGATCCAGACGGCCTTCCACCAGCCGCTCAGCTGTTGGTCGCGGAAAAGGTCGGCAATAACCATGAACAATGCATACAGGAAGGCGAAGAACGCATAAATGAAGAAAAACCACCAAAAAATGTCCCAAAAGTTTTCCCAGAAACTCATTTTGAATTCCCCGCTTCCATTTGATGCGGCATCGTCCTTGAACGCAGCCTTGAACGGTAGGCAGTTGAATGGAGGGCCCGCTGGGTAGTCCGGGTCCTAGCACTTAACCTCAGCCGCCAGGTCGCTCAGTGCGGCCTGGACGTTCGCTGCTGCGTCTCGCAGGGAGTCGGCCGTCTCGGAAAGGGTGGCGTCGTCGGGAACGTCAGTGACGGCGGCGACGAGCTTCGCCTCCGCCGCGATCACTGCGTCCACGCGTTCTTTAGCCTCGCTCCCTGTCGCGTCGACCAGGTCGTCATAGGTCTTCGCAACCTGGTCCCGTGCCGCACGGACCTGCTCCAGGGTTGCCCCCGGGGTGAGGGTGTCCTTAAAAGCCGTCAGGGAGTCGGCATAGGCGTCGGCGGCAGCGCAAACCGGCGAAACGGTCGGCTGCGCGCTGGAGGAGCTCGCCTGCGGGGTGGCGGTGCTCGCCGGTGGACTGGCGGTGCTGCACCCGGCCAGAAGCGCGACCGCGGCACCAAATGCCAGCAATCGTGCGGGAACTGCTCGAGGTCTCGACATTGGACGCCCCTCTCGGGTGGGCATTCGGCTGGCAGCCCTATCACTGGCAGGTAGAACCATCGTTAGCCCCGAGCCCGGCGCATGGATCACCCGCCGGGGGTGATATCGGGGGCGCTGCAGCCACGTATCCGACCCGCGACGGGTGCCATCTGATCCGCACTGCCCGGTACACACTAAGGGGGGCAGGACCGAGGCCGGAGGACTGTTCCGGCAGGGGAAGGATTGTGGGATGATGCGGTCATGTGCGCCAAAGAACCGATGAAATCGCCGGCATTTTGGGAGCTTCGCTGGTATTTGCGTCCGCTCGCCAATGGCACGGGTCGGCCGTGAAAAGCGCACCGGGACCGGCGCACAAGGATTCAATCGCCCGTGCCCAGGCAGCCGGGCGGGAGGCGAGGGGTCCGCTACCCCGCCGCGATTTCGCAGCGCTTACGTTGCCTGAGCGGGACCCCGTCGGAATCCTGGAAGGCCAGCATGCCACCCGGCTGGCGGACCTCATCCCCGTGCGCGTGGGGCGGATGCTGGAAAGTCCGTTTTCCTTCTACCGCGGGGCCGCAGCCGTCATGGCGCATGATTTGGCCGATTCCCCGTTCACCGGGCACACCCTGATCGCGAGCGGCGACGCGCACCTTGCCAATTTCGGGCTCTTCGCAAGCCCAGAACGACGGCTGATCTTCGACCTCAACGACTTCGATGAAGCCTTCCCGGCACCGTGGGAGTGGGACATCAAACGCCTCGCCGCGAGCATCTGGTTGAACGGGCGCAACACTTCCCACACGGAGGAACAATGCAGGACGGCAGTGCGTGCGTGCATACGTAACTACCGGCAGTCACTCAAGGCTCTCTACAGCCATACGGCGACTGAACGCTACTACTTTCAAGTGGATGCGGAATTTCTCGCAGCCAGGCAGTCGGCCGCGCACAAACGCATCAAGACCGAAGAGAAAAAGGCCCGCCAGCGAACGTCTGAACAGGTACTCACCAAGCTGACGTCGACCACGGAGTCCGGTGAGCCCAGAATTGTCGACCAGCCGCCGCTGGTTCGTCACCCGGAGGTCCAGGATTCCGGGGCGATGGGAAACCTTATTGAGAAGTAACGGAGTACCCTGCGGCCGGATACCTCGCTGTTGCTAAGCCAGTACCGACTGGTGGACTTCGCGCGGCGGATCGTAGGGGTCGGCAGCGTGGGGACGCGCAGCTGGGTGCTTCTGTTTGAAGGTCCCGCCGGCGAGCCGCTGTTTCTGCAGGCCAAGGAGGCCGGAAAGTCGGTGCTCGAGACTCACGGAGGCGTGCTCAACGCACCGGAGCCGGTCGAGAAAGCCCTGATTACGCGGGGACAGGGGTACAGGGTGGTGGGCGCGCAGCGCATCCTGCAGGCGCAGTCCGATCCGTTCCTGGGCTGGATCAAGGACGTGACGGGGGACGATGGGCGGCACCGGGATTTCTATATTCGCCAGTTCCGCGACATGAAGGGTTCTTTTACCTTGGCGGAAATGAACGCCCAGGAGACCGCGGACTACGGCAGCCTGTGCGGAGGGCTGCTCGCGCGGGCCCATTCGCAAAGCACTGGCAGCGCCTTCATCCTCGGGTATTTGGGCGGAAGCGAGGTTTTTGACGATGCGCTGGCGGACTGGGCCAGGAGCTATGCCGACCAAACCGAAGCCGATCACGCGGCGCTGGAGCAAGCCGTCCAATCCGGGCGTCTGCCCGCTGAACGCGGCGTGTAATACCTGAAGGGAGTGGCAATGACTTTCTGGGACTACTTTTGGCTCATGATTTCGTTTGTTCTCTACGTTTCTTACCTGGTGGTTCTATTTCTGATTGTCAAGGACATTTTCGCTGATTCGACGCGCACCGGATGGAGCAAGGCTGTCTGGGTGCTTGTCCTGATTTTCCTGCCGGTCTTCGGCGGCCTGGCGTACCTGATTGCCTTCGGGCAGTCCATGTCCCTGCGGCAGGCGGCCCGGAATGATGTGGCCAGGGATGATTTCGACGATTATGTCCGCCGAACGGCGGGAACCAACCCCGCGGAACAAATTGCCCAGGCGAAGACCCTGATGGATGACGGCGCACTGACGGCCGACGAATTCGCCGCGCTCAAGCAGCGCGTGCTTCGCCTCTAGTCAGTCGCCAGAAGCCGGTATGCGGAGCAGGCCGGATTGGCGCGGTTGATTCACCCCCGGCAGATGATGCGCGGGCACCTTGCCGGTGCTGGAATCGTGAGGGAATTCCGGCCTGAGTAGAAGGAGAGTGACATGTGCCGCTGGCTTGCGTATTCCGGTTCGCCCGTTCGACTGGATGATCTACTTTACAAACCCGCCAACTCGCTCGTAATGCAGAGCAAACACGCACGCATGGGAGTGGAAACCACCAACGGGGACGGCTTCGGCGTCGGCTGGTACGGGACGGCGCCCTTGCCCGGCGTCTTCCACAGCACGGAGCCGGCCTGGCATGACCGCAACCTGCGCGAGCTCGCAGGCCAGGCCTCGGCCGGACGCGTCTTCGCGCACATCCGTGCCACCACCGGCACGGCGGTCCAACAGACGAATTGCCACCCGTTCCGCCACGGCCGGTGGTTGTGGATGCACAACGGCGTCCTCACCGATTTTCCAAAGGTGAAGCGTGACCTGGCCATGGCCGTCGATCCCGGCCTCTATCCCGAGATCGAGGGATCGACGGACTCGGAAATATTCTTCTTCCTCGCGCTCACTTTCGGCCTGGAACGGGACCCCCGCGCGGCCGTCGCTGCGGCGGTTGGATTCATCGAAGACGTCGGACGACGCCATGGCATCGAACACGCGATCCAGATGACGGTAGCAACTACCGACGGCGACACCACCTGGGCGTTCCGCTACTCCAGCGAGGGCAAGTCCCGGTCACTCTTTCACAGTACCGACATCGCAACCCTTCGCGCCCAGTACCCGGACAACCCCCTCCTCCACGGACTCTCTGACGACACCCGGTTGGTCGTATCCGAACCGCTGGGGGACCTTCGCGGAGCCTGGCAGGAAGTCCCCGAGTCCACATGCGTTGTCGTGCACGAGGCTGGGCAGGACTTGTTCGCGTTTTCGCCGTCAGTCTCCTAGGGCTGCGGCCCCGTCACCGCCCGGGCACGTGGGATTCACGGTAAACCCGAGCGCTTGCCGGTGCATCAGGGGAGGGGAGAAGTTGGATTCGAAACCTCCGGCGGCCCGCCCGTCACGGGTTCGCCGGCCTGCACTGCGCCACTTGCATGGCCGGCAACCACGGCTGGGCGGCACACGAGTTCGATCAGGAGGATCGCCAGCCCGGCCAGGACTGCCGTCCAGATGGCGACGGCCGCCGTCGGGTACTGCCAGAGGATGAGCACCAGCACGGCGACGCCGAGAATGACGGCTTCCAGGATTCGCCGGTAGCGGGCCACCCAGTGTTGCCAAGGTTTGGCCTGTCCGGCGCCGAGCTTCCCGGTCAGGTAGTCTCCGGCCCGTGCAACGCCTTGTCGGACAAACTCGGCCTGGCGCGAATGACCGCTCAGGAAAGCGGCCACAGCAATCAGCAAACCCACGACAAAGACAAACCGCACGCCGGTCCGGAGCGGCGTCAGGAGGGTATCCACGAGGCTTTGAGCCGCTGCGGGGGAGACCGTGGCCGAGGGGATCGTGCTGAGGAAGATGTCCAGCCCGATGATAAGTGCCAAGGCCAGCACTGCCATGGCCACTGCCAGCGCCAACCCGACGCGGCTCGTCGTACGCCGTCGCCAGCCGCGCGGCGACACCGCAATGGCCCCCATGGCACTCAGCACCGTCAGCCAGGCCAGTATCGGGGCTGTCCGGTCCAGCGTTCTGATGGCATCTGAGGCCCTGACCAGTTCCGGCGACTGCAGCAGGGCAATTTGCGCGTCAACTTCCGGAATTCGGGTGGCTATGTCCACCCCTTGCTCGACAAGAAGAGTCTTGACCCGGGCAATAATCTCTTTGGTGGAGATCGCTACGGTGCCGCTCCGGTCGATATCGACGGTGCCGCCGGTGTTTCCGGTCGCAAGGTTGACGAGTCCCTGGTGGGCGACCCGGTTGACCTGAATCCATAGATCCTGGAACTGCGGGCCGGCAACGAATCTGGCGACGGCGGAATGTATGAGGGTCTTGGTCTGCTCGGCAATTGCGGGCGCCAGCCCCGTGATCACTGCGGCGGCCCGGGGTGCGACGTTGCCGAGTTCCGTCATGGCCTCCCGGGTGATGCCTTCGACGTCCACTGCTTCAGTGATCTGGGTGGTCACCTTGTTGGAGATCTCCGCCTGGATGGCAGGGTCCGAGGCCAACGGTGCGACAGTGGCCACGTAGCGATCAGTATCGAGTACTTCACTGCGCAGATAAAGGGCTGGCACAGTGGCAATTGCCAACACCGCGGTCAGAACCACGAGGACGATGGCAACAATCCGTCGAGCCAAACCCGCTCCCGGTCCGGGACGTCCCGGACTTGTCGTCCTGGCATCGTCCCGTTCGAGCCGTAGCCGGGCAACTTCGGCGCGCAGGCGGAGTATTTCTTCCTGTTCCGGGCTGCCGGGGACCTTCGCATCATCATGGAGTGACATGCGCGCGCACCGCCTGGATAGCGTCGTCTCGTCTCACGGGCTCGACTTCCGAGCCCATGGAGACCGGACGGTTCGGCACCGCCTTGAGTGCAGTGACAAAGGCAGGACTACTGGATCGCGCCACGGGAACCACCTCCAACGTCTGGTGTTCGGTTAGGAATGCCCGGCTTCCCAGGCTGATTTCACATAAGGATTCGGGCCTTCGCTGCAGCGAATTCGTCATCAGGGAGGAGGCCCGAGCTGTGCAGATCGGCGAGTCGAGAGAGCTGGTTCGCGAGTTCTCCTCCGCCTGGCGGCCGGGGAGATGCTGGTGGCGTCGAAAGGGGCGGGGTACGCGCGGCCGGGACCGCGTCCGCGGCCGCTGCATCCTGGAGCGCGCTTTCCTGTTCCCGCCGCGTGGCGCGGCGGTTGGCTGCATTGGCTGACGCCTGTGGAGTACCCGGGATAGCTCTCGTTCGAGCAACCGTTCCGAGCAGCCCGGGGCGGCCGCTTCTGTCACATGGCATGCGAGCTTCCCTTTTGTCGGTATATCCCGTTCAGCTTGTGGTGACGCCATCGGCCGCCAGTTCCAGGTCAGCGTCGTTGAGAAGAGTCAGCGGTCGGGAATCACGGATCATGCCGGACCATGCCGCGGGCAGATCATCCTGCAAGTCACGGACGTGCACAACGCCCTGCACATCCCTGCTCACCAGGGCCAAATCCACCAGCGCCACCGCACCGGATTTGACCGTCTCGCTGAGTGCTCTGATGACGGTGGCGTCGACGGCCGGTTTCGGAAATGCACAGATAATTACTTCCAATGGACCGATCTTCATGTGAAGCTCCTGTTCCCTGGCGGGCAGCCGTGACAATTTTCATTGTCCACGTGGCGTGCTGGCCCGACCCCACCCACGCAGGGTGATCTGCCGTTTTCGCCGCCAGAACTCCGCTTGCGGCGGGAGTGGCCGCCGAGAACAGCCGGGGCAGCTGCCTCAACGCTACGGGACTGGGCTCATCCGTTCGGGGTGAGCACTGGCATTACCCGCGCAGACGCCGGCCCGCCGCAAAAAAGGCGACCTTTGCCACCAAGACAAGGGCGCCCAGGCCGGCGACCATCTGAACCGTCACAACAGCCCGCGCGAGTTGACTGACCGGAGTAATGTCGCCGAACCCCACCGTGGCGAACGTGACCGTGGTGAAGTAGAGGCCATCCACCCTGCTCAGCGGTTCGGTAAATGCCGAAGGGTCCGTGGCCGATAGAGATATGTACAGCAAAGCGAAGAGACACAGGAACATCAGGACGGTCTCAACGACTGCTTCGGCCGCGCGGATCTGGGGTACTTCGGCCGCGATGATCATTCGCAATTGCAGGCCCAAGGCGCTCAGAAAGATGAACAAGACACCCCCAAGCCGGATCCATGCCGCAGCCGGGTTGTCCTCATTGAAACCGCCGATGGGAATAGCGAAGTAAAAAATGAGGACTACCGCCAGGAAAGCCGCCATCCGCAGGAACGCGACGACAAGAACATGGCGTCTGGCGGCCTTATCGAGCTCACGGACAAAGACGGGAGCTTTCCGGCTCCCCTGCTTAGCGGCCATGACTGATGGTACTCCCGGGCAGGGAAACAGTTTCCGGGCTCCGCGGCGCTGCTGGCATACCCGGACATTTTGGCTCAGGACGCCCGGGCACAAGGACCTTATGCCCCTGTTGGACCCTCTTGCGCGCTTCTACGATGAAAGACGTGGGAGAGACGCGAGTGCCTGCAGCTGTGCCGGGTCCGCAGTCCAAGACCCGCCCACCACTGCGCGGTCTGGGAGCGTTGGAGCGCCCGCGGCTGGACAGCGCTTTGACCGCCGCCGCTGATGCCCATCGACTGACCGTGGTCGCGGCCCCGGCCGGCTACGGGAAGACCACTGTGTTGGGCGACTGGGCCCGCCACTGCGATCTGACCTGCGCCTGGTTCTCGCTCGACCGGTTCGATGCTCAACCAGCGCGGCTTTTCCAGGGGGTAGTGGCGGCTATCCAGGCCGCCGCCAGCCAGAGCCCTTTGCCCGGCAACAACGCGCTGCTGGCCCTGAATCAGAGCCTTGCCGACGACCGTGCTGCGTCCTATGACCTCCTGCTCGGCGCCCTTGAACAACTCACGGAGCCGATGGCGCTGATCATCGACGATATTCACCTGGCCGGGCCGGAACTATCCGGCGGGATAGTCGGGGTCCTCGCCGCCTCAGCCCCGCCAACCCTGCGGCTGGTCCTTTCCGGGCGGGGTCATCCTTCCATCCAGTTGGAACGGCACAGGTTTGGGGAAGGCCTCGGGCAGCTCGGCGCTGCTGAGCTCGCCTTAACGCAGGGTGAAGTCGCCCAGGTTGCCTCTTCGCTGGGACAGGACGAACCCTTTGATGCCGAACCCCTCTGGAGGTTGACTGCCGGATGGCCGGTCGCCGTCCACGCCAGCCTCACCGCACTGGCGCAGGGCCGTCACGTGCCGGGCCGGACCACCAACACTCCGCCCGAGAACCTGCCGCTTTCCGATTACATCGCTGAGGAAGTGCTGGACCAGCTGGACCGGCCACTGGCGGACTTTGTCCTGCGCGCCACAACATGCGAATGGCTGGGCCGCAGGCTCGCCGTCGAACTTCATGGCCAGCCCGACGGCGGCCTGCTACTTGAGTCCTGTCTCCGCAACGGCCTGTTCATCGAGGAGTACGAATACCGCGACGGTGAATCCATGTACCGGTGGCACTCGCTTTTCGCTGCACAATGCCGCCGAATACTGGAACGGAGGGACCCGCTTCTTGCCGAACGGCTTCACCGCATCGCGGCGCGGTACTACCAGGACACGGACGTTTCCGAGTGCGTGAACCAAGCACTGCAGGGGCAGGCGCCCCGCCAGGCTGTCATGTCAATCGGAGGGCATTGGCTGGAGTTCCTGCTGCGGAACGGCGCACCCGCCCTTGAGCAATTGTGTCTCAACCTCCCGGCGCCGTGGAACGCAGACGCCGAGATGCTGATGATCCGGTCCCTCTGCCGGGAGCTTGATGGCGACAGGGGCGGGGCCTCGGAACTCAGTCAGCGTGCTATGGCGCGTACCGCTGAACTGGATGCTGCCCGGCGGGGCACGCTCGACAGTTGCCGTGGCCTCTTCGAGCCGGTGCCGGCCCACGGCCTGCTGGACTTGCGCCTGCCGGCCGGCGACGGACGGGCGCTTCCCGAGTTCCAGGCCGAACGTCGGCTCGCGAGCTCTTCGACAGGCATGTTCCTGCTTGCCCAGGCCGAGTTCAGGCTGCACCGCGGCGGACATCAGGCAACCGTATTGCTCGAATCGGTCGTGGCCGACCGCCGCGACCAGCAACCGGAGCGGGCGGAAATATTCGCCGATGCGGAAAGGGCTTTGGCACACGCCGTCGCCGGCGATCTTGCGACGGCTGACGAACTAGCGACCCAAACGTTGGAGAGGGCGGATGCCCGGGGCTGGAGTTCGCAGGACCGGATGGCCGCCGCCTGGCTGGCACGCGGCATTGCGTACTACTGGAGGGACGAGCTGAAGGGGGCCCGGGCCCATCTCGTCAAGGCCCTGCGCCTCGGGAACAAGTTCTCCGCGCTCGGCGCGCTCGGCGTCGTCTACCAGGTTCTGGTTGACTGTGCCTCCGGCGACGAATCCCATCTTGCCGACTCCCGCGCTGCGCTGGAGTCCCTCCACGCCCGGGGGCTGTACGGAGTGTCGTGGAACGACTTTCACACCATTGCCTGGGCGAAGCTTGCTGAGGCCAGGGGTGACCTGGACAGCGCGTTGGCTGTCGTCGAGCCGATGGGTGCCGGCGGGCACGCGCCCCTGGTGGACACGCTGCTCGCAGAACTCCTGCGTCGCGGCGGCGAGATCAGCGCCGCCCAGCGCTGTGCCAGGGAACTGACGAGTGAGCACCGGAACGGCTACCTCGACACCAGCATGAGCCTGACCGAGGCGCTCCTGGCCCACGGAAACCGGGATGAAGCCAGGACTCACGAGCGGATAGAAAATGCGGTCCATCGCGCCGAACCCCAGTCCGTTCTGCGCCCATTCACCGAGCGGCGGGACGATATCGCAGAGCTGCTGATCCGGCACGCCGTATGGGGCACCACCCATGAGCCGTTCATCGCGGCCCGGATGGCACGCCACACGCAAGGTCACCCACCCCTCCGGACACGGTCGTACTGGACCCTCACGGACCGCGAACGCGAGGTCCTGGCCTATATGCGCTCAGTCATGACGGCGGCCGAGATTGCAGAGGCCCTTTTCATTTCCGTGAACACTGTCAAGACTCACGAACGGTCCATCTACCGCAAACTCGGTGCAACGGGGCGGCGCGATGCCCTGAAGACTGCAGCCGAACGCGGGATCGTCTAAGCCGTCAGGTCCGCGTGGCCGGTACGGAACGTCACCCGTCAGGGATGATGGCCCCTGCCGGCAAGGGGCCAACAATTGTTAAACCGGCCATTGGTCGGGCTGACCGGGGACAGCCCATCCGGGAAAGGAGCCTCCAATGTCACGACCCCGCCCGATCCTCGGAGGACTGATCGCACTCGGGGCAGCCACTGGACTGATGACCGGGTGCAGCACGGCTTCGAGTCCGCAGGAGAACGAGTCGAAAGTGTGCGCCGCGACCACGGCATATGCTTCGGCGCTGACGAGGGTCCTGGCCTGACGTTGTCTGCGATCCTCCCTATCCGACGGACAGTCGTCATTTCCCCGGCAGAAGGGCCGTAAGTCCCAGTGCGCGAATTTCTGAGGGACCCCGAAACCATCGCTTTGCTCGCCCTGGCGGCCCATATTTTCCTGGTGGCCGTGGCGGCAGTCCTTGTGACAATGAACCGTCCCCCATCATCGGCGATTGCCTGGGTTCTCGCCATTATTTTCATCCCGCTCCTCGGAGCAGTCGTTTTTCTCCTCGTTGGATACGCGAAACTGCCCAAGCCCCGCCGCGACAAACAACGGGAGGTAAATGATCTGGTCCTGGCCCGGACGGAGGGGAGTCCGCTGATCAGCAGTGGCGTTGACTGGCCCGAGTGGCTGCATTCGCTGGTGGCGTTGAACAGCAACCTGGGGGCGCTTCCTATGGTCAACGGCAACAGTGCCGAGCTCCTCCCTGACTACAACGGCACTTTCGATGCCATGATCGCGGAGATCGAGTCGGCGGCCAGCTACGTGCACGTGGAGTTTTACATCCTTGTCCTCGACTCGACCACGGAACCGTTCTTCCAGGCGCTGGCCCGGGCACGGGAGCGGGGCGTAGCGGTGAGAGTGCTCTCTGATGACCTGGCAGGCCTCATGTTCCCGGGCCGCAAGGAAACCATAAAGTACCTGCGGGACGCCGGGGCGGAATATCACCCCATGTTGCCGTTGCGGCCGTTCCATGGCCAGTGGCAGCGGCCGGACCTGCGCAATCACCGGAAGATCCTCGTCGTCGATGGTCGCGTCGGATTCACCGGATCGCAAAACGTCATTGACGCCAGTTACAACAAGAAAAGCAACCTCAAGCGCGGGCTTCGGTGGCACGAGCTGATGGTGCGGCTCGAAGGGCCCGTCGTCCGCGAGCTGGACGCGGTCTTCGCGACAGACTGGTACAGCGAAACGGATGTGCTGCTGCCGTTGGATTCGCGGACGCGAGTCCTCGACCCCGGGACCGCACTCATCGACGCACAAGTGTTGCCCAGCGGCCCCAGCTTCGACAATGACAACAATCTGAAGCTCTATGCCGCGCTCATCCATAAAGCGGAGCGCCGTGTCAGCATCACCAGTCCGTACTTTGTGCCGGATGAATCCATCCTGATGGCCATCGTCACGGCCGCCGCCCGGGGACTTGGTGTCGAGCTTTTCGCTTCCGAGGTCGGCGACCAGAGCATGGTCTACCACGCGCAGCGTTCGTACTACGAGGCGCTGCTCCGCGCCGGCGTCAGGATTTACCTCTACCGGGCACCCCAGGTGTTGCATTCGAAGCACTTCACCATCGACGAGGAGGTTGCGGTGATCGGGTCCAGCAACATGGATGTCCGCTCGTTCAGCCTCAACATGGAGGTGTCGGTGCTTGTCCATGGCCGCGGGATTGTGGACGCTATCCGCAGGATTGAGGACGGGTACCGGGAGAACAGCCTTGAACTCCAGCTCGAGGACTGGATCCGGCGGCCCGTCGCCCAGAGGGCGTTCGATAACCTGGCGCGCCTGACCGCATCCCTCCAATAACACCGTAGCGGGTCCTGCGGGGGCGTCCTGGCATGGCGCTTACTGGGCTGCGTCGGTGAGTAACTGCCGGAATTCCGCTTCCGTGTCCAGCACCAGTTTCTTGCCATTGAGGAAGAAGGTCGGTGTGCCGGTGACCCCCAGGGCCGTACCGTCCGCAGCATCCTTCCGGATCCGTTCCTTGGTACTCTCGTCCGCCACTGCGGCGTCGTACCTGGCCAGGTCGAGTCCGAGCTCCTGCGCATAGCCGCGGAACACGGTGGCCTGGGATTCCTGCTTTCCGCCCCACTCGGCCTGGGTTGCGAAAAGCTTCGCCGCCATCTGCTCGTATTTGCCTTGCTGTGCGGAGGCCTCGACCGCCAAGGCGGCCGTCCCGGAGTTGCGGTGTCCGGGTAGAGGGAAGTGGCGGTTCACAAACGTGATCCGGTCACCGTACTCCTTTTTGAGGTCCTCGACGAGCGGATGGGCGGCCCGGCAGGACTCGCATTCGAAATCCAGGAACTCGACCAATTGGGCCTTTTCGACAGCTGGGGAGCTGAGCCGGTGGCTGTCCTCGCGGACCAGTTGGGCCCTGGCCGCCGGCTGCTGGGATTCGGGTGCTGGCCTGTTCGTCGTCAGGACCGCGTACCAGACGAGGCCAGCTGCGACGACAGCACCGAGCAGAGTCCAGAGGACCAGGCGGATTGTCTTCGCGGGGTCACGCCGGGCCGTTGTTGGTTTGGTCGTCGCCGGTGTCATCACTATGGATAGCTTTCATTATCGCGCCGGGCGGCGGGTTGGATTGGACGGGCGGTGCGCAACGGGGTCCGCGCCTCCGGTCTAGCCGGCGCTTCGTGGCGCGAACATGATCACGGCCACGCCGAGCAGGCAGAGCACGGAGCCGATGATGTCCCATCGGTCGGGCCGGAACCCGTCAAACATCATTCCCCATGCGAGCGAGCCGGCGACAAAGACGCCTCCATAGGCTGCGAGGATGCGTCCGAAGTGCGCGTCGGGCTGGAGGGTCGCAACGAAGCCGTACGCGCCCAGTGCGAGGACGCCCAGCCCGGCCCACCACCAGTCCTTGCCCTCGCGGACCGACTGCCAGACCAGCCACGCGCCGCCGATTTCAGCCGCAGCAGCGAGCACGAACAGCACAACCGATTTAGCGATAGTCACTGATCCATCATTGCAGGGCGCTTGTGGGCCGGAAGCGCGTCACGGTTCCCGCCAGTTCCGGGTGTCGTTGAAGATGCAGCCCAGGCGGCTGCACTGCCGGGCACTCACCCGCCAGTCAGGCTGGCTGGAAGCCGCAGACCGCTCGTCTTTCCAGATCGGGATGACCCGCGAGCCACACTCCCGACAAGGAGTCTCCACGTGGGCGCGCCTTTGCGCTTTGTTCATCATTTCCCCCCAAAGAAACTCACCAGAATATAGCCGTAAATCGAACGAATGTACAAACTATGGACTGCTATGGGCTGCTGGGGGTTGCGGGAAAGCCGCTACCGGCGGGCCCGTATCCGGGTCATGGACCAAGGAACTTCTGGTGAGGGGGAATACTGGAGCAGGTCCATCTGTTGAACAGCTATCCGACCCGCAATCCGAAGAAGAGAGAATCACGTCAGTGGCAACCGATTACGATGAAGTACGTTCCGACGTCAAGGAATCGCAGGACAGGTCCCTGGAGGCGCTGCAGTCTGCGAATGCTCCGGACGCCCGAAGCGTGGTGCGCGAGCTGGATGAGGCGGATTCGCTGGACGACTCGATCGTCCCCGGCGGAGAATTCGTCGCCGAGGAACTCATCGTCCAGGTCATCCCCCAGGCGGAGGATGAATTCACCTGTTATTCCTGTTTCCTGGTCCGGCACCGGTCCCAGATCGCGCGTGAGAAGAACGGCCACGCATACTGCGTTGACTGCGAGGGTTAGGAGCGGGCCGGACTGACAAAACGTCGGCAGTGGCGATGGCACGGAAGGACTCGGACCACTACAATCGGCGCATGACCATTCTGGACTGGCTGCTGGATAGTGATCCATCCATCCGATGGCAGGCGCTGCGGGATCTTGCCGGCGCACCTTCCGACGTCTTGGCTGCCGAGCGCGCACGGGTGGCGACCGAGGGGTGGGGCGCCCGGTTGCTGGCTCTGCGCGGCGACGATGGCCAATGGGCCGGGGGAGCGTACTTCCCCGGGCAAGGCGGCGATTCCTGCGTCGGGCCTCCTGATGGAGCTGACACCCCAGAGAGCCAGGGTGACTCCACCGGGCATGAAGGGGCCGACGACGGGACCCAGCCCTGGACCGCCACCACCTACAGCCTCCTGCAGCTGCGAGACTTCGGCGTCGAGCCGGGCAGCGAGCAGATGCGCCGGACCGTGGCGCTGGTGCGGGACAACTGCCGCTGGGAGGAGGGCGGACAGCCCTATTTCACCGGCGAGGTCGAGCCGTGCATTAACGGCATGGCGGTTGGGCTCGGCGCCTACTTCGGGCAGGACGTCCACGGCGTGGTCGCCCGGCTGGTCAGTGAACAGCTCGACGACGGCGGGTGGAACTGCTGGGCAGAGTACGGCGCAGTCGTTTCCTCGGCCGCGACGACGATCAACGTCCTCGAGGGCCTCCTGGCGCATGAGCAGTCAACAGGCGGCTCCGCGGAATCCATCGAGGCGCGTCGCCGTGCCGAGGAGTACCTCCTTGAACGACGGCTGTTCCGCCGCAAAAGCACGGGCGAGGTCATCGACCCGGCCTGGCTGGAGTTCTCATTCCCGACCCGCTGGCACTACGACGTGCTCCGTGCCCTGGAGTATTTCCGCTCCGCCGGTGGTCCGCCCGACCCGCGCATGGCCGAGGCAGTCGAACTGCTCCGATCCAAACGGCAGCCCGACGGCACCTGGCTGCTCGAAAACACGCACCCCGGACAGGTCCACTTTGAGCTCGAGGGCGGAGACGGGCGGCCCAGCCGGTGGAACACCCTGCGCGCGCTGCGGGTCCTGCGCTGGTACGGGGACGGAGCGCACCCGTAGCCCCCACAGCGGGTTCGTAGCGCCCGTCATCCCGGATCTGCCTACGCTGCGCCGGTCCACCGGGGCACGGATGACGCCCGCCGGATGGTCTTGGCGCGGCTGTGGAAGCCGTCGGCCCTCCTGTGCCAGCCATGGCGGGCCAGCGGGGCGTCGCCGGAAGGCGCTGATTCCTGAACCCGGCCGGGCCCGCTGGCCCCGGAACACAGATCCGTGATCAGCCCCATCCCGGCGCACTCCCGCACGGCGGCGATGCCGGCGACGGCAGCGGACTTGTCCCGGAACGCAGCCGACACCGCCATCACGGTGCCGTCCGGTGCCCTGAGCCGGAATCGAAACCTCGACTCCGCGTCAACAAACAGTTCAAATTTGCCGGCCATTGCCATCCTCCCGGTCTGGGGAGCCCGTCCCTCGGCGTCACTACCGCGGATCAGGCCGGAACGCATCACTGCGTCCGTGTCCCGGTGCCCTCGTCGACCGATCACGAAAGATCAGTTCATCTCGTGATATCCAGTCTGTTGCAGGCCCCCCGGGACCCACAAGGAACGGCAGGTAAATCCTAAGTAAAAGCCGTGCAACAACGGGCTCACACGTACTTGGTGAACCAGGCCAGCGTGTCGTTCCAGGCGGCGGTGGCCTGCGCCTCAACATAACGCGGCCCGGTGTCATTGTGGAAAGCGTGGTCGACGCCGGGATAGACGGTGAGCTGGTGGCGGACGTCCGTGGCAGCGAGGGCATCCCGCAGCGCCGGCAGTGCGCCCGTGATCCGCTGATCCAGTTCAGCGTAGACGCCGAACACAGCCGGCTGAATCGTCGGGACTTTGTCCAATTCGGGGGAGGGCCCGTAAAAGGCTGCAGTCGCCTTCAGTCCGGGCAGTTCCGTCGCCGCCTGCCACGTGATGCCCCCGCCGAAGCAGTATCCGGTCATGGCGATGCGCCCCTCGTCGACGAAGTCCTTTGTCTGCAGGTAATCAAAAGCCGCCGCGAAATCGGAAACATGGCGCTGGACGCCGGCCGCCGTCAATGCGCCCGGGACGGCGTCGCGGTCCATGCCCGCGGTGCCACCTTCCCTGCTGAGCAGGTCCAGCGCCAGGGCAGCGTAGCCGGCCTTGGCGAAACGGCGAGCCACGTCCTCAATGTGCGCAGTCAGCCCGCGGTTCTCATGGCAGATCAATACGGCAGGTCCGGATGTACCCGCCTCCGGCCGGGCAAGGTAGGCGCTGATGTCTGTTCCCTCGGCAGGGAATCGCACCGTCTCTGTCAGCAGACCGGGCGCTCCCTCAGGAACGGAGAGCGGGCTCTTGGCTCCCGGCACCGGGCCAAGGGAGGCGGTGCCGGTTCCCGTGCCCGACGGGGAGGGGCTGGGGGTGGGGGTCGGCATGGGGTCGGTGCTGCGCGGTACTTCCTCCGGAGTGCAGCCCACCAGCAGCATCGCCGCCGAGGCCGCGGCCATGCTGCCCGTAATGAAAGCCACCCGGCGCGTGAACGTCCGCTGGCTCATGGCGCCGGCGCGGTAATCGTCGAAGAATTCCTCGATCAGGTACTTCTCAAACTTGCCAAGTTTGGTCATGACAGGCCTCCTGGAGTGTCCGCACATCCTCCTCCGAAGTCCCTAATGAGGCAAGGGCACGCCTTGTTGGTTCCCGGCCCGGGGACGGTTCAGCTTCGCCTGCCGCGATGACCAGCCCTGCTCGTGCAGCCGCTCAAAGCCGTCGAGGAGCAGGTCGAGGGCAAACTCGAATTCGAACTGGTCGTCACAGCCGTGCCCCACGACCGACCCTTCCTCGTGCGTCGCCGCGGTGGCGATCGCTACGATGTTCGGATACCGGGCCGCCATCTGCTCGACCATGGCGGCCTGGGCTTCCGGTGAAATCCCGGCAGGGGACTCCGCCGTCGGGACCGCCGGATCGTCGAACAGCTCCTGGGTGAACCCCCACATGCGGCCCCCGAGGGCATGCATCACGTGGTGCGTGAGGTCGGCAGAGAAGCCGCCGGCCAGGAACATTCCCGCGAACGAGTCCATGTAGTCAAGAACCGCGGGGGTCTTGTTGGTCCGCGATTCAATGGCCCGGCGTGCCCACGGGTGCCGCTGCAACGCCTGCCTCGCCGAAAGCACCCGCAAGCGGACGGCGCCTTTCCAGCCCAGCTCCGTCCCCGGGGGATCGATCTCGCCGATCAGGCTCGCGACCATCCCGTCGAGCAGCTCGTCCTTGTTGGAGACATGTTTGTAGATCGCCATTGGCACCACGCCGAGGTCTTCAGCGAGCCTGCGCATGCTGAGCGACTCCAGGCCGACGTCATCAGCGAGTGCGACGGCGCCCTGCAGCACCCGCTCCCGGTTCAAGGGCGTGCGGCGTGCGGCCTCCAGCTGCTGAGTCATCCGACAACCTTTCCCTAGCGGCATCCTCTTGACAAGTGTACTGCGTACACCTACGGTTGGGCCCTATTAGGTGTACGCCGTACACCACCTGCATTGAGGACCAGGCCATGACAACATCACCCAGCAGCGCCCTCCGGCCCGGCCGGCGCACGGCGCCCCAATGGCTCGTACCCGCCGGGCTGATCCTCCTGAGCCTCATCCCGGTGATCGCCGGGGCGTCGAGGATGACGGAACTGGCCGGCGGCGCCGCCATCACGCCCCAGAATGCGAGGTTCTTTGCCTCCCCGGTCCCCGTCGTGGTCCACATCGTCAGCGTCACGGTCTACAGCCTGCTTGGGGCATTCCAGTTCGTTCCCGCGCTGCGGGGCAGACGAGGCTGGCACCGCGTCGCCGGAGGCATCCTCATCCCGGCTGGCCTGCTCGCTGCCCTCTCCGGGCTGTGGATGTCGGCCTTCTACCCCCTCCCGGACGGCGACACGGACGTCCCGGTCCGGCTGCTCTTCGGCTCGGCCATGCTGGTCAGCATCATTCGTGGAGTGATAGCGATCAAGCGCCGGGATTTCGTTCGGCACGGTGCATGGATGACGCGCGGCTATTCGATCGGCGTCGCGGCGGGAACCCAGGCCGTGGTGATTCTGCCCTGGATGCTGCTCGTGGGAACCCCCGACGAACTGACCCGCGCACTGCTGATGACGGCGGCCTGGGTGATCAATCTGGCTGTGGCCGAGTATGTGATCCATCGTCGTGCCCGGCAGTCCGCCCTGCATGTTCCCCGTCCGGCCGTCCGGTCTCGCCCGACCACTGCGGGGGTGCCGTGATGAGGGTGGACAGCCGGCGCAGCTTCTCGAATGTCTCAATTCGACATGCTAATGTCCCAGTCCGCCCTTCAGTCCGTAACATTGAAGAAAGTACAGTCCCCAGCTTGCCAAGTTCATCGAAAAGGACTAACAAGGTGCCCCTCGAATCATTGCCCGTCCTGGACCTATCCCGATTGAGCGCGGGCCCGGAGGAGGCCTCGCGGTTTCGTGATGACCTGCGCAACGCCATGCATGAGGTCGGCTTCCTCTACCTGGCCGGACACGGGATCCCGCAGCAGCTGACGGATTCCATGCTCGACGTCTCCCGGCGCTTCTTCGAGCTGCCCGAGGAGCAGAAGCTCGCTGTCGAGAACGTCAATAGCCCGCAATTCCGTGGATACACCAGAGTCGGCGGCGAACTCACCGACGGTGCCGTCGACTGGCGCGAGCAGATTGATATCGGCGTTGAGCGTGCTGTGGTGGAGCCGGGGCCGGGCGTCGCCGACTACTGGCGTCTTGAGGGCCCCAACTTGTGGCCGGAGGCCCTCCCCGAAATGCGGGGCATTGTCCTGGAGTGGACCGAGCGGCTGAGTACCATCTCGCTGACCCTCCTGCGTGCCCTGGCGGTCTCCCTCGGTGCGCCCGAAGACACTTTCGACGAGGCTTTCGCCGCACGGGCATTTCCCCTGCTGAAAATTGTGCGGTACCCGGGAGAGTCCAACCCGGAGCCCAAGCAGGGCGTGGGCTCCCACCGCGACGGCGGCGTCCTGACGCTGCTGCTCGTGGAGCCAGGAAAGGGTGGGCTGCAGGTCGAGTACCAGGGGCAGTGGATCGACGCCCCCCAGGTGCCGGGAACGTTCGTCGTTAATATCGGCGAGATGCTCGAACTGGCTACCAACGGTTACCTCAAGGCGACCCTGCACCGGGTGATCTCGCCCCTGCGCGGCACTGACCGTATTTCGCTTCCGTTCTTCTTCAACCCGGCGCTGGACGCGACCATGCCGCAGCTCGCGGTGAGCCCGGAGTTCCAGGCCAGGGCCCGCGGCCTGTCCGTTGATCCAACGGACAGCCCCATTCTTGAAACCTACGGAGACAACGCACTCCGCTACCGGCTGCGGGCCCACCCGAACGTCGTCGCCGAGCACCACTTGGACCTGCAGAGCAGCTGAGCCGCACGGCCCGTTCCGCGGCGGAGTCCTGAGCGGCGCCGGCTACGCCGTCGTTCTCCACCTCAAACAGGGGCCGCTTCTGCCGACGCGGCCTGGTTCAGTCGTTGATTGCCTCGATGCCAAGCCTTTTGAGTTCTTCAAGGTGGTTCCGCATGTTCTGAAGGACCCCGGGGGAGTGCGGTTCCCAATCCACGATCTCGTCAACTACCCGCAGTGGCGCCCGGGTTCGGTAGGACCTCGTCGGGTTGCCCGGGAACTTTTTATCGGTCAGGTTGGGATCATCCGCAAAGGGGCCAGTGGGTTCCACACGGTAAATTCTGCCCGGCCCCTCGCCCACCCCGAGTTCGGCTCCCCAAGTTGCCGCATCAAGAGTTGCGGTCAAGTAGATGTAGTTGGCCTTCTTTCGCTCGCCGAAATTCGAGCTATAGCCGGGTTCCAGCACGTCCCCCGGCTTCAGGTCAGCCTTTGTGCCGTGGTAGAAAGGCCCGGGATCTCTGGCCTCGGACGGCCTCGGTAGATTCTCCATACGCACCCCATCGACGTTGGGCTCCCACTCTAGCTCGCCACTCCCAACCAACAGACGGCCCAAACACGGCTTGTTCCGGCTCCGTCGGGGGACGTCTGGATTCCGTGGGCAATGGAAGGGCAACGAGTCATTGGGGGACCCGTGTTGAGCCGCAGCCACATTACGTTCTTGCTGGGAATGGTGCTGGTGGACGGCGGGACGGACGGACGCCCACGCACAACGCCCGGCCGGGAAATCCCAGCCGAGCGTCGTGCGTGTCTTCTGCTGACCACTGAGCCAGCAGGTGAACTTAGCCCATGATGAGGTTCAGGATGAACAGCAGCGGGATAGATCCAGCCCAGACAGCGGTGGTGATGCCCGACCAGCCGCGAAGGGCTGCGGTGCCTTCAAGCCCGGCGAACCGGGTGACCACCCAGAAGTAGGAGTCATTGAAGTAGCTCAGGATCATGGATCCGGCGGTGCAGGCCATTGCGGCCACCAGCGGATCGATACCGAGTGTTCCCACCAGTGGGGCCGTGACGGAGGCCGCCGTGATCATCGCCACCGTACCTGAACCCTGGGCCAGCCGGACGAGGGTGGCTACCAGGAAGGGCACAAGGAAGGCCGGCAGTGCGGTGGCGGCAATGGCCTCCGCCAACGCGTCGCCCACACCGGAGCTGCGGAGCACCTGTCCCAGCGCGCCGCCGGCACCGGTGATCAGCAGGATGAGGCCAGCAGAGGCAGCTGCGTCAGCAAACCAGCCCTGGACCTTGGTGCGCGGAGTCCAGCGCGGCAGGAGCACGTAGACGGCCAGCAGTACGCCAATGATCAGTGCGATCACCGGGTTGCCGATGAAGGCGAACGGAACAACCCAATCGGACGGTTCGTATTTGGCGCCGACAACGCCCTGTGCGTTCTGGTCGATAGCACCCGTGACCGTGTTCAGGACGATCAGCAGCAGCGGGACCAGCAGAGGCAGGGAGGCGAGAAACGCGCCGACGCGGTGCGGTTTGGCGCCTGCGGGCGGAGTGCCGAGTTCCAGCTCAGGATCGTCCGGGAGCTCTGCCTGCGCAGGAGCGTCGGCATAATTTTCGGTGATCGTTCCCGTGGTGCCGTGATGCGATCCTTCGGTGGCGCCCACCAGCGCAGCCCGTCCGTAAACTGCCTCGCGGACCTCCTCGGTGACGGAACTTTCGAGCTTGGGTCCCATCCACTTCGCATACGCCACCACAACCGGCAGCAGGAGGACGGTGAAGGCCAGGCCCGTGATGATGATGGCACCCAGGTCCGCGCCCAGCAGGCCACTCACGGCCAGCGGGCCGGGCGTCGGCGGCACGAGGTGATGCGTCAGGGTCATGCCTGCGCCCAGCGCCAGGGCCAGCGTCACATAGCCGGCGCGCTTGACCCGTGCGATGGAGCGGGCCAGCGGGTTCATGATCACATAACCGGAATCGCAGAATACCGGGATGGACACCAGGGCGCCGACGGTGCCCAGCGCCCAGGGTTCCCGGCCCTTGCCGAAGAGCCGCAGGAAGGCCAGGGCAAGCGCGTTGGCAGCTCCCGAGACCTCCAGGATCTTGCCGATGGCCACACCCAGACCGATCACGATGCCAATCGAGGCGAGGGTGTTGCCGAAGCCGGTGGTGATTGCTTTGACGATGTCGAGGGGGGACTGACCGGCCACCAGGCCGGTCACGAGGGCGGCTATAAGCAACGCTACGAATGCGTCCAGCCGGGTGCGAAGCACGAGCACGACGATAGTCGCGATGCCCAGAACCAGCGCAAGTAGTAGTTGTAGATCCACGTTGATGTACTCCTTGGGGGACAAGAGCTCGGGCGCTGTGCCCGGCCACTCCTCGAAGGCGCCAGGTGCCGTGCGGAATTGACTCCATCGAGTGACGGGTGCCACACTATCCGGACGTAAGACATCTGACAAGCCGCAGGAAGGGAAGCCCGATGAGCCGCCGAACGCTCGCTGACTCAGTGTTTGCGGACATCCTGGAACGCATCCTCTCCGGGGACATCAAGCCGCACACGTCACTGCCGGCGGAGACGGAGATAGCCAAGGCCGCGGATGTCAGTCGACTGACCGTACGCGAGGCTCTGAAGACGCTTCAGGCCCAAAATATCGTGACAGTGCGGCGAGGTCTGGGTACTTTCGTGAATCCGGTGGACGAATGGACGGGGCTCGAGGCCATCCTCCGCGCCGCGGCGCGTGGTACCGGCATTGGAGAAGTGTCACTGAAGCTTCTCGAAGTACGGCGCATGGTGGAAACCGGGGCCGCCGAGCTGGCCGCCCGGCACGCCACGCCCGAGCATCTGGCTGCCATGGGAGCGTCGATCTCGGAACTGGAGAAGGCCCATGACGCCCTGGACCTGGATGCCGTGACCCTCGCAGACCTCGCCTTCCACAACACAGTTTTCCGGGCTTCAGCCAACCCGTTCCTCCCGGCGCTGCTTGGCCAGCTCGGCCAGCTGCTCTACACCACGCGCCGGGAAACCTCAGCGTTCCCCGAAGTCCAGCGCCATGCCCTCGAGCACCACCGGCTGGTCCTGGCGGCGATTGCCACGGGGGACCCGGAAAAGGCCCGCAAGGCCATGGAGGCGCACATCAACCAGACCTACGACGATTATGAACGCTTCATCAGCAACCAGGAATCCAACACAGGAGTTGAAACAGCATGACCGAAACCGCAATTTTCCCGGCCGAGCGCACCGCGGTCCTCACCGGGGCCGCCTCCGAGCGCGGGATTGGGCGCGCCACGGCCGACCGGTTGGCCCGTGACGGGTGGAACATTGCCATCCTGGACATCGACGGCGAAGCAGCCGCGCTGGCGGCCAAGGAGATTGAGGCGAAGCACGGGGTAAAGGCGCTGGGCCTGCAGACGGACGTTTCGGACGAGGCCTCCATTGATGCCGCCATCAGCCGCGTGGAGGCGGAGCTGCCTCCCGTTGTGGGCCTGGCGAACATTGCCGGCATCAGCTCGCCGCGCACCTTCATGGAAGAAACGAAGGAAGGGTGGGAACGCGTCTTCGCGATCAACATGACCGGGACCTTCCTGGTCACCCAGCGCGTCCTCGGTGGCATGATTGACCGGAAGATCGGCCGGGTGGTCAGCATTTCGTCCATTTCCGCCCAGCGCGGCGGTGGCACCTACTCCAAGGTCGCGTACAGCGCGGCCAAGGCCGGCATTATTGGCTTCACCCGCGCCCTGGCACGCGAGATGGGTGAGCATGGGATCACCATCAACTGCATCGCACCGGGGCCTGTGGACACGGACATCATGGGCGGCACCCTGACTGAGGAACGGAAGCGGGAAATGTCCAAGGACATCCTGGTGGGCCGCGTGGGCACAGTAAACGAGATGGCAGCTTTGATGACCTTTCTCATGGGGGAGGAGGCCGGCTTCATCACAGCGGCCACTTACGACATCAACGGCGGACTGCAGGTTTCCTAGGCAGGTTCCGCCCTCACCGTTCCTTCCGGCGGCTATCCTGACAGTTATGGATGTGCGGGAAGCACCCGGCGCTGGCCCCCTCTGATGGATTCCCCAAAGGATGTCCGGCCGCCTCCGGTGGTCACGGAACGGCCGTCCGGCCCGGTGGTGCTCGGGGTGGGTTGGGAACCTTCTGAATCCCTGATCCGGTCCGGCGCCAGCCTGGCTGCACAGCTGGACGCACACTTGATTTGCGCCTATGTGGATCCGGCCAGTTACCTCACGGAGTGGGAACCCGCAGCCTCACGGACAAGCGCATCGTTGGATCCGGCCGTCAACAGTGAGACGGACTTCCCCTCCAGCCACGTCCGGGGCGTCCTCCAAGACGTACTGGGCCCGCCGGGGGAGGAATGGTCATTCCGGGTGCTGAACGGCGCCGTTGCCCAGGCTCTTGGCCGGCTGGCGGCGAGCACGGACGCCTCGCTGCTGATCGTCGGGGGACAACGCCCCGGCGGGCTGGCAGCCGTTGAGCGGATGCTGGAGGGATCGGTTGGAGTGAACTTGGCCGGGCTGCAACGTAGACCCGTGCTGGTTATTCCCCCGCCGGGTCGCTGACGCCGGGAGACCAGAACCCCCTATTTCCAGCGGAGTGGCTCGGGCGGAGCCGACTTCCAGGTGCGGAAGAAGCGCTCGCGGGATTTTTCACCGGCCACTTGCTCCAGAGCATGCAGCCGCCCGTAGGTGAACGCACTTTTCCCGCGGTGGTTGGCGGCCAACTCGCGCAACAGCTCCCGGGTGACGACACTGTCATGGTGATCGCCCAGGCTCTCCTGAATCTCTTCGGCGGCCCGCGCAACGGTGGTGGCCCGTTTCCCGAGAATCGGGGCGGCCGCTTCTGCCGCATAGCGCAGTCGCTTGGCACTCTTCCGGACCTCATGGAGCGCGGCTTCCGTCGCGGGGCTGTCGGAATCGACGTCGAGGGCCAGGACCTTTTTTTTCAAGCGTTTGCGCTGCTTCGAGACGAGGCGGCCAACCGTCTGCATGGCTTCCTTCCCGGCCGTCTCAGTGAGCGGCGGTTCCGCCAGGAACGCATCCAGCGCATCGAGCAGGCGGAAGTAGCGGGCACTCTTCAACGCAGCCAGCCCCTTCGCGCGGGCGTCGTGGGCCACAGCGTCGAAATGCCCTTCGATCTGCCGCGCAACAGGAGCCAGCAGGAGGTCCGGCGGCTCGGTGCCGATCAAGTCCAGCAGCCGGGCCCGCATCACTTCGTTGTCCCGGGCCTCGCCCACGCAGCCGGCAAGCCACTGAAGCTCCGAGCGCAGCGCGCCGGTGACGCCGGGGTCGGCAAGTTTCCGGAAGGTTGCCAGCACGGACCGGATCCTGCGTGCGGCCACCCGGAGCTGATGCACGGAGTCCGGCGTGTTTTCCCGGACTCCGGGGTCATGTTTCTTGAGTGCCTCGACCTGCTGGCTCAGGTAGGACAGGAGGACTGCCGAAGCTGGTCCCTCAGGCTCCGCGGGTACAGGTTTGGCGGCCGCGGGATACTGTTCGCCCAATCCCCGGGCGAGTTTGGATGGCAGTGCCGACGGGCGGCGGCCGGTCTCAGCGAGCAGCGCGTCGGCGCCCTTGAGCAGCCTCTTGGGGCCGTCAATGAGTTCGAGTTCCCATTCCCGCCACACGGAGTGTGCCTGCGGCTCCAACAGGGTGTGGGAATCCACCCGGTCATCGCTGAAGTCGGCCAGAGCGGTTCCATCGGACGAAAAGAGGCGCTGCGTGGTGCGCCGGGTGGTCAGCCTTGCTATCGGAATCACGTCCTGGTCCCTCGTATGGACCTGGACGAGTCGTCGCAGCCGCCGCGGCACCGACTCGGGCTTCTTGCCGAACTGCGCCGTGAATTCCTGACGTTCCCCTACCGCCACGGGAAGTTTCAAGTGCCACCCGGCGTCATGTCCACCCGTCCGCCGGCGCAGGGTGATCCCGCGGGACGCCAGTACCAGGCCTGCGGTATCGAAGTAGACGGCGTCGAGGGACCCGTCCTCGGGCGGCCCCACCCGGTCCACCCCCGGCAACGACTCCAGGACCGGCAGTTCATCATCCTCGCCGACGTCGTATTTTCGCTCCACCTCGAGCATCTCGGAGTCGGTCATGTCCCAGCCTAGGCGCGCCGGAGATCGAACCGCATGAGTCGAAAGTCCCGCCGTCGACGCGACGCGGCGTTCTTCGCCGGAATGACCGGGCGCGCCGCACCGGATCCGGGCGGATCGAGGTGACCCGGCTTTGTAGGCACAATGGAGGTGTGACTACTCCGGCTGTTCCGCTGCCCCTTGCTCCCGCGCCGTTCAAGCTGGAGGTCATCGGATGCGGCCTGGCCTTCGGGCACTCGCTCGGCGATCTGGCCGACGCCTTGCGGGCCGGAAGCCCGGGCGCAACCGCCGTGGTGCAGGCGCCGCCGGGCACGGGCAAGACCACGCTGGTCCCGCCGCTGCTGGCCAACCTCGTCCTAAATGCCGCACGGCAGCAGGGACCCGGCTCCCACGCACGCATCATCGTGACCCAGCCGCGCCGGGTCGCCGCGCGCTCAGCGGCGCGGCGCCTCGCTGCGCTGGACGGCAGCCGGCTGGGGGACCGCATCGGGTACACGGTCCGCGGCGAACGCCAGACCGGCCCGGGCACCCTGATCGAATTTGTCACCCCGGGGATCCTGCTGAACCGCCTGCTCGCGGATCCGGGACTGGAAACCGCCGGTGCCGTCATCCTCGACGAAGTGCACGAACGCGGCCTCGAAACCGACCTGCTGCTGGGCATGCTCGCCGAGGTCCGCCAGCTGCGGGGCGACCTCGCACTCGTCGCCATGTCCGCCACCCTGGACGCGCCGCGGTACGCTGCACTCATCGGAGCCGGAGGCGACGCGGCGGATCACGACGGCGGCCGCCCGGCGCCCGTCGTCGACTGTCCGTCTGCGCTGTATCCGTTGGAGGTGGACTGGGTGCCGGCCGGGGTGCCCAGGCTCGATGAGCGCGGAGTGACCCGGGCCTTCCTGGACCATGTGGCAGACACAGCCGCCTCCTCGCATGCCGAAGCCCTCGCAGCCGGCCTGGACATTGATGCCCTGGTGTTCGTCCCGGGAGCGTGGGAGGTGTCCTACATCGCGGGACGGCTGCGCGGCCGCTCGCGCGCGGAGGTCCTGGAACTGCACGGGCAGATCGGCCCGGCAGAGCAGGACCGCGCCGTATCCGGACGGCTGCCCGGCGGCGGCCCGCGGATCATTGTCTCCACCTCTCTCGCCGAATCCTCCCTCACGGTCCCGGGAGTCCGGCTGGTCATCGACTCCGGACTGTCCCGGGAGCCGCGGCGGGACGCGGGCCGCGGCATGTCCGGGCTCGTGAACGTGTCCTGCTCCCGCGCCTCCGCCGAGCAGCGCGCCGGACGGGCAGCCCGCCAGGGACCGGGACGGGTGGTCCGCTGCTACGACCAAAAGACCTATGGCGCCGCGCCGGCCCACCCGACGCCGGAGATCGCCGTCGCTGACCTCACCGGGGCCGCCCTGGTTCTGGCGTGCTGGGGATCGCCCGGGGGCCGCGGGCTGTCACTGCCGGACGCCCCGCCGCAGTCCGCGATGGACGATGCCGTGGAGGTGCTGAGGGAACTCGGCGCGGTGGCACCGGACGGCCTGGCCACGGATCTCGGCAAGGCGCTGGCCAGGATTCCCGCAGATCCCCGGCTGGCCCGGGCCCTGCTGGACGGGTCGGGCGCCGTAGGGAACCGCGCCGCCGCGGAAGCCGTCGCGCTGGTCGCCGGGGACCAGCGCGCCCCCGGCGCCGATCTCCCGAGCCTCCTGGCCGGCCTGCGCTCAGGCAAGGATCCGGCGTCCCGGCTCTGGGCGGACGACGTCCGGCGGATGGAAACCATCGCACGGCTGGAGCGGTCCGGCGTCGCATCCCCGCCCCTGACGGCGGCGATCACCCCCCGGGAAGCCGTCGGGGTCGTTGTCGCCCTCGCTTTCCCGGACCGGGTGGCGCGCAGGGTCCCCGGAGCAGGACCGGAGCGCTACCTGCTCAGCTCCGGGACGCGGGCCGGACTTCCGGCCGGAAGCTCCCTGTCCGGGCACGAATGGCTCGCTGTCGCCGAGGTCTCCCGGGCCCAGGGCCGCGACGCGGCCGGCACCGGCGCCGTCATCCGTTCGGCCGCACCGCTGACGGCGGACACCGCCGAGGCTGCCGCCCGGCACCTGCTGAGCGAGACCGTGGTGGCCATGTTCAGCCAGGGCCGGGTCACGGCCCGGAAGGAGCGCCGGCTGGGCGCGATCGTCCTCTCCTCCACGCCGGTCCGCCCGTCCGCCGCTGCCGGCCGGGCGGCAGTAGCGCGGGCGCTGGAGAAAGAGGGTCTGGGAACGATTGGATGGTCGACGGCGGCGGACGCCCTGCGCCGCCGCCTTGCCCTGCTGCACCGGGAACTCGGGGACCCGTGGCCGGACGTGTCCGATCCGGCATTGCTCTCCCGCCTCGAAGAGTGGCTCGCACCGGAACTCGAGGCGCTGGCCGGCGGCGCTGCCACGAGCGGGATCGACCTGGCGGAGGCGCTGCGTCGACTGCTGCCCTGGCCCGAGGCCGCCCGGCTCGGGGAGCTGGTCCCGGAACGGCTGGAGGTGCCCAGCGGTTCCTGGGTCAAAATCGACTATCCCGCCGTCGGCGACGACGGCGCGCGACCGGTGGTCGCGGTCAAGCTCCAGGAGTGCTTCGGCTGGGACCAGACGCCGCGCCTCGTGGGCGGCGGGGTGCCGGTGCTGTTCCATCTGCTGTCGCCGGCCCGGCGGCCGCTGGCCGTGACGGACGACCTCGCCTCCTTCTGGTCCGGGCCCTACGCGCAGGTCCGTGCCGAGATGCGGGGCCGGTACCCCCGGCATCCCTGGCCGGAGGATCCGTGGACGGCGCCGGCGACCTCCCGAACCAAGAAACGGAGCTGAAGACCAGGCGGCTGTGACGTCATTGTGACGCGGCTCACGGCGGTCCGGGTATCCTAGACGTGGTCATGCAGTCGGCCTTACATGCTTCACAGGGGATCTTTTACTATGACCAGCAAACTCGACATCACCGTCGCTGTCGACCTCAGTTCGGAATCCGCACTCCTATCACCGGTGGGCCAACTCACCGTTCGAAACGTCTCAGGTCTTATCGCAGTTGCCCGCCGGGCAGGTTCATTTGGGTACGGCCTCGACACGGTCGTGGACCTGCGCAAGCTGACCGGCGCAGACCCTGAAGCCGTGGAGATGATCCGCGACTCGGGATGGCAGGGGCGCCGCCTACTCGGAGCAGGCCCCGCCGACCGGGGGCGCGCAGCATGAGGCCGGAACTGGCCGGCGGCTACGGTTCGCTCACCCACACCCACGGTGCGGAACTGATGTTCGATTCCTTCCGCCGCTGGCCCCTGGTGCCCTCCCGGCAGTTGGTGCGTCTCCGCTCGGCGCTGCTGCAATGCGTCGAGTTGGCCTCACCGGAGACCGGCAGGGACCTCTCGGAGTCCGCCGGAAAGCTGCTGCGGCTCGTCACCGATGAACTGGACCGCCGCAACGATCCCTCGGCCGGTCCCGTGGACCTGCCGGAAGGATTCCGGCGCGCACGGCGCCGCCCTCACGAATAGATGGTCGGAATGGCGGGTCCGCCACGCTGAAGCCGGTTCACGACGGCGGGAAGTTCGGCCATGGTCTCCGTGTGCCGGCGCCGGGCCCGCGCCACGGCCTCCGGCCCGGTCCAGCCCGGCAGGAGCTCTCCATCCCGCACGAACTGCTGCAGCAGTGGCCTGCCATGCGGTTCCTCCGCCGGAGGGCGGCCAACCCCGAGGACTTCGTGGGTGGCCGTGCCCGAGCCGTCGAGCCGGCGCACCGCGTGCTTCCGACCGCCGACGTTGATCTTGTTCTTCGAGCTCTTGGCCACCGCGATGAATTCCCCGGTGTCGTTGGTGCGGCTGACCAGCTTGTAGACCATGCCGGCGGTGGGGGCGCCGGAACCCGTGACCAGCGCCGTCCCGATGCCGTACGAGTCAGCGGGTGCGGCCTGGAGCGCCGCAACGGAATATTCGTCGAGATCGGACGTGACGACGATCTTCGTGTGCACGTTGCCCAGCCGGTCCAGCAGCTCACGGACCCACCGCGCCTGCGCCAGCAGGTCACCGGAATCAAGCCGCACCGCCCCCAGCTTGTCGCCGGCGAGTTCGACGGCGGTCCGGACCGCCGCCTCGACGTCGTAGGTGTCCACCAGCAGTGTGGTCCCGGGTCCGAGCGAGTCCAACTGCGCCCGGAACGCATCGCGTTCGGTGTCGTGCAGGAGGGTGAAGGAATGCGCCGCTGTGCCGACCGTCCGGAGGCCAAAGCGCCGGCCGGCTTCCAGGTTCGACGTGGCGGCGAAGCCCGCGATGACGGCGGCCCGGGCAGCCGCGGCGGCGGCTTCCTCCTGGGCCCGGCGCGAACCCATCTCGATGCAGGGCCGTCCGCCCGCAGCACTGACCATCCGGGAGGCCGCCGAGGCGATGGCACTGTCGTGGTTGAGCACAGAGAGCACGAACGTCTCCAGGATGCAGGCTTCGGCGAAAGTGGATTCCACGATCAGGACAGGGGAGTAGGGGAAGTAGGCCTCCCCCTCGGGGTAGCCCCAGATATCTCCGGAGAAGCGGAAGTCCGCGAGCCGGTCCAGGGTGCCGGTGTTGACGACGCCGGTCCGGTCCAGGAAGTCCAGCTCGGACGGGCCGAAGCGGAAGCCGGCAAGGCCCTCAAGCAGCCGCCCGGTTCCGGCCACGATCCCGTACCGGCGCCCCTCCGGCAGTCCGCGGGCGAACGCCTCGAACACGGTCTTTCGCTCCGCAGCGCCGGAATGGAGGGCCGCCTGCAGCATGGTCAGTTCGTAGTGGTCGGTATAGAGGGACGAAATGGGGCGGTCCCACGCCGGGGAGGTATCCATGATTCACCCTAGTCCTCCCCGGACGGAGGGTCAGGCTGGAGCGTCTGCCGACGGAACGCCGTGCCCCGGACCGAGTGCCGCATACAGCGCCTCGACCCGGCCGCGGATGTCGTCCCGGACCAGCCGCATCCGTTCCATGCCCTGGATGCCCCGCTGGGAGGGCTCATCGGTTTCCCACACCTCGAAGTGCTTTCCCGCCCGGGATTCGAGTTTCGCTTCGGTCCCGAGGATGACCACGACGTCGACGGCGTCGATCGCCGCATCAGTGACCGGTTTCGGGTGTTCGTGGCGGATGTCGATTCCGAGCTCGGCGAGGGATTCCACCGACTCGGCGTTCAGAGAGGTGCCCGGTGTGGTGCCGGCCGACAGCACGGTCACGGTATCGCCGGCGAGCTGTTTGAGGAGCGCGGCGGCGAGCTGGGACTTCCCGCCGTTCTTGCTGCAGACGAACAGGACGGCGTGCTTCTGACCGCTCTCAGGCATGGGTGGGTTCCTCGACGAGGGCGGTGGCGATGCTGTCGGCGTCGTCCAGTGCGGCGAGGTACCGTTCGGCGTCCAGGGCGGCGGCGCAGCCGGTGCCGGCGGCGGTGATGGCCTGCCGGTAGCGGTGGTCCACGGCGTCCCCGCACGCGAAGACACCGGAGAGGTTGGTGACGGTGGTGGGGGAGTCGACCTTGATGTAGCCCTCGGCGTCGAGCTCCACCTGGCCGGTGAGCAGCTCGGTGCGCGGGACATGCCCGATCGCGACGAAGATGCCGGTGGCGGCCTGTTCCCGGGTTTCGCCGGTGCGGGTGTCCGTCAGGGTGACACCGGTAACCTTGGCGTCGCCGTGGATGGCGGTGACGGCGGAGTTCCACGCGAAGCTGATCTTGGGGTTGTCCTTGGCGCGCTGCGCCATGATCCGGGAGGCGCGGAGCTCGCCTTTGCGGACCACGACCGTGACGGACTTCCCGAAGCGGGTCAGGAACGTGGCTTCCTCCATGGCCGAGTCTCCGCCGCCGACCACGATGATGTCCTGGTCGCGGAAGAAGAACCCGTCGCAGGTGGCGCACCAGGAGAGCCCGTGCCCGCTGAACTTCTTCTCCTCCGGCAGGCCGAGTTCCTTGTAGGCGGAGCCGGTGGCGAGGATGACGGCGGGCGCCTCGTGGGTCTCACCGGCTCCGGTGACCACACGCTTGAGGTGGCCGGTGAGCTGGACTTCGGTGACGTCGTCGAACACCACCTGCGCGCCGAATTTCTCGGCCTGCTGCTGGAGCCCGTCCATAAGCTCGGGGCCCTGGACGCCGCCGGGGAAGCCGGGGAAGTTTTCCACCTCGGTGGTGTTCATCAGGGCGCCTCCCGCGGTGACGGCCCCGGCGATGACGAGGGGCGACAGGCCTGCCCGGGCGGCGTAGATCGCCGCGGTGTAGCCGGCGGGGCCGGATCCGATGATGATCAGCTGTTCAGTGTTTCCGGTCTCAGTGTTTCCGGTGTCAGCGCTCACGGTCGTGCTCCTTGGTCTTGGTGCCGGTTACTTGGCGGCGGGGATGAGGGATGCGATGAGGTTCTTGATGCGGGCCTTGATGTCGTCGCGGATCGGGCGGACGGACTCGACGCCCTGGCCGGCCGGGTCCTCGAGTTCCCAGTCCTCGTAGCGCTTGCCGGGGAAGATCGGGCAGGTGTCGCCGCAGCCCATGGTGATGACGACGTCGGATTCCTTGACGGCCTCGGTGGTGAGGACCTTGGGGATCTCGGCCGACATGTCGATGCCGAGTTCGGCCATGGCCTCGACGGCGGCCGGGTTGACCTTGTCGGCGGGCTGGGAGCCGGCGGAGCGGACCTCGATGGCGCCCTTGGACAGGGTGGTGAGGAAGGCTGCGGCCATCTGGGAGCGGCCCGCATTGTGGACGCAGACGAACAGGACGGACGGCTTCTTGGCGGTTTCGGCGGTCATTCGGGTCTCCTGGGGTTTGACGGGGTGAAAATTCAGCGCACGACGGCGGCGGGTGTGAAGTAGCGTTTGCGGGCCCACAGGGCCACATAGACCAGTCCAACAAGAACCGGGACTTCGATCAAGGGGCCAACGACGCCGGCCAGCGCCTGGCCGGAGGTGACGCCGAAAGTTCCGATCGCCACGGCGATGGCGAGTTCAAAGTTGTTGCCCGCGGCGGTGAACGCCAGGGTGGTGGTCTTGGCGTAGCCGAGGTCCAGCCACTTTCCGATCACCATGCCGGCGCCGAAGACGACGAGGAAGTACACCAGCAGCGGCAGCGCGATCCGGACGACGTCGAGCGGACGGGAGGTGATGGTGCCGCCCTGCAGTGCGAAGAGCAGGGTGATCGTGAAAAGCAGGCCGTACAGCGCCCACGGGCCGAGCTTGGGCAGGAACGTTCCTTCGTACCAGTCGCGGCCCTTTGCCTTTTCGCCGATGGTGCGTGTGAGGAAGCCGGCCAGCAGCGGAATCCCCAGGAACACGAGCACCGAAGCGGTGATGGCCCAGAAGGAGAAGTCCGCGCTGGTGGTGGGCAGGCCCAGCCATTCCGGCAGCAGCTGCAGGTAGAACCAGCCGAGCGCGCCGAACGCGATGACCTGGAAGACGGAATTGATGGCCACGAGGACGGCGGCGGCTTCGCGGTCACCGCACGCGAGGTCATTCCAGATCATCACCATGGCAATGCAGCGGGCCAGCCCCACGATGATCAGGCCGGTCCGGTACTCGGGCAGGTCCGGGATGAAGATCCAGGCCAGGGCAAACATGAACGCCGGCGCCAGCACCCAGTTCAGCACCAGTGATGTGACCATCAGCTTGCGGTCGCCGATCACGCGGTGGGCCTGGTCGTAGCGGACCTTCGCGAGAACGGGATACATCATCACCAGCAGGCCGACCGCGATCGGCAGCGAAACCTGGCCGATCTTGACGGTCTCCAACGCGGTATTGAGCCCCGGGATGAAGCTGCCCAGGAGCAGGCCCAGCACCATGGCGGCAACGATCCACACCGGCAGGAAGCGGTCGAGCGTGGAGAGCTTGCCGACGACGGCAGCCTCGCCATCAAGGGTGGGCGACGGGTCGGTCTGGATGCTCACGGGGCTCCTGTGCTGCTCAACGGTACGCTAAATTGATGAATGTCGATATGAACTCTTCCAAATCACATCGATGAATGTCAATCTGTGCGCCGCCGGGGAAGATGAACGCTGGGGAAACACCTCCGGGACCTCAGACCGGCTGCGGTATGGCCGTCAGGGCCGTGAGCTTCTCTTCGCCGATCGGTTCCGTGGCCAGCAGGGGCACAAGGGCGATCCGGTCGGCCAGGGCGCGGACCCTGGTGATTTCCGGGATCTCGGCGGCGGCCCGGGCCTGCAGGAACGGGGTCTGTGGGCGGGCGGCGGCAATGGAGTTGTTGACCACCCAGGCCCACGGGTGGATACCTGCCCGTTCCAGGTCCTCCTGCAGCCCCTGGGCCTCCAGGACCGGAGTGGTTTCGGCGAGGGTGATGAGCAGGACCTTGGTCTGGGCCGGATCCTGAAGCCGCATCAGCGGGGTCACGAACCCCATGGTGCTGCCGACCTGCCGTGCGATCTCGCGGTGGTACGACCCGGTGGCGTCCAGAAGCAGGAGCGTGTGTCCGGTCGGCGCGGTGTCCATCACCACGAAATTGCGGCGGGATTCCTGGACCACCCGGGAAAATTGCCGGAAGACAGCCACCTCGTCGGTGCACGGGGACAGCAGGTCCTCGGCGAGGGCGGCACGCCCGTCGGCGTCGAGGCTGTGGCCCTTGGTGGTCATCACGTGGTCCCGGTACTCCTGGATCGCGGCGACCGGATCGATGCGTGAAACCTTCAGGCCCGGCACGGCACCATGCAGCGTTTCGGTGAGATGCGCCGCGGGATCGGTGGTGGTGAGGTGCACGGCGTGGCCACGGTTGGCCAGGGCAACCGCGAGCGCCGCAGCGACGGTGGTCTTGCCGACACCGCCCTTGCCCATGCACATCACGAGTCCGTGGCCATCGCGTTCCATTTCGGCGACAAGATCCGACAGGGCGGCGTCTTCAAGTTCCGCCGCGGGCGGCGCGGCCATGGGCGCAAAACTGCCCGGCACGAACAGGGTTTCCAGCGCCGGAATGCCGACCATGTTGCCGGCTTTCAGCTCCAGGACGTCGCGGGGGAGCGCGGCAATACTGCCTGACATCGCGGCGATGGCCGCGGTTTCGCGGCCCCGCACGGCCTGTGCCAGCGGTTCGTCCCCGACGCTGTGCGGCAGGACGCCGTTGATGACGACGAACCCGCCGGCGATACCGATCTGGTTGAGTTCCTGGAAGGTCCGCTCGATCTCCGTCAGCGAGGAGGTCTGCGCCCGTGCGACCAGCACGAGGCGCGTTCGGGCGGGGTCGGTGAGGGTCTGGACGGCTTTGGCGTAAACCTGCTTGTGTTTCTCCAGCCCGGACAGCGGGCCAAGGCAGGACGGATCGCCCCTGCCCGCGTCGAGGAAGTCAGTCCACGACCCGGGCAGCTGCAGCAGCCGGATGGTGTGGCCGGTGGGTGCGGTGTCAAAAACAATGTGGTCGTACGCCCCATAGGCCGCGTCGTCGGCGAGCAGGTTGGTGAACTCGTCGAACGAGGCAACTTCCGTCGTGCAGGAGCCTGAAAGCCCCTCGGCGATGCTCGCCAGTTCGCTCTCCGGCAGGAGTCCCCGGACGGGGGCGATGATCCGCTCCCGGTACGCGGCGGCGGCCTGTTCCGGATCAATCTCCAGCGCGGCCAGGCCGGGCGCCGCCGGAAGGGGCGTGATGGTGTTCCCGATGGTGACGCCGAAAACCTGCCCCACGTTGGACGCGGGGTCGGTGCTGACCAGGAGGACCTGCTTGCCGGCCCCGGCCAGGCTCAGGGCGGTGGCGCAGGCCACGGAGGTCTTGCCCACGCCGCCCTTGCCGGTGAAGAACAGGAAGCGGGGCGTGTTCTCGAGGAACTTCATGCCGGTCTAGCAGCAGCTCGTTGAGCCGCCGCAGCAGCCGCCGGATTTCTCGCTGAGGCCAAGCTCCGGGCGGGTTCGGTCCTCTGCCGGGGCCTCGTCGGCGAGGCCGGCGAAGCTGAGCAGCTGCTCGCGGTTCGGGTAGCTGCCGATCGTCACCGTGACGCCGTCGACCATGGTCAGGGGAAGCCCTTTGGAACCGACGGTGTGCAGGAAGCCGCGGACGGACTCGTCAGCGGCGAAGGCGGTGGGATCGCTCGCAAGGTTGTGGCGCGCGATGTCAGCCCCGAGGCTCTGGAGGTGCCGCACGTCGGCGGTGACCTTAAGGAGTGACTGGTCGACGTCGGGGCCACAGACGCCGGTGTCGCAGCACAGGGCGGATTCGTAGATGTGGATAGCAGGCATGTGGTTCTCCTTGGCCTAGGTGCAAGTGAATGCGTGACCAGTATATCGAACTTTGTCGATAGATTCGTTTCTGCGGCGGCCGGGCTATTCAGTTGTCCCTGGTCGGGGAGTACCTTGTCCCCATGGCCAAGGAAGAAGTGACCATCACGGTCGACAGCCCCACCGGAAAGCGGGACCTGCGGATTTCCAGCCCCAGCAGGGTCCTGTGGCCGCAGCTCGGGCTCACGAAGCTGGACCTCGCCCGGTACGTTGTCGACGTCGCGGACGCGTTTCTGGCGGCGAATGGCAGCCGTCCCGTAACGCTCCAGCGGTTCGGCGGCAACATCGACGGGGAACAGTTCTTCTCGAAGAATCCGCCGCGGGGCGCCCCTGACTTTGTGCGTTCAGTGACGGTGGTCTATCCCAGCGGACGCTCGCATCCGCAGCTCGTAATCGACGAGATTGCGGCCGCGGTCTGGGCCGTGCAGATGAACACGGTGGTGTTCCACCCCTGGGCCTCACGGGCCGGCAACCCGGACAACCCGGACCAGCTCCGGATCGACCTCGACCCGCAGCCGGGCACCGGATTCGAGGAGGCCGTGCCCGCCGCCCTGGAACTGCGCTCCGTCCTGTCCGAGGCCGGGCTGGAGTCCTTCATCAAGACCTCCGGCAGCCGGGGGCTGCATGTGTTCTCCCCGATCGAACCCAGCCGTGAGTTCCTTGAGGTCCGGCATGCCGTGATCGCCGCCGCCCGTGAACTTGAGCGGCGGATGCCGGACAAGGTCACTACTGCCTGGTGGAAAGAAGAACGCGGCGCGAGGATCTTCGTCGACTTCAACCAGGCGAACCGCGACCGCACGATGGCCGGGGCCTACAGTCCACGGGCCCTGCCCGGTGCCACGGTTTCCTGCCCGATCGGCTGGGAGGAGCTGGAGCACGTCACCACGAAGGACTTCACCATCATCACGGTGCCGCAGCGGCTCAAGGCCACCGGAGACCCGTGGGCGGAGATGCAGGCGAAGCCGGGCACCATCGACGTGCTGCTGCAGTGGTGGGAACGTGACCTCGAGGCCGGGCTCGGTGAGCTGCCGTTCCCGCCGGACTTCCCGAAAATGCCGGGGGAGCCGATGCGGGTGCAGCCCAGCCGGGCCAGGACCAAGGAGTAGGGCGGGGTCAGACGCCCAGCAGGCGCTGGCCGTTGTGCCAGCAGACCGCACGCAACCAGCCGTCGTCGAGCCGGGGTTCCTTGTCGCGGAGGCGTTCGAGGGCTTCCAGCTGATGGGCGTAGGCATACGGGATGTTCGGGAAGTCGCTGCCGAGCACAATCCGCTCCGGCATCGCGGCCAGCCGCGGCAGGAGCTCGTGCGGGAAGGGTGCGGCGGCCTCGAAAAAGTCCGTGAAAACCATGGTGGTGTCCAGGTGGACGCGGGGGTACCTCTCGGCCAGGTCCAGGAACTCGCCATACTCGGGGGCCCCCAGGTGGGCGACGACGGCGGTCAGCTGGGGATGGCGGCGCATAACGCCCTCAAGCTTGTCCGGGCCGGTGAATCCGGGCCGCGGAACCGGTCCACTGCCCACATGCACAACGACCGGAACGCCGGTCTCGGCGAGCAGGCCCCAGACCGGGTCGAGGACAGGCTCGCGCAGATCGAATCCGCCCACCTGCGCGTGGATCTTGAAGACCCTGGCGCCTCGTTTCAAGGCCGACCGCACCTGATCCAGGACACCGTCCTCGGGGAAGAACGTGGCGCTCGGGACACAGTCGGGCTCTGCTGCGGCCAACTCAAGGGCAAAGTCGGTGAGGTCCGCCGCCATGCCCGGGCGGTGCGCGTAGGTCAGCGCGGTGAAATGGCGCAGGCCCAGCTGGCGCAGCCGGGCCAGCCTGCTCGCCTCGTCCGTGCGGTAAGTGATGGGCCAGGGGCGGCCGATGAGGGGGCCGGCTTCATCGAAGTGTGCCCACACCCGACGCAGCATCCGTTGCGGAAGGAAATGCGTATGGATATCAATCAGGCCCGGGAGCCCGAGCCGCCTCCACCACTCCGGTACATCGGCATCCCGCAGCGTCTCCGCGGGCTCTTCCATTGCGTTGTTCACGCCCACAGTTTGTCACGCCGTGCCGTCCACCGTGCAGGCGCGCCCAAGGATAGGTGCCGTCCCGACTCCGCTCAGTTCAGGGCCGGATACGTCGCCAGGATGTAGTCGGTGGCCGCCGGTCCGGCCATGCGGAGCCGGCTGCGGCCGGGGTTGATGCGGTGCGCCTTCAAGGCGGCCCAAAAGCCGGACACCGGGTGCGGTGCGGTGTCGTGCAGCAGGCACCAGCTGATGTAAAGACCGTAGAGCTGGTCTTTCCTCAGCGAGTTGCCGTCGTCGGTTCCTTCGGTGGTTGCCTCGGCGAGGAAGCGGTCGATGTGGACAGGGGCAGTCAGTGAAGCGGCCATGGTCGGCTCTCTCCCGTACTGTGCAGTGAATGCTGCCGTGTGGCTACAGCAGCGTGTTCCTCGGCGCCGCGCACGAGGGCGCCGAAGCGGTTGGCCCGAAAGCCGAGCCGAGGGTGGCCCGCAGTGCCCGGGGGCAGTCAGCGGGCGATCCCGAAAGGCCGGGGACGGGCCGGTGGAACTCAATCCCGGAATATGCCATCCGGGAACGTCTACATTGTAGATATTAGGCGTAGACTACGGGTTAGGCAAGTGGTGCCGCGGTCGCGGCGCCTGGCCCACAGCTTGAGGAAGTGGCACCCACTATGACAACCCCGCAGCAACCAGCAGGCGATGACGCCGGCAGTGGCGCCCGGAAGAACCGGCTCAGCCGTGAGGTCGTTCTGGCCGCGGCCCTGAAGCTTGTGGACGACGAGGGGCTGGAGGCGTTGACCATGCGCCGGCTGGGGCAGGCCCTGCACCGCGATCCGATGGGGCTGTACCGTTACGCAGCCAACCGGGCGGCGCTCCTGGACGGCGTCACCGAGCTCGTGCTGGACGAGCTGGCCATTTTCGGGGACGACCCGGACTGGCAGGGACAGTTGCGGCGCATTGCCCACGACCTCCGGCTGCTCGCACTCCGCCATCCCAATGTGGTTCCGCTGCTGGTGACCCGTCCGCTCTCGACCCCGCTGGGTCTCCGTCCGCTGGGCACCCTCCGGCCGCTGGAGCAAATTCTGGGTCTGTTGATCGACGCCGGCTTCGCGGCTTCCGATGCCCTGCACGTCTACCGGGCCTACTACGGATTTCTCTACGGGCACATCCTCAACGAACTCCAGGAGTTCATCGTGGACCCCGACGAGAATGAGGCCTTGCTGCGGCTTGGCCTGCACCGCCTTCCGTCGAAGGAGTTCCCGCGGCTTCGTGCCCTGGCCCACCAGCTGGCCGATTATGACGGCGCCACGGAGCTGGATGAGGGCATAACCATCCTGCTGTCCGGGCTCTCCGCCCACCTTGCCGCGCCGCTGATCAAGTCAGGCTGAGGATACGACTCAATGGCACGGCAGCGTCACCGCGTCCCGGCGCCGCGGCGGCGACAGCGGTGGAGTCAGCGGCGGCGGAGGGTGCGGAGCACTCCGCGGACCGCGAATCCGACGGCACACACGAGGGGAACCAGCCCGGCAAGGACGGCAAGGCTGTTGGGCCGGAACGCCACCTGCCCGTCACTTCCCCGGCAGTACACGCCCAGCGGGAGCACAAAGCCGCCTCCGCCGCCTCCGGCGGCCGCGCCGTCGGCGTCCCCGCCGGCAGCTTCGCCGCCGGGAAGCGGGCCGGAGGTCCCACCGCCGCCGAAGCCGAAGGAGACCAGGGCCACCGGGATCAGTTCTTCGCCGTCCACTGTCACCGCCGGGCCATAGGCCCTGGACACACCGACGTTTTTGAAAGTCTCTGCGAGGGACGATAGAGCTTCAGTCATGCCTCGACCGTAGGCGCCCCGCGCGGGGGAGCGCCAGGGGCGTTGGCCCCTGAACCGCCACGCGGCAGGGCCATCCGGCCCCTGTTCGGCTGCGGACCGCCGAAATAGATTGGAAGCGGACCAACGCACCGGCAGAAAGGCCATGATCGTGACGAAAAAGACTGGGGTGGCACCACGGCTGGCGGAAGTGCTCTCCGTCGTCCTGGGCACGGCGGAAATCCCGCTGCGGCTGAAGGCCTGGGACGGTTCGGAGGCCGGCCCAGCCGGCGCGCCGGTCATCGAGTTCCGCTCCCGGCGGGCCCTGCGCCGGATGCTGTGGTCGCCCGGGCAGCTCGGCCTCAGCCGCGCCTACGTTGCCGGGGACATCGACGCCCCGGGGGACGTTTTTGCGAGCTTCGCGGCGCTGGGCTCCGCCGGCAAGTTCGCTGAGCCCGGGCCGTTCCGGTCTCCTACTGTCCGCGAACTGGCGACCATCCTCAAGAACGCCGCCCTGCTCGGCGCCCTGGGCGCCAACCCGGCGCCACCGCCGGAGGAAGCCAGGATCGTCCGAGCCGGCCGGCGGCACACACGGACGCGTGACGCAGCGGCCATCTCCCACCACTACGACGTCGGCAACGACTTTTACGCCCTTGTCCTCGGCCCGTCGATGGTCTATTCCTGCGCGGTCTGGCAGGACGAAGGCACCGGGCTGGAAGCCGCGCAGGACGCCAAACTCGACCTGGTCTGCCGGAAGCTGGGACTGCAACCCGGCATGAGGGTGCTGGATGTCGGCTGCGGCTGGGGGAGCTTCGCCCTGCACGCGGCGCAGAACTACGGAGTCGACGTCGTGGGCGTGACGCTGTCGGGTGAACAGGCGGCCAGGGCGGGCAAACGGGTGGCGGAGGCCGGCCTGACCGACCGGGTAGCCATCCGCGTCCAGGACTACCGCGATGTCGTCGACGGGCCGTTTGACGCGATCAGCTCCATCGGTATGTCCGAGCATGTGGGCCGCGAGCAGATGCCCGAGTACGTCGCCAGGCTGCACGGGCTGCTCCGGCCTGGCGGCCGGCTGCTCAACCACGCCATTTCCTGGAACGCGGGGCCCAGCGCCCCGGATCCGAACTCCTTCATCCCGCGCTACGTGTTCCCGGACGGCGAGATGCTGGCCCTGGCGGAGATGGTGGGCGCGCTGGAGGCCGGCGGACTGGAAATCCTCGACGTCGAGGCCCTGCGCCGGCACTACGCGCTGACGCTGCGGGCCTGGGTGCGGAACCTCGAGGAGCACTGGAGCGAGGCGGTGCAGCTCGGCGGGGAAGGGCGTGCCCGGGTGTGGCGGCTCTACATGGCTGCCAGTGCCCTGGGCTTCGAGTCCGGAATGACCGGCGTCAACCAGATTCTGGTGCAGCGCCCCGGCGGCGCCGAACCGTTGCTGCCCAGGACCGCCTGGATCTGACGTAAGCGGATGCGTCAGCCGGGGCTGTGCACGGCGATGAAGGCCGCAGCGGATCCCGCCAGTGAGGCCCCGACCTCCTCGGTGCTGCGCTTGGTCCCTTTGACATCGAAGGTGTGGTTGCCGCCGTCGCGCCACTCAAGGGCTGCTGACGGGCCGATCCGGGCCGCCACGGCCTCCAGCAGTTCAGGCGTGGCAAACGGGTCGCGCGTGCCCTGCAGGAAGAGGATCGGCACTGTCAGCCCGTAGAGGTGGTCGTCACGAAGCTTCTCCGGCCTGCCCGGGGGGTGGAGCGGGTAGCCAAGGAAGACGAGTCCGGCCGAGGGCATCCCCTCGGCCACCGCCATTGAGGCCATCCGCCCGCCGAAGGACTTGCCCCCGGCCCAGAGCGGCTCGCCTGCCGACCGGGCGGCGGCGTCAGCCATGGCCGCGCGCCAGGCCGCAATCGCTGCCGGCGGCCTGTCGGGGAACTTGCGTCCGGCCTCCCGGTAGGGGAAGTTGAAGCGGAGCGTGGCGATCCCCAGTTCGTTCAGGGCGCGGGTGAACCCGGCCAGGAACGGGTGCTCCATGCCGGCCCCCGCCCCGTGGGCGACGACCAGGGTGGCGGCTGGCGCCCGGGGGCGGGCGTAGACGCCTGAAACGGCGGATTCGCCCACGGTGATCGTGACGGGCAGCTCGGGGATGGTCATAACTCCATCATGAGGCCTTTGCAGGCTGCGGATACCGCCCTGCGATGGCTAGGCTGTTGCCATGAGCAACACCGAGGTGGCACCCCAGGAGATCCTCTGCGAAACGGACGACAGCTGCGTGGGGGTGGAAATTCTTGTGCCCCGGCAGGTCCCGCTGGGCGGGCCGCGGGCCATGGATGTCAGACGCACGCTGCCGCAGCGCCAGCGGAGCCTCATCGGCGCCTGGTGTTTCCTGGACCACTACGGCCCGGACAGGGTCGGGGAGTCCGGGGGCATGCACGTGCCGCGCCACCCGCACACGGGTCTGCAGACGGTCAGTTGGCTGTTTACCGGTGAGATTGAGCACCGCGACTCGGCCGGTTTCCACGCCGCGGTGCGGCCCGGCGAGGTCAACCTGATGACTGCCGGACGAGGCATCAGCCACTCGGAATTTTCCACCCCCGCTACCGACGTGCTGCACGGTGCGCAGCTGTGGGTGGCACTGCCGGACGGTGCCCGGCAGATGGAGCCCACCTTTGAGCACTACCGCCCGGATCCGCTCTCCGGGCCCGGCTGGATCATGCGGGTCTTCCTGGGATCCCTCGCCGGTGCCACCTCACCGGTCACCACCCACACACCGCTGCTCGGGGCTGAGATCCTGCTGGAGGCCGGTGCCACCCTGAGCCTGGACACCGACCCGGCCTTTGAATATGGCCTGCTGGTTGACACAGGGTCCCTCCTGGTCGATGGCCACCCGGTCGCCAAGGACCACCTCGCCTACCTGCCGGCGGGGCACCCCGCCCTGACCCTGGCGGCCGGCGCCGAACCGTTGCGCGTGCTGCTGATCGGAGGCGAACCCCTGGGCGAGAAGATCGTGATGTGGTGGAACTTCGTGGGACGCAGCCACGAAGAAATCGTCGCGTACCGGGAACAGTGGCAGGCGGAAATCGGCGCCGAGGACGCACCCGCTGCCGCCGGGACGGACACCGCGGCCCCGCGGTTCGGCACTTTTCCCGCGGGTGAACCCGCGCCGCTGCCGGCCCCTGCACTCCCGAACGCCCGGCTCCGCCCGCGTGACTGAGACTGTCCACTGGCCAGCCGGCTCAACCCGACCGCCAACCCCACTGTGAAACGAGACAGATGCTGACCGCTATCACCATCCGCAACAATCCGGACCGGCCGCGCTTCGAGGTGCTCGACGGCGACACGGTCATCGGCCAGGCGGCTTACGTCGACGACGGCGACGCCCGCCGGATTTTTTACCACACCGTCATCGACGAGGAGTACGGCGGTCAGGGGCTCGCCGGCCGGCTCGCGGCACAGGCACTGGACGAGACAGTCGCCGCCGGATTGAAGATTGTCCCGGTGTGCCCGTTCATCAAGAAGTACCTCGGAAAAAACACCCGGTACGCGGCGAGTGTTCAGCGTCCTACACCGGCGCTGCTCGCGGTTCTCGACGCCGCATTGGCGCAGCGCGCCCGGCGCTGAGTGGTGCCGGTCGTGGAACACCTGTGGGCTGCTCCTGCTCCAAGCCGGACGCCGGGCTGGCCTCAGGAGTCTGAAGCCGGCTCTCCGGACAACGGCTGGAGCCGGGCACCGGAGGCGAGAAGGGCCTCGATCGCCTGCGGGGGTCCGGGGCGGGACAGAAAATATCCCTGCCCCAGGCGGCAGCCCAGGCGACGGAGCAGGGCCAGTTGCCCGGCGTCCTGGATGCCTTCGGCGATAGCCTCCAAGTCGAGCTTGTGCGCCAGCCCCAGGATGCCTTCAAGCAGCGCGGCGGACGGCGCGTCGTCGTCATCCCCGGTGAGGAAGGAGCGGTCGATCTTGAGGACGTCCGCGGGCAGCTCGGCCAGCGTGCTCAGCGACGAGTAGCCGGTCCCGAAGTCGTCGATGGCAATGCGGACCCCGAGGCTCTTCAACCGGTTGAGCGCGGTGATGCCACCGTCCATGCTGCTTGCCAACGCCGTTTCGGTGACCTCCAGGACGACCTTGTCCGCCTGCGAGGCGGGATCCCGCAGGATGCCCTCGATCGCGGCCAGGTTCCGTGAGCTGGGCAACTGGAGCGTGGAGAGGTTGACGGAGACCCAAAGGTTTTCGCAGTGCGTCATCGCAGCCCGCCAGCTGGCGGCCTGCAGGCTCGCGGTGCCCAACACCCAGCGGCCGATCGCTTCGATGTCTCCGGTCTCCTCGGCCAGGGAGATGAACTCCGCGGGCTGCAGCAGCCCGAGCGTGGGATGGTCCCAGCGCACCAGCGCCTCCACGCCCAGGATTTCCCCGGTGCGCAGGTCGGCCACCGGCTGGTATTCGAGTCGAAGCTGCCGCCCGGTGACTGCGGTGGCGAGATCGGCGCGGAGGGCTGCCCGCTGCGTCATCCTGTCGTAGCCCTCGGCGTCGAAGCGTTGGTAGCGTCCCTTGCCGCCCTGCTTGGCCATGTACATGGCGAAGTCTGCCTGCCGCGAGAGCTCGGCAGGCTCTCCGGTCAGGGGCCCGCGAACGGCGGCGCCCATACTCACTGAAACCTTCAACCGGACTTCGCCGATGGAAAACGGTGGCCGCAGTACGTCATGAATCCGTTCCGCGATCGCGGCTGTGACGGATCCGTCGGCGTCGTCACCGACCACGATCGCAAACTCATCACCGCCGAGGCGGGCGGCCAGGTCGTGTGCCCGCACGCAACCCTGCAGTCGGCCGGCGAGCTGGATCAGCAGCGCATCACCGCCTTCATGGCCGAGTGAGTCGTTGACTTCCTTGAAGTCGTCGACGTCGATGATCAGCAGAGCCTCGTGCCGGGCCCTGCGTTCTGCGCCGGGCTTGAAGGAGGCCGCGAGACGCTCCGCCAACACCGCACGGTTGGCCAGCCCGGTCAGCGGATCATGAGTGGCGCGGTGGGTCAGCGCCTGGTGGCTGTCGTGGACCGCGGCGGCCATGGAATTGAACGCCTCGGCCAGTTCGCCGAGTTCGTCTCGCCGGACGACGTCGATGCGGTGGTTGTAGTCGCCGGTCTGCAGTTTGACAACGCCGCCGTGCAGGCCCTCAATGGGCCGGATCAGGAACCTGACCATTCTGCTGCGGAAGTAGACGACGCCGGCCGCCGCCAGCCCGAACAAGGCGCTGCGGGCTGCGATCACCATCTGCTGTAGTTCGGCACTGTAGGCCAGGCCGGAGTCCATCGCCTCCAGGGCTGACTGCTGGATCCCATCCAGCAGGGAACGGACGCCGGCGCCCGACGCCGCGAGAGCCGGGGACTCGGACACACGGTTTCCCGTGAGGGCCTGCACTTGGCTGTCCCACAGGCCGTGTTCCGCGAGGCCGTGCTGCCACTCCGCGCCGGCTTTGCTCGCGGCGGCGCTCATGTCCCTCTCGACGGGCAGGAACCGGATGGCGTCCTCGAAGCGGCGGGCAAGGTCCTGCTGCTGTTGGAGGAACGCCTGTCGGTCGACCGGGGCGCCGGACAGTAGCTGATGACCGATGAGTTCATGGGCATCGAGGGCGGAGCGCAACTCCGCGACGGTATCCGACTCGCCCTGGAGCCGGGCGGCCGTTACCTGGATCTGGTCCCCGACGCCCCTGACGCCGACGATCGTTGCCAGGGCGCCCACGAGCAGAGCCACCAGCATCAGGGCGAAGGCCCTGGACCATTCGGCCTTGAGACTCCAGCTGTGCGCGGGTCGGGGAGTTCCGGTGCCAACGGCAACAGCTCCGGAACCGGACGTGCCGGTGCCGAAGCTGTTGATAGTAATGTGCCCATCCGCAGCGGCGTCAGCCACGGTCGGTGGAGGGGCCTCCGGCCTCGTGGTCCAGTTCCGCATGTTTCCGCCTCCGGCTACGTGCCGGCACACGCCGCATCGTCAATGAGGAGCGTAGCGGAACGTGCCGTCCGGGGCGTGCCCGGCGGCGTTGTGGCGGAAATATGAAGCGGGCGCCGGTTAGCTCATGCAGTCAGCGCAGTACGCATGCCCTGCCTTCTCGCGGGCGAGTTGCGAGCGGTGCCGGACCAGGAAGCATGAGTAGCAGGTGAACTCGTCTTCCTTCTGCGGAATGACGGTGACCGTCAGTTCCTCGCCGGACAAGTCGGCGCCCGGCAATTCCACGCCTTCGGAGGTGTCAGCCTCGTCGAGTTCGCGGGTTACGCTGCGTGCGTCCGGAGCGTTCGCGGAGCGAAGGGCCTCCAGCGAGGCATTGCGTGATTCCGCAACGTCGGATCGGACTTCGTCATAGTCGGTTGCCACCTGGTTAATTCTCGATTCCGTTGTTCTGGGTTTCCCGGGATTGAACGGTACAGCATCCAGCCGTTAATTTGCTGGGTGTAGAGGGCCGGCGTGCAGTGACACTCGCAACACCGACGCGCACAATACGCACACCCACACAACGCCAACTAGCGGATTCCGCCCGGGCTTTGCAGGTGTTCGATGATCGTCGCCCGGATTTCACGTGGCGTTCATGCGGCGGTCCTAGGCTGATTCTTCAAGCACCGTCCGCCAGAAGGGATTCGTGATGGCCGATATCGCCGCAGTACTCGGAAGGCTCTCGCCCGAGGAATTTGACGGCCTCCGGGCCCTCGGACCGGCAGGTCACCTGCCCCGGCACCTCACCGATGCCCTTGACCGTGCGGCGGGCGGTCCGGGTGCGGGCCGGGGTTACTACGTTCCCACCGGCAGTGTCAGTGCCACGGGTGGACCGCATTTTGTGCTGCGCAGCGACGTCTCCGGCTGGCTTTTCGGTTCCGCTGCCCAGGTGCCCCAAGTTTAGGAGTCCGGCGGCCGCCACCGGGTCCGATGTCGGGCTTCAGCTCCCCTAGGTGCTTGTTCCGTGCGGGCTGCCGCGTTAAGTTGGCGCGGACGTCACGAACCTCAAGCCCGGCGACCGCGTCGTCATTCCGTTTAACATCTCCTGCGGGCACTGCTGGATGTGCAAGCGGGGGCTGCAGTCCCAGTGCGAGACCACGCAGGTACATTCCCACAACAGCGGCGCTAGCCTTTTCGGGTTCTCCGAACTCTACGGCTCGGTGCCCGGTGGCCAGGCTGAATTTCTGCGGGTTCCGCACGCCGACTACGGCCCGATCAAGGTGGGCCACGAACTGCCGGACGAGCGCTATCTCTATCTCTCGGACATCCTCCCCACCGCCTGGCAGGGCGTAAAGTACGCGGACGTCCCCACCGGGGGAACCCTGGCCGTCTTCGGTCTTGGCCCCGTGGGCCAGTTTGCGAGCCGGATCGGACGCCATCTGGGGCACCGGGTCATCGCCGTCGAACCGGTGCCCGAACGCCGCCAGATGGCCCAGCGCCACGGCATCGAGACCATTGACTTCACCAAGGACGTCGGGAACGAGCTCCGGGAGCTGACCGACGGCCGGGGTCCCGACGCCGTCGTCGACGCCGTGGGGATGGACGCGCACGGCTCCCCGGTGGGCGCATTCGCCCAGAACGCGGTCGGCCTGCTGCCGGACGTGCTGGCCAAAAAGGTGAGGGAGACGGCCGGTGTGGACCGCATGTCGGTCCTGTACGCGTCCATCGATGCGGTCCGCCGCGGTGGCACCGTATCGCTCAGCGGCGTCTACGGGGGCACAGCCAGCCCGATGCCGCTGCTCACCATGTTCGACAAGCAGCTGCAGTTCCGGATGGGCCAGTGCAACGTCCGCCGCTGGACGGACGAGTTGCTCCCGATCGTGGAAGACCCAAGCGACCCGCTCGGCGTCATGGACCTGAAGACGCACGAGGTCTCCCTCAACGGCGCTGCTGCCGCCTACGAAATGTTCCAGAAAAAGGAGGACGGCTGCATCAAGGTTGGTCTGAAGCCCTAGGATGCCGTCGTTGCCCTGAGCCGGACCTGCTGGCGGGGCAGGGGCGCAATCGCCGCGGTTTTCCTAGCTGGTAACCCGGATGACCAGCGGATCCATCGGCTGCCCGGCGGCGTACTGGCCGTCGAAGAGTTCGGACCCTTCCGGGGAAATGACGACGTCGACGTGTTCCCAGACAAGGAGACCGTCGGCGTCCCGGGGCTTCGACGGGCTGAGGAACCCGACGACGGTGCGGTCCTGGCCGCCGCCGTCGCCGGTGCTGATGGAGAGCACGCCGCTGCCGCTCGTGAAGCTAATCCACGGGTCCAGCAGCCGGACCAGCAGCATGCCGTGGTGGCCGCCGAGCCGGACGTCACCCCGGAAGCGCAGCACGCCGGTGCCGCGCGCGACGTCGTAGTCGGACGATTCGGGGCTGAAGCAGAACATGAACGATTCGGCCACGGTCGCCCCGGCGGTCGCCGAAACGGACCCGTCCGGCAGGCTGGTGATGTAGTCGATGAAGCTGCGCTTGATGCCCCAGCTCAGGCCCAGCGCAGGCAGAAGATCGGGTGAAGCGGACGCTGGGTTCACGTAGGTTCTCCTGTGGCTGAAAGGCTGATCTCTTCTGAGCCTAGCGGCGGATTGCCCGTCGGATGAACTGCCGCCCGGGTGGCAGTTCATCCGGCGCCATTCTCTGCGGGGCCGGGAGCGCCGGGCTCAGACGGCGAGGCCGGTGGTGACCGGGGCAGGAAGCAGTTCGGGGAACTGCCTCGCATTGGCCGAAAAATCAGTCTTCCATGCCACCGGCAGCAAATCCGCTGATTTCCTAGACAATTGGTGTGCCCCCGGCGCTGTTGGGTTAAGTGTCCCCTCGGAAGTAGCCGTTTTTACTGTTGGGCGGGCCGCGGGTGTTGGCATCGCGGGACCCCGGGGAATGCGGATGAGCGCGGAAATTTACATTCCAGCGTTAGGGCGGGAATGATGCGGCATTTCAGCTCTGCCGACAATCACCGGTACAAAAGGTAATCCGGGAATTTTCATTCACATCCTGTGAGGTGCGCCAGGGTGCCGATCCCGTTCCGTTCAACCCTCGAGGCCCCCCGGGAGGGTGCGGGCGACCCGGGGACGGGTGCATCTGAACTGCCGCACGCTGATCCTGGAGGGGCCCTCTGGCCTGCGACGACTCGACGTAACGGGGGGTTTCCCGTCCCGGCCAAGCCCACTGGGGCGCCTACTCGACGCCGTGCCGATGCCCGGGAGTGCGAATACCTGCCCCATGCACTAAGTACTCGCATTGTGTTCGTTGGATACTCGGTGGCGTTCTGCGGTGTACCCGACTTTCCGGGCGGCAAAGGATCGGGTAGCTACATTCCTTGTTGCGCCCCCTTTTGCGTGTCACGGTTTTCGTAGAAAGTCGAAGGAAGTGAGTCTCAGCACGTCGTTCCAATAATTCCTTCTGGCTCTCCGTAATACGAATATATGATGCCTGGGGAAAACGGAGATCATGGTGGACAAGTTGAGCGGCTCCTCGCCGGCAATTTCGGTTCGACTATTCGGAACATTCGAGGTCCGGCGAGATGGCGCGGTACTCAGAGCTGCGGACATGGGAGGCTGCAAGCCGCGACACATTCTGGAGATTCTTTTGCTGAATCTGGGGACACCGGTCTCCAAGGCGCGCCTCGTGGAGCTACTGTGGGGACCCCAGGCCAGCGACGGCGCGGTCGCCACCCTGGAGAGCTACGTCAGTGGCATTCGCCGGGCGATCCAGCCAGGCAACACCAAATCGGGTCCGCTTCGCACCGCGAACGGCGGCTACGTGCTTGACCCACAGCTGGTGGAACTCGACCTGTCTGCGTTTCACGAGCTTGTCCGCGCGGCCCGGCAGTCCCCGCCGGCTGAGGCGCATGTGCTCTCGATGCAGGCCCTGGAGTTGGCGGCAGAGCCGCTGCTGGGCTTTGAACTCGTGGCCGACTGGGCAGAGGAGGCGCGGACCCGCCACGCTGCCGAGAAAGTCGCCGCCCAGATTCTCGCGGCAGAGACCGCAGCGTTCCTCGACAAACCCGAGCTCGCCGTCTCGCTGGCACAGACTGCCATCCGGTGTGAGCCGCTTAATGAACGGGCCTGGACCATCCTTGTCGCGGGATACGAGCAGGCGGGACTGCCTGTGGAGGGGCTGAACGCCTATGAACGCTGCCGCCGGCTGTTCGACCGCGACCTGGGCTGCACGCCGGGACCGGCGCTGCGGGCTGCCCACCTGAGATTGTTGCGGCAGCGCGCCGAGGGAAACACCGAGCTCTCGGAAGTCCTGGCGGCCCTGCTCTATTTGGGTGAACGGCTTCACGGCCCTAAATGCACGCAGCCTGCCGCAGAGGAATCCCGGCGCATGCAGGAGAATGCCGGCCGGGTGCTCGACTCCTTCCTGCAACAGGCGCTGGCCGCCGCCGTCTGACGACACCCGGTGCCCTGCTGCACGCGGCCAACCCGGGCAGTCACCCCGCTTTGACGACCGGGAGTTCGGCCCAGTGGGTCGTGTACCGCGGGGACAACATGTCGCGTTTCATGCTCCAGTCCGGCCCGCCCCGGATTCCGGCTCGGCCCAGCCCGATGGAGCCGCGTCCGTACCGCCGGCTGACCTCCTCCAGCAGCGAGCCGATGCCGCGTTCCTCGTGCGGGTTCTCGAAGATCTCCAGCGGTGCCTGGTTGCCGGTGGGGCGCAGATCGGTGACCATGATCCCGGCGCGGACGTACCTGATGCCGTTCTCGATCCGGGGAAGCAGGGCATACGCCGCCCTCGCCAGGAGGACCGGGTCAGCGGTGGGCATGGGCAGAGAGACGCACACCGAGGGATGCGAACTGGGCTGCAGGCTGTAATAGGACGTGGCGGCGAAGGCCGTCAGCACCTTTGCCTGCAGCCCGTGCCTCGCCAGCCGGGCACTGGCCTGCTGGGCATACACGCCGAGGACCTGGCGAAGACCGGCGCTGGTGGTGATCGGGGTTGAGAAGGAACGGCTGAAGATCAGCTGGTCGCGGCCGATCCGCTCTTGCTCGAGGGGGATGCACGGAGTTCCCTGGAGTTCCAGCACGGTCCGCATCAGCACTACGGAGAAGCGGTCCCTGATCCTGACCGGGTCCGCCCGCGCGAGGTCCAGGATCGAATGGATGCCCAGGGCATTGAGCCGTTTGGTCAGCCGCGTCGCGACTCCCCAGAGTTCGACCACGGACAGGCCCGCCATGAGCTTCTCCCGATGGCCAGCGGGCACGGCATCCCAGTGGCAGACGCCGTCGAATGCCGGGTTGTGTTTGGCCCACTTGTTGGCCAGCTTCGCCAGCGTCTTGGTGCCGGCGATGCCCACGCAGACGGGAACACCGACGTTCCGGCGCACCGCCGTCTTCATGGTGTGCCCCAGCCGCTGAAGCTCCTCCGGGGTGCCGCTGACGCCCAGAAATGCCTCGTCGATGCTGTAGACCTCCAGCCAGGCCGAGTAGCGGCCGAGGAGTTCCATCACCCTGGCGCTGATGTCCCCGTAGAGCTCGTAGTTGCTGGATCGTGCCACGAGCCCCCATTCCTTGGCCCGCGGTGCGAGCTTGAACCAGGGCTCGCCCAGGGGGATCCCGAGTGCCTTGGCCTCGGGGGAGCGGGTGACGGCGCAGCCGTCGTTGTTGGAGAGGACCACCAGCGGACGGCCCTCCAGGGAGGGGTCGAAGGCGCGTTCGGCGCTGGCATAGAAGCTGTTCACGTCAACCAGGGCGATGCTGCCACGCCCGGGTACGGCCCTAGACATGGTGCAGGCAGCGGGTCGCGACACCCCAAATAACCAAGTCCGACAGGCCCGGGACTCTGATGTCCGGGTAGCGGGGGTTGTCTGCCTGAAGCACCACGCCCGAAGCCGTCAGGCGCAGCCGCTTGACCGTGAGTTCCCCATCGAGGACTGCGATGACGACGCAGCCGTCGCGCGGCTCGAGTGCCCGGTTGACGATCAGTTCGTCGCCGTCGCTGATCCCCGCGCCCTCCATGGAGTCGCCGGACACCCGGACGACGTACGTGCTGGTGATGTCTTTGATGAGATGTTCGTTGAGGTCGATGCGGCCGTCAAAGTAGTCCTGGGCCGGAGAGGGGTAGCCGGCGGCGACCTGCACCGGCGAGATCAGGACCGACAAAAGAGAAGTGCCCGCGTCTATCACGCGGGGCCCGATGATTACGCCCACAACACACCCTTATTCGAATATATGTTCGATCTATCCAGTGTAGCCCCGGGTGCTGACATTGAGCAGACTTCGCCCACTTGTATGTCATCGGTGCCTCCGGGGTCGCTCCATTTAGCCAGGCGCCTAGAGCACAGCGCCGTTTCCGTGGCGAAAGCCGACGCACCTCGGACGCGTCTTCAGGTCATGCCGAACGCACCCTCATATCCTCGACCGGCATGCGTCGTACTTCCTGGACCCCGGCCGCTGCTCGTGGGCGGCACGGGTGAAATACCTTGTACGGAAAACGACCGCCTACGAGAACCAACACTGCTGCAAGCCAGCAGGTAGTCACCGCTCGGGGCCGTCCTGGTGGGCCCCAGTCAAGTTCACACAACCATAGGGGTCACCTGCATCAGGTTTCATCCACGCCTGGCTAAAACTTAGGAGTCGGTGAGTCCGTCATATGTGGACCAAAAGTCGGCCATGGAGCGGGGCTGACCCAGGAGCAGCGCTTCAAGGTAAAGAAGGTGTGTGTGCCAACCAGGCAGGTAGTCGACAGCCTCGATTCCGAGCCCGTCGTGCTGCAACGCCAAGTGTGTCGACGCGCCGGCTGGAGTGAGCACAATCTTCACATGCGAGGGTGGTTCGTCTGGGAACGACCATGTCATGCTAAGAATCCGTTCCGGTTCACATTCCTGAATACGGCTGGTGCAGAAATAGCCCTCGGCATGTTGAATGGTTACGGAATTGCCGACAACGAATTTCCCAGAAGTCAGTTTCCCAAGCCAGCGCGGCAACGCCTCAGGGTCGGTGAGACCCCACCAGATCTGGTCCGCAGGCACGGCCATAGACCAGCTGTGAGACACCTGTCCGTTCGCAGTATGAAGCCAGCGATTTATGAGAGGCATAACCGGAGCCTAGTGCAGCGTTGCAGGAATTGGCTCCGCAGGGGTGACAGGACGCCGACGGCCTCCGCGCGATAATACGGAGTTGCCGCGTTGCCAGGCAGAGGGGGCGCACACGTGCCGCGCCCTGTCACGATTTGGGGCAGGAAGCGACGGATCACAACCACCCCTGGCGAAGGTATCAACGACAGTAAGGGCTGTTCCGTAAAGGGAAGGGACAGTCGACGAATCTCGCTTGCTAAGGTCAACCCTATTGTCCCGCCCGTGAGAATTCGCCTGAAGGGAAGAGCAGTGAAGGCCAACCACTACGACGATTTCGCCGAGAATTACTCGGCTGAGAACGAGTCCAGCCTCCTCAACGCCTACTACGAACGGCCGGCGATGATTGAACTTGCCGGCGACGTGACCGGTCACCGTGTCCTCGACGCTGGGTGCGGCTCCGGGCCGTTGTCCGCGGCACTGAGCGCGAAAGGCGCGATCATGACCGGCCTCGATTCCAGTCCTGCGATGCTCGAACTGGCAAGACAGCGATTGGGCGCTACCGCGGACCTGTACGTGGCCGACCTCAGCAAACCGCTCCCTTTCGCCGATGACTCTTTCGACGACGTTGTCTCGTCCTTGGTCCTGCACTATCTGGAGGACTGGTCAGCACCACTTGCCGAACTGCGGCGCGTGCTGACGCCGGGCGGTCGCCTGATCCTGTCGGTCAACCACCCCACGGTCAGCGTGATCAACCATCCAACCGAGGACTACTTCGCCATCCGGCAGTATTCGGAGGATTACGAGTTCGATGGGGAGCCTGCGGTCCTGACCTTCTGGCACCGACCACTTCACGCGATGATCAACGCCTTCACGTCGGCCGGATACCGCGTAGCCACCGTGAGTGAACCGGGGCCAGCTCCAGAGACACCGCACGAACTCCTTCCGCCGCGCATCCTCAACGGCGAAAGAACAGCGTTCCTGTCCTTCATCTTCTTCGTCCTCGAAGCCGGCTGAGGGTAGAGGGGCTACTCCGCGAGTTACCGATATTCTTTGGTCAATTGCGACTATCCCAAGCCGCGGGACCGGTACCTTCAGTACGTGGTCAGGCTGACGAAGTACTCCTGCTGGACCGGCCGCCGGCGCAGCTTCAGAGCCGTGCGCAACGAGGGCAGGTTTCCTGCGTGGATCTGGCCCCAGACTGTATCCGCCCCCGAGCGTTGACCGGCCAGGAACGAGGACTCTACCGCCGGAGCCAAGCCTTTGCCACGCCAACGTTCCGTTAGGAACATTTCCAGCATGCAGACCCCACGTCTGCCGAAGAGTGGCGAGATTGTGGCAGCCGCCAGTCCGGCAAAGCCGTGATCGTCCCGCAGGGCCATCAACAGGCCCTGGTCTGCGGCTTCCTGGAGCCCTTCCTGGTCGGACTCTGAAACAAAGGAGGCAAGCTCTGGGGCAACCGCACGCCACGCCTGATGTTCGGACTGGTAATCGGCCAACACGTCAGTTGCCGCTTCAGGCCAGGAGATCGTCAGAGCCCCGGTCAGGTCCCGCTCGTCAGCTCTGGCTGCCAGGCGAACTGACCCGGCCATGACTGTTGCCCAGTTTTCCGTAGAGGATTGATGGAGGCCTGGTTGCTCCCAGAACGTGAAGCCACGCACTCCAACGTCGCGGTAGGCGCCGGCTACCCGGGCGGCCAGTGAATCGACAGCCTCGGCGTCGTTCACCCGGGCAGTAGTTTTGACTGCCACGAAGGGGAAGGCCGGATCGAGGTTGAGGTATCTGAGGCCCGAAATGACGGTGCGCTCGGCGCTGGCTTCAAGCAGCCGCTCGGCCATGTCCCCGGCGCTGATGACGGGACCCAGCCGGGCGATTCTGGCCGCCACGACGTCCGGTGACGCAAGAGCGGCGAGGGACCCGACGTCGTCGATCTCGGCCTGCGCTGCGCTTTCGGCGTCGTACTCGGCAGGAAGATATTCCAGTACCGGGCCGGCGAAGGCTGCGAGCTGATGGTCCGACAGTCCAAAAGGGTTCATTGGTCCCTAGGCTACCGAGCGGGTCATTGGAGCTATTTGTTCAAAAGCTACTCCGCAAGTTACCGATAGACTTTGCCCCATTGCCTAGGATGCAGGACGCACCGCCTGAACGTTGTGCGGCCCTGCATTTCCAGGGGCTCGCGTTGATGATGGGTGAGAACGAACACGGGTGCGCGATAGGGCGGTTCCTCACGCCACCAACCCCCGTCATTGCGCACGGAATTTCCCACGGCAACCGCTGGTGCCGTTCCGTGCCGAGCCTCATTCCTGATGTTCGACGTCCTGGACGGATCGGGACAACAGACAGAACTCGTTGCCCTCGGGATCAGCCAGTACCACCCAACTGGCGTCCGGGCCCTGGCCCACGTCTTTGCGCTGCGCGCCGAGCGCGAGCAGGCGCTCGAGCTCCTCGGCAGTGGATACGCCGTCAGCCCGGAGGTCGAAATGCAGCCGGTTCTTGACGGCCTTGCCCTCGGGCACCGCGACCACGTCAATGGAAGGGCGGGCCTTATCCTGCGGCGCGATGCTGATGATGTCGCTATCCTCTTCGACAACATGCCGGCCGAGGACGGCGCACCAGAAGTCGGCCACCACCTGTGGCCGGATCGCGTCGATGGCAATTACAGCTAATTGGCTGGGCATGGCACCACGATAGCCCGCCGGTCCGAAGTACATCACCTACCGTTCCAGTGCCTCGACCGCCGTGCGACAGTTCGCGGGGTCCCTTCCCGGACGGACGCTTCCCGACGTCGCCAGGGCCTTCGTCCCCGATCCTGATAAGCAGCGCGATTTCGTACCCGGACGCGCCGCTAAGTTAGCTTCGTCACGTGCCGGGTTTTCGACGAAAATCCGGGCGCGGCGGGCCCCATACTTGGAATGACCCCGGCGGACTTTCCCCCACCGCCCGGTATGAGGAGGGTCCATGAAAACCTTGACAATTTTGCAGAGCACTGTGAAAAGCGCCGCCACGAACGAGTACTTTCCCTCGGCGGCGGTGCTGGCCGGAGTGGTCCTGTTTTGGGCCATAGGGCTCTTCGGCGGGCTGTCGCTGCTGAGCAACCACCAGACGCTGCTGACCACGCTCAGCTGGCTGCTGTTTGTCTACGCCGCAGCTGTGCTCACGCCGCTCGCGGGACTCATCGCGGTGGTGGACCTGTCGCGGCGCTGGCTGCGGAACCGGGCGTCCGGCGTCGCAACGTCAGCCGAGACCGCGTAGGGCCGGCAGGGCGCCTACTCGAAGCGGGACGGGTCGCCCATGCCGCGCCGGACGATTTCGGCCACGCCGCTGGAGTAGTCGATCACCGTCGTCGGCTCCGCGCCGCAGTCGCCGGAATCAATCACGGCGTCCACGACGTGTTCCAGCCGTTCCTTGATCTCCCAGCCCTGGGTCAGCGGCTCTTCCTCGTCCGGGAGCAACAGCGTGCTGGAGAGCAGCGGTTCGCCCAGTTCCGCCAGCAACGCCTGGACCACCGGGTTGTCCGGGATACGCACGCCGACCGTCTTCTTCTTCGGGTGCAGCAGCCGCTTGGGAACCTCTTTCGTGGCAGGCAGGATGAAGGTGTAGCTCCCGGGAGTGACGGCCTTGATGCTGCGGAACACATCGTTGTCGATCTGCACGAACTGGCCCAGCTGGGCAAAGTCCTTGCAGACCAGGGTGAAGTGGTGCTTGGCATCGAGGTGGCGGATGGTCCTGATCCGGTCCAGCGCCTCCTTGTTCCCCAGCTGCGCGCCGAGCGCGTAGCAGGAGTCGGTGGGATAGGCGATGAGCCCGCCCGAACGGACGATTTCCACGGCCTGGCTGATGGAGCGGGCCTGGGGGTTTTCGGGGTGAACATCGAAGTATCTCGCCATGGGATGAGCTTACGCCCGACGGCGGCCAGGTCGCCTCACGCCCGACACGTCCCGGAGCGTCACGTTCCGCGGTTTAAGTCCTCATCCGTCAGACCGCGAGCGCCGCGAACATGACGGCCATCGACGCCGCGCCCACGAGTTCCAGAAACGCGTCGCCGCTGCGGGGACGGCCGGGCCCGCGGAGCCGCCGGAACAGGAGCAGCCCCCACACGGCTGCGGCGAGCCCGAAGGCACGCGCCAGAACGAGGGCGGGCCGGCTGAGAGCAGCGCGCCGCGGCCGTGCCCCGGCCCGGCGGCGGGAACCTGCAGCCCGGCGACCTGCACCGGCCGGCGGGCGACGGCGCGGAGGATGAACCACCATGCGGCGAAGCCGAAGAACACGATCTGGGGGAGTGCGGGCCACCGGAGCCCGGGCACGAGCATCGGCATCATGGCGATCATCATCGCGGCATGGAGTCCATAGCCGGCCCGGGTGGCCGGCGGGGACTGCCGTCCTGCTCTGAACGCTGCGTACAGGGACGCTGCCAGCAGCAGTGCCATCAGCCCCCAGCGCAGGACATCGTTTTCGATCACGGTGACCGGTCAATGCGGGTCGTCGTGGTGGATCCGCTCGTCGAGTTGCCGGAGTGGCTCCCCGCTGCCGCTCCACTGCTTGGCAATGAACTCCGCGGCGATGGACACCGCGGTCTCCTCCGGGGTCCGGGCACCCAGGTCAAGGCCCACCGGGCTGTGCAGCCGCGCCAGCTCGTCCTCGCCCAGGCCCGCCTCCCGCAGCCTGGCGATCCGGTCCGCGTGGGTCCGGCGCGAACCCATGGCACCGATGAAGGCGATCGGCGGGCCGCGCAGGGCAACGTCCAGCAGCGGGATATCGAACTTGGGATCGTGCGTGAGGACGCAGAGTACGGTGCGTTCATCCACCAGGCCCTTTTCCAGCTGCTCGGCGAAGTAGCGGTGCGGCCAGGCGTTGACGACCTCCGCCGCGTCCGGGAAGCGCGCCGGGGTGGCGAAAACAGCCCGGGCATCACACACCGTGACGCGGTAGCCCAGGAAGGTGCCCAGCCGGGCCAGCGCCGAGGCGAAGTCGATGGCGCCGAAGACCAGCATCCGTGGCGGCGGGGCGTAGCTCGCGAAGAAGATCCGCATGCCGCTGTCCAGCCGCTCCCCGTCGGGGCCGTAGCTCAGGATGCCGGACCGGCCGGCGGCGAGTAAGCCCTGCGTGTCGTCGCCCACGGCATGGTTGGCGCGCACGGAACCGAGGTCACCGTCGAAGCCGTCCGGCCGCACAACCAGGTGCCGGCCCAGCCAGCCGCTGTCCGGGTGCTCGATCACCGTGGCGACCCCTACGCGCCGCTGCCCGGCGATGTCCTGCCGGACGGCGTCGAGTTCCGGGAAGCTGTGCCGGGATACCGGCTCGACGAAGATGTCGATGATTCCGCCGCAGGTCAGGCCGACGGCGAACGCGTCGTCGTCGCTGATCCCGTAGCGCACCAGTACGGGGGCGCCATCGTCCTTGACCTGCGTGGCCAGCTCGTACACGGCGCCCTCGACGCAGCCGCCGGATACCGAGCCGACCGCTTCGCCGCCGGCGGTGACGAGCATGGACGCGCCAGGGAGCCGCGGGGCTGATTTGAAGGTGCTGACCACGGTGGCCAGGCCGGCGGTGTCACCCTTCTGCCAGCCCGGCATCATGGCTGCCAGGACATCACGCACGATCGGTCTTCAGCCTTCCGATCGCCCGGATCAGCCGGAAGGCGGATCGCCGGCCCGCCCAGTAGGAGACGCACGCCACCACCACCACGAGTGCCAGGACCTTGCCGGGGTTGGACAGCTGCTCCGCCGCGATTCCCTTCGCGAGGCTGAGGGCGTCCAGGCTCCCGGCCGGGGCGGACACCGCGGCGGGGGCGGAAACCTTCGGGGCGGCCGCGGGAACAGCGCTCGCCGGGACGCCGGGGAGTTCCGGCGCCGGTGCCGGGGCGGTCGTTGCGGCGACCTTCGCTGCGGCAGCCTCCGTCGCTGGGACGGGGCCGGGAACTTCTTCCGCCGGCGCGGTTCCGGGCGCGCCGGGGGCGGTGATCATGGCCTGCAGGTTGCTGGCGAACAGGGCCATCATCTGTTCGGTGACACTGCCGATCACGCCCTTGCCCATCGCAGCGGCCTTGCCGGAAAGGGAGAGATCGGCGTTGACGGTGCCCCGCGTGGTGCCGCCGGCCTCCTCGGTCAAAAGCAGGGTCACGGTGGCCTCCGCGGTGCCCTGGCCGCGGGTTTCCTGGGCTTTGCCGCCGAGCACGGCGCGGTGTTCGTCGGTGTTGCGCTCGATGACGATGAGCAGACCTTTGTACTGCATGTTCACCGGGCCCAGCTTCACGGTCATGCCCACCTGGTAGGCATCGTCCGAAAGCTTGTTCAGGATCTTGGCGCCGGGAACGCAGCCGGCCACCCGTTCGAAGTCCATGATGGTGTCCCAGACGGTGTCGATCGGTGCGACGACCGAGAAAGTGCTGTTGATCTGCATTAGTTCCCTCTTCCCTTGAGTGATGACTGGCCGTCGCCGCGGATTGCGGCCGCCACCTCTGCCAACGCCGTGTAGCTGTGTCCGCTGACGAAGGCGTCGCAGTACGGCAGGGCCGCTGCCATGCCGCCCACCAGCGGCTGGTAGTGCGGGGCGGCCTTGCGCGGATTGACCCAGATGATCCGGTGCGCCAGGCGCCGCAGGCGCGCCATCTGGGCTGCCACCTGTGCGGGGTCCTCCTGCGCCCAGCCGTCTGAGAAGATCACCACCACCGCGCCACGGGCCAGGCCCCGGCGGCCGTGTTCGTCGACGAAGTGCCGGATGCTGTCGGCGATCCGGGTGCCGCCGGCCCAGTCCGGGGCGGCCTCGGCGGCACGGGCCAGGGCCGTGTCCGGATCGCGCAGCCCCAGTTGCCGGGTCAGGCGCGTCAGCCGGGTGGAAAACACGAAGGCCTCGGCGCCGGCCGTTGCCACGGCGCCCTGCAGGAGCGAGACGAAGATCCGCGCATAGGGTTCCATGGAGCCGGAGACGTCGCACAGCATCACCAGCTTGCGGCGCTGCTCCCGGCGCCGGGCATACAACAGCCGCGTGGTGCCGGTGCCCGAGCGACGGGCCGCGCGGACCGTCGCGCGGACGTCCAGCCGGGCGCTGCTGTGGCTGGACTTGCGGGTGCGCCGGCTCAGGCGCGTGGGGGTGGCGAGCAGCAGCCGGGACGCCAGCCGCCTAATTTCCAGGACTTCCGCCTCGGTGAGCTGCGCGAAGGACATCCCGTGCAGTCGTTCCTCGGTGGAGGCCATGGCCAGCACGGCTTCCCGTTCCGGGGCGTTCGGGTCACCGTTGGCGTCCGGACCCGCGCAGGCAACCGCCGGCGCCGTCTGCTGTGAAGCCGGCGCCTGTCCGGGGGTGCGGTCCCCGGCCGGGGAGGGCCGGGCGTGTGCCTGCTCGGGGCTGCCCGGCGGTGACGGGCGCGCGGCGCTGGTGCGGTGTGCGGACGGTACGAAGCCGCCGCGGAAGACCGCGGAGAAAACGGCGTCGAACACCGGCAGCTGTCCGTGGGCGGACACCAGCACCACCCTGGACGCCCAGTAGAGCCGCTCGACGTCGGTGGGCGGGATCAGGCGGAGCGCCTCGGCCAGCCGGACGGCCCGGTCGGGTGAGCATGAGAGCCCGGCCCGGCGCAGGGCGGTAACGAACGCTGCGGACAGGGTGGCGGCCTCCACCGTGGGGGGTGCGGCGGCCGTGTCCTGCCTGGTCCGGGCCATCACCGGGCTCACCCGCCCGTGCCGGCGACGAGCCAGTCGGCCCCGCGGGCTCCGACCAGCTCCAGGTCATCGCGGTTCTTGACGATCGCGCCGAGAGTCCGGTCCGCCGTCGTGGCGTCGATGTGCTCGATGCCCAGCACGGCCAGGGCGGACACCCAGTCGATGGCCTCGGAGATCCCCGGCGGTTTGGCGAGGTCCAGGGTGCGCAGCTTGGTGATCACCGCAGCCGCCTGAAGTGCCAGCGGGCCGCTGCTGGCGGGCACACGGCGGCGCACGATTTCCGCGATCCGCTCCGGCCCGGGGTAGTCGATCCAGTGGTAGAGGCAGCGCCGGGTCAGGGCGTCGTGCAGGTCCCGCGTCCGGTTGGACGTCAGGATCACGATCGGGGGGTGGGTGGCCCGGATGGTGCCAAGCTCCGGGATGGTGACCGCGGCTTCGGCGAGGAGTTCGAAGGTGAACGCCTCGAACTCGGCGTCGGCCCGGTCGATCTCATCCAGCAGGAGGACCGCGGGGCGCGGGCCGGGGTGTTCGATCGCCTGCAGCAGCGGCCGGCGCAGCAGGTACTCCGGGCCGAAGAGGTCCGTTTCGGTAACGGAGGCGTCCCGGACTTCCGCGAGCCGGATTCCGAGCAGCTGACGCTGGTGGTTCCACTCGTAGAGGGCCTCGCCGGCGTCGATTCCCTCGTAGCACTGCAGCCGGTACAGCGGTGTGTCCAGCAGTTCGGCCAGGGCCTTCGCCGCCTCGGTCTTGCCGACGCCCGCCTCGCCCTCCAGCAGGATGGGCTGCGGCAGCCGCACGGCCAGGAACAGCGCCGTGGCCAGCCCGACGTCGGCCAGGTAGTCGTTGCTGTCCAGCGCCGACATCAGGGATGCGACGTCGGGAACCCTGCGCTGGACATCCTCCTCCGCGCCGGTGCGCGCCGCGGTGTTCATAGTGCGCCTTCCAGACCGGCCAGGACCCGCCGGTAGTCCTCTTCCGTGTCAACGTCCAGCGGGATGGGTCCCGGAACGGGGAGTTCGACGACGTCGCCTGCCCGCTGCTCCAGCAGCTTCCAGACGGCCTTGTCGCCGTGCAGGGAGCCCAGTTCCGGGAGCATCCGCCGGGTGAACGCCAAGGGGTGGCCGACGCCGTCGTCGTAACGGCAGACGGCGATGCCGGGAGCGCCCCGGCCGGTGCGTTCCCCGCCGCTGAACAGGCGTTCCAGCAGTGCCCGTACGGTGACGGCCCGCACGCCCGGCTGGTCCCCGAGCAGGAGAACCGCGGCGACCGTGTCCGGGTGGAGCGCGGTAATGCCGGCGGCGATCGAGGAGGAACAGCCCTCGCCGAAGTCCGGGTTGAGAACGATCTCGCAGCCGGTGGTGTCCACCGCGCGCTGCACCTCCCCGGCTGCGCCGCCCAGGGCCAGCACGGTCTGGTCGAAGCCGCAGTCCCGGGCGGTGGCCAGCACGGCGTCGAGGAGGACGCCGTGGCCGTAGGGGAGCAGCTGCTTGGGCCGGCCAAGACGCCGCGACGCCCCGGCCGCCAGGATCACCCCCGCCGTCCGGTGCATGGTGGCTGGGCGTTCAGAGGGTGAGGGCATAGCGCTCCGGATCTTTGCGGAAGGCCGCACGGCAGCCGGGCGAGCAGAAGTACACGGTGACTCCGTTGTGCTCGAATTGCAGGGAGGAGTCCGCGGCGGCGACGGTCATGCCGCACACGGGGTCGATTGCCGTCGCCGGGGCATCCGCCGCCGCCTCCGCGGCCGTCACCGGGGTGGCGTGCCGGGATTTGGCCCGCTCCTGGATGAGCTGCGCCAGGATCGAGAGCGCGATCTCGCCGGGGGTGCGGGCGCCGAGCTGCAGCCCGGCGGGGGTAAAGACGCGTGTGCGCTGCGCCTGGTCGACGTCGAGGGATTCCAGTACCGCGGCGCCCCGCGTCCCGCTGGCCACGAGCGCAACATAGGGCACCCCGGCGCGCAGGGCGGCCTCGAGCGCGACTTCCTCCGCTTTGCCGTGCGAGGCCACAATCAGCGCCGCGTCGTCGGCCCGCGGAGCCGCGGATTCCCCGTCGGTGAGTTCCACGGCCAGTCCCACGCCGGCGCCGAGGGTCGCCAGGGCCTGGGCCACGGGCGTCGTGCCGATCACAACGACCCGGGGTGCGGGGATGCGCGGCTGGAGGAAGATCTCGATCGCCCCGCCGCTCAGGCACGGGTTGGAGACCTCAACCGCGCCCTCCCCGGCAGTGCGGGACGGTTCGCCGGGGACCACACGCAGCAGGAGGGGTTCCTGCGATGCCAGGACCTGCAGGCTGTACTCCCGCACCGAGGACTCGACGCAGTTTCCGCCAACGAAACCCTGGATCTCGCCGCTGGGCAGCACCAGCGCGGTGTCGCCGGCGTGGGCGCTGGTGGGATGCTGGGCGCGGACCACAGTGGCGTGCACGAACGGCTCACGGCGGGAGGCAAGGTCGTTCGCCCGGGCCGGGAGGGAATCTGCAGTCGGGCTCATCTTAGATCGGCGGCCTTGCCCGGCCCTGCATGGCGGCCCAGACCCGGGCCGGGGTGCACGGCATGTCCATGTGAACCACCCCGTAGGGCGCCAGCGCGTCAACGACGGCGTTTACGACCGCCGGGGGTGACCCGACCGTGGCGGACTCGCCGATGCCTTTCGCGCCGATGGGGTGGTGCGGGGATGGGGTGACGGTGAAGCCGGTCTCCCAGTCCGGCACTTCCATCGCGGTGGGGATCAGGTAGTCCATAAAGGACCCGCCCAGGCAGTTGCCGTCGGCGTCGAACTCGATGATCTCCATCAGGGCCATGCCGACGCCGTCGGTCAGTCCGCCGTGCACCTGGCCTTCAATGATCATCGGGTTGATCCGGGTGCCGCAGTCGTCCACCGCGATGAAGCGGCGCACCTTGACGTGCCCGGTGCCCGGATCGATGTCGACCACGCAGATGTAGGCACCGAAGGGGAAGGTCAGGTTCGGCGGATCATAGGTGACCTCGGCGTCGAGGTTGCCGTCGATCCCCTCGGGAAGGGTCATGGTGCCGTGGGCAGCCATGGCGATCTCGGAGATGGTCTTCCCGGCACCGGGGTCGCCCTTGACGAACCAGCGGCCCTTCTCCCACTCGAGGTCTTCCGGCCGGGTTTCCAGCATGGCCGCGGCGATCAGCTTCGCCTTCTCCCGCACCTTCCGGGCGACGAGTGCGACGGCGCCGCCGCTCACCGGCGTCGACCGGCTCCCGTAGGTGCCGAGGCCGAACGGTGTCTGGTCGGTGTCGCCATGGACGACGTCGATGTCCTCCGGCGGGATGCCGAGTTCCTCGGCGACGATCTGCGCGAAAGTGGTCTCGTGGCCCTGGCCCTGGCTTTGCACCGAGAGCCGGACGACGGCCTTGCCGGTGGGATGGACCCGCAGCTCCGCGCCGTCGGCCATGCCGAGGCCCACAATGTCGAAGTGTTTGCGCGGTCCGGCGCCCACCGTTTCGGTAAAAAAGGAGACGCCGATCCCCATCAATTCGCCGCGTTCCCGCTTCTCCCGCTGCTCGCGGCGGAGTTCGTCGTAGCCGGCCAGCTGCATGGACAGCCGCATGGCAGGTTCGTAGTTGCCGGAGTCGTAGACCCAGCCGGTTTTGTTCGTGTAGGGGAACTGTTCGGGTTTGATGAAGTTCTTCAGCCGCAGTTCCGCCGGGTCCATCTCCAGCTTGCGGGCCAGGATGTCCACCATCCGCTCGACGAGGTACACGGCCTCGGTGACCCGGAAGGAGCAGGCATAGGCGACGCCGCCCGGTGCCTTGTTCGTGTAGACGCCCGTGACACTGCAGTAGGCGGCCTTCAGGTCATAGCTGCCGGTGAAGATGGAGAAGAAGCCGGCGGGGAATTTGGTCGGCTGGGCGGTGGCGTTGAACGCGCCGTGGTCGGCCAGGACATTGGTGCGCAGCCCGAGGATCTTGCCGTCCTTGGTGGCCGCGATCTCGCCCTGCATGATGTAGTCGCGGGCGAAGGAGGTGGACATCAGGTTCTCCGAGCGGTCCTCCACCCACTTCACCGGCCGGCCGGTGACGATCGAGCCGACCACGGCGAGGATGTAGCCGGGGTAGATGCCGACCTTGTTGCCGAAGCCGCCGCCGATGTCCGGGGACACTACGCGGATCTTGTGCTCGGGGATCCCGGCGACGATCGCGAACAGGGTGCGGTGCGCGTGCGGCGCCTGGGTCGTTTCGTAGAGGGTCAGTTTGCCGTCGACGGCGTCGAAGTCGGCGATCGCGCCGCACGTCTCCATCGGGGCCGGGTGCACACGCGGGTAGACCATCTCCTGGGAGACGACGACGTCGGCGCTCGCGAAGACAGCCTCGGTTTCGGCCTTGTCACCCATCTCCCAGTCGAAGATGTGGTTGTCCGTCTTGCCCTCGATCTCGTCGCGGATTACAGGGGCATCGGCGTCGAGGGCCTTCCGGGCGTCGATGACCGGGGGCAGGACGTCGTATTCGACGTCGATCAGTTCCAGTGCGTCGCGGGCGGCGTAGCGGTCCTCGGCCACCACGAACGCGACCTCCTGGCCCTGGAAGCGGACCTTGTCCGTCACGAGGACCGCCTGGACATCCGCGGAGAGGGTGGGGGCCCAGGCGAGCTTGAGGCCGAGCAGGTCCTTTCCGGTGATGACGGCGAGGACCTTGGGGTGGGCGAGGGCGTTGGTGGTGTCGATGGAGACCAGCCGGGCGTGTGCCACCGGGGAGCGCAGGATGGCTCCGTGCAGCATGCCGGGCAGGACAATGTCGTCCAGGTAGTTGCCTTTGCCGCGGACAAAGCGCGGATCCTCCTTCCGCTGGATCCGGCCGTAGCCGATCGGGCGGTCCTCGTCGCCGGCCGCCGGGTTGGACGGCCGGTCATGGATGACGGTCATGCCTTCACCTCTGCCTCTTGTGTTTCCGCTGTTTCCGCCGGGATGTCCTCGATGACGGTGTCCGTGCCGTCGATGACCTCGTCCACGGTGGCGTCGGTGTCGCCGCCCGCCGGGTGGGCGGCGGCCCACTGCACGGACCGGACGATCGTGGCGTAGCCGGTGCACCGGCAGATCTGTCCGGAAATGGCCTGACGGATCTCGGTGGTGTCCGGGTGCGGGTTCTTGTCCAGCAGGGCACGGGCGGTCAGCATCATGCCCGGGGTGCAGAAGCCGCACTGCAGCCCGTGTTCCTCCATAAAGCCCTGCTGGACCGGGTCAAGGGTAGCCCCGGTGGCGAGGCCCTCGACCGTGCGGATGTCGTGTCCGGCGGCCATCGCCGCAAGGACGGTGCACGACTTCACCGGCTGGCCGTCCATCAGGACAACGCAGGTCCCGCAGTTGCTCGTGTCGCATCCCCAGTGGGTCCCGGTCAGGCCCAGGACTTCGCGGATGTAGTGGACCAGGAGCACGCGGGGCTCAATGTCGGACGTGACTTCGTTGCCGTTGACGGTCATGCTGATCTGCATCCGATTCAGCCTTCCTGTGTCTGGGCGGCGCGGGCACAGGCCTGCCGCAGTACCCGCCGGGTGAGTTCGTCGGCGAGATGCCGTTTGTAGTCAATCGGGCCGCGCTGGTCGGCCACGGGGTCGGAGGCCGCGGCGGCGAGCCGTCCGGCCTCCACGAACAGTTCTTCCCGGGGCTGCTGGCCGCGGAGCAGTTCGCCGATGCCGGCGACGGTGTGGTCGAGTCCGAGGGCTGTGAGTCCGACGGCGGCGTCGGCGATGGTGCCGTCGGCCGCAAGTGTGACGGACGCGCCGGCGGCGCCGACTGCCCAGTCGCCCACGCGGCGTTCAACCTTTTCGTAGGCGCTGCCCGAACGGGGCCGGATGGGGATGCGGACCTCGCACAGCAGCTCGTCCTGGCTGACCGCCGTCTCATAGGGTCCGCGGTGGAAGTCGGTCATGGCCAGGATGCGCTCGCCGGCCGGTCCCCGGATCACGGCTTCGGCACCCAGCACATCGCAGACCGTGGACAGGTCCTCGGCCGGGTCGGCCTGGCAGAGTGAGCCGCCGATGGTGCCCCGGTTCCGCACGATGGGATCGGCGATCACGGCTTCGGCGTCGCGGACGATGGGGAAGAGCGCCGCGATTTCGTCCGACTCCAGGAGCGTCGTGTGGCGCGTCAGGGCGCCGATGCGGAGTTTGCCGCCGTCGCGCAGGATGAAGTCGAGCTCGTAGAGGTCGTTGATGTCGATCAGCCACTCGGGCCGGGAGAGCCGGAGCTTCATCATCGGCAGGAGGCTGTGGCCCCCGGCGACGACCCGTGATTCCGCGCCGTGGCGGGCGAGGAGTTCCAGGGCGTTGGCCACGGAGGTGGCCCGCACGTAGTCGAAAGGAGCCGGAATCTGCATAGTCCCTACCTCACTCCAGGGCGCTGGCAACGTCGCGCAGCACCGGTTTGAGGCAAGTCTTGCCCCGCCTGATACGGAGTGTCAATATCGTCTTAAGCGAAAGGTTATGACGCCGTGGCCATGACACTAAGCCAGCTCCGCACGTTCGCCCTGGTTGCCCGTCTGGGATCGCTGCACGCTGCAGCGGAGAGCCTCGGCGTCAGCGAACCGGCGGTTTCCGCTGCCCTGGCGGCGCTCCGTCTGGACCTCGGCGACCCGCTCTTTGTCCGCGCCGGGGGCGGCATCGCGTTGACTCCGGGCGGCCGTGCGCTGGCCGATTATGCCCAGGACATCGTCGGGCTGGCGGACCAGGCCCGCTGGCAGGTCGCCAATGCCAAGAACGACGCCGGGCGGCTGAAGATCGCCTCGACCGCGCCTTTCGCCGAACACGCCGCCGGCCGGCTGCTGGACGTCTTCACCAAGCGTGTCCCGGGCGCTGCGGTGGACGTGGTCGTGGAGTCCGCTGCCGACCTCGCCTCGCTCCTGCAGGAACGCGCGTATGACATCGCCCTGGGTGCCCGGCCGACGGCTCCGGCGGGTAGCGCCGTCACCGAACTGGGATTGGAGTGCGTTCCGTTCCTGCGCTACCAGCGTGCCCTGGTTGCAGGGGCGGGGCATCCGCTGGCCCGGCTGCACGGGCCGATGGCCGTGGCCACGCTGCTGGACCGGCCGTGGTTTGCCGGACCGGTGGGGATCCAGACCGGTTCGGAAGAGGGCCGGTGGCTGGCGTCGATGGGGGTGGCGCCGGAGGTCATCCGGCTCAGCAGCGAGACGGAGGCCCTGGCGGCGGTCAGGGCGGGGGAGGGCATCATGCTGGCGCTCGGCCACATTGTCCGCACCGAGCTCCACAGCGGGGCACTCGTCCGCTTGCCCGTCGTCGGGACACCGGTCACCGGATTGTGGTGGGCGAGCACCCTGGACCACCGCCGGACCACGACCATGGCGCAGGCGCTGCAGCATTTCGCCGGCACCGCCGATGCGACCGCCGCCATGGTTGCCCCGGGCGGCTCGCGGGGACTCGAACGCCGGGGGTCGAAGTTCCACGTCGCCCTGTGGAGCTAAGGCGGCTCCGGATTCCCCGGCCGGGATTGCCTGTGTCGCGTTGCGAAACCCGGGTGTCGGTGCTACCCCTTGTGGGGGAAGACGAACGACAGATGCACCGCTACGAAGAGGAGAAACAATGACTTTGACCCGGGACGAAGACAGCTCGCTGCGGCACTGGAGCGCCCGCCTGATCCAGGCACTGCAGATCCTTGACCTGGAGGTGGACCACGAAAAGATCGTCCAGGTCGCGGACGAGTCGCTGAAAGCTGTCGGGCCGCATGCGGATGCCATTAGCGCGTTCATCGTGGGGTATGCCGCGGGAACCGCTTCCACGGACGGCCGGAAGAGCACGCACGAAGCCGTGGTAACCGCGTCCAACAAGGTACTCGAATTGTGCGAGCACGGCGAGTCCGGTGGCCCCGACGAAAAGGGCTGGGCCAAGCGCGCCCAGTAGCGGGCACCCCCGGGGGACATGCCCTCCCTTGGGACCCGCGGATGGACATGTTGGCATGATGTCCAGTGGCCGCGGCCGGGGTGGGGCATGTCCGTGGAGGGTTTGGCTGCCCCGGGGGACATGCCCTCCCTTGGGACCCGCGGATGGACATGGTGGCATGATGTCCAGTGGCCGCGGCCAGGGTGGGGCATGTCCCGCGGAGGTGTCCCGTGGAGTGCGCCCGCGGGGCGGGGCGCCCTACCGCGGCTGGGCCGCCGCGCCGGAAGCCACGGTGGTCGAGCCGTCCGGGGTCTGGTCCTCGCTGGGTTCGAGCCTGACGATCACGGCTTTGGATACCGGGGTGTTGCTGCCTTCGGCCGTGTGGTTCAGCGGCACCAGTACGTTGGCTTCCGGATAGTAGGCCGCCGCGCAGCCGCGGGCGGTCGGGTAGGAGACCACCCGGAACTTGCGGACCATGCGCTCCACGCCGTCCTGGTACTCGCCGCGGATATCCACGAACATGCCGTCTGCCAGGCCCAGTTCTTCGATGTCCTCCGGGTTCACGAACACCACATGGCGGCCCTTCTTGATGCCCCGGTAGCGGTCGTTGTGGCCGTAAATGGTGGTGTTGAACTGGTCGTGGGAGCGCATGCTCTGCAGGATCAGCGTGCCTTCCGGCTTCTCTACGTGCTCCAAGTCATTGACTGTCAGCACCGCCTTGCCGGTCGGGGTGGGGAAGGTGCGGGAATCCCGTGGCCCGTTCGCCAGGATGAAGCCGCCTTCCTGCCGGATCCGCTCGTTGTAGTTCTCACAGCCGCCGACCACCCGCGAGATGTGGTCCCGGATCAGGTCGTAGTTTGTCTCGAAACCGTCCCAGTCGGCTTTGACCCTGTCCCCGACCAGAGCTTTGCCGAGCCTGCTGACGATCGCCGGCTCGGAGAGCAGATGGTGCGAGACGGGTTCAACCTTGCCCCAGGAGGGGTGCACGGCGCAGACCGTGTCCTCTACCGAGACGAACTGCGGGCCGGACTCCTGGATATCGATCTCGCTCCGGCCCATCGTGGGCAGGATCAGGGCTTCCGCGCCGGTCACGGTGTGGGACCGGTTGAGTTTCGTGGAAATCTGGACGGAGAGTTCGGTGTTCTGCATGGCCGCTTCGGTGGCGTTGGTGTCCGAAATGGCGCCGACGAAGTTGCCGCCGAGCGCGATGAAGGCCTTGATGCCGCCGTCGCGCATCTTGTTGATGGTTTCCACGGCGTCCACGCCGTGTTCGCGGGGCGGCTCGAAGCCGAACTCGTCGCCGAGGGAGTCCATGAAGGACTGCGGCATCTGCTCCCAGATGCCCATGGTGCGGTCGCCCTGGACGTTGCTGTGGCCCCGGATAGGGGAGGCGCCGGCGCCGGGTTTGCCAATGTTGCCACGCAGCAGGAGCAGGTTGATGATCTCCTTGATCGTGGCCACGCCTTTCTTCTGCTGCGTGATGCCCATGGCCCAGGTGATGATGACTTTCTCGGCCTTCAGATAGCGGGCCGCGAGTTCATCGATTTCCTCGGTGCGCAGGCCTGTCGCGGTCAGGACCGCCTCTTCGTCCAGCAGGCTGAGGTGTTCCTTGAGTTCGTCCAGCCCCTCGCAGTGTTCGGCGAGGAACGCGTGGTCCAGGACGGTGCCCGGGTTGAGGGCCTCCGCGTCGAGGACACGTTTGGAGATGGCCTGCAGCAGCGCCATGTCGCCGCCGATGCGGATATGCAGGAACTGGTCCGCGATTTCCGTTCCGCGGCCGATGATGCCCTTGACCTTCTGGGGGTTCTTGTACCGGCGCAGGCCGGCCTCCGGCAGGGGATTGACGGCGACGATATGGCCGCCGTTTTCCTTGCACGCTTCCAGCTCGGTCAGCATGCGCGGGTGGTTGGTGCCAGGGTTCTGACCCATGACGATGATCAGGTCCGCCTTGGCAAAATCATCAAAGCTGACGGTGGCTTTGCCGATGCCGATGGTCTGGCCCATGGCCCAGCCCGAGGATTCGTGGCACATGTTGGAGCAGTCGGGCAGGTTGTTGGTGCCGTAGCCGCGGACCATCAGCTGGTAGAGGAAGGCGGCCTCGTTGGACGTGCGTCCGCTGGTGTAGAAGGCGGCTTCGTCCGGTGAGTCCAGGCCCTTGAGCTTGTCCGCGATGATTCGGATGGCCTCCGGCCAGCTCACCGGCTTGTAATGGTCCTCTCCGGCCGGCTTGTGGACCGGCTCGGTGAGCCGGCCCTGCATCCCCAGCCAGTACTCGGAATGCGTCCGCAGTTCACTGACGGAATGTTCCGCCCAGAACTCCCGGCCGATGACCACCGGCGTCGCCTCCCAGGTGACAGCCTTCGCGCCGTTCTCACAAAACTCAAAGGCCTTGCGGTGGTTCGGGTCCGGCCACGCGCAGCTGGGGCAGTCAAAACCGTCCTTCTGGTTCATCGCCAGCACAGTCTTGCGGGTGCGGTTCAGGCCCATGTGTTCGATCGCGGGCTTCATGGAGTGCAGCACCCCCGGGATGCCGGCGGCCCAGTCCTTTGGACCGTCGCCGACCACGAGGTCCTTTTCGTCGTTTTCCTCGACCTGGGGATTCTTGCGGGTCACGTGAACTTCCCTTCTGCAACCACAACCTGTTCAGGCCGTGGGTCTCTACTACCAAGCACCCTACCTTTTGGCCTGTTATAGGCCTATCAGCTGGTTCGGAGCGCCGCAAGGGATCTGCCGTCGACGTCGGCGCCGCAGTTCCGTAGCATATGCGGTACGCGGGGTGGATGTAGTGCTTCCAGCAGTGCCCGCCCGGAACCGAGGGGACCGTCCATGCCGAAGCAACGGGAAACGCCGGAGCATCGGGAAATGCTGGAGGGCTTCACCGAATCGGGCTTCAGCCACGGCGGTATCCACCATCAGGTCTTTCGGGCCGGCACGGGCCCGGCCGTGGTCCTGGTCCACGAGGTTCCCGGAATCCACCCGGGGGTGCTGGAGCTCGCGCGCCGCCTGATCGACCGGGGCTATACCGTCTACCTGCCGTCCATGTTCGGCCGGCCCGGCGGGAAAGCGGGCGAGGGAATCGTGAAGTCCATCGCGAAGGTGTGCATTTCCCGCGAATTCGCCGTCCTGGCGAACCGGAGCAGCCCGGCGGCGGGGTGGCTGCGCGCCCTCGCCGCCAAGGCCCACCGGGAGTGCGGCGGTCCCGGCGTCGGGGCGATCGGCATGTGCATGACGGGGAGCTTCGCCCTTGCGATGGCGCTGGAACCCGCAGTCCTGGCGCCGGTAATGAGCCAGCCCGCGCTGCCGGCGGGCCTGACCGCGCGGAGGCGTGCCGCCGTCGGGCTGGACGACGGCGACCTGGCGCAGGTGAGGGCCCGGACCAGCCAGGGCCTTCGGCTGCTTGGTTTGCGGTTCAGCAACGACCGGGCGTGTCCGGCGGAACGTTTCGCCACCCTGAGGCGGGAATTCGGTGAGGGCTTCGAAGGCATTGAGGTCGACTCGTCGCCGGGAAATCCGTTCGGCATCGCCCCGTCCGCGCATTGCGTCCTGACCGTCGACCTGGTGGACACCCCGGGGCACCCGACGAAGGCGGCACTGGAACGGACCATCGAGTTTATCGGCGAGCGCCTGCGACCGGACACAGCGGCGACGAAGGGACCAAAGGAGCAGTAATGAAACTGATGACAGTGGTGTGGACGGCGGCGGCGACCGCCGCAACGGCAGCGGCCGGTGGACTAGCAACGGATCCGGAGAGCCGCTGGTACCGGCGGCTGCGCAAACCGGACTGGCAGCCGCCCGCCATCGCCTTTCCGGTGGTGTGGACGGCGCTGTACGCGGACCTCGCCGTGAGTTCTGCCGTTGCTTTGGACAACGAGGCTGCCGGGGAAACCCCAGGCCGTAAGACCCGGGGGCAGGAGCTGGCCGCCTACCGGGGAGCCCTGGCCGTCAACCTTGTTCTCAACGCGACATGGAGTTGGCTTTTCTGGCGTGCCCGCCGGCCGTGGCTGGCCGCGGCGGAGTGCGCCGTGCTGACGGCGAGCAGCGTCGACCTGGTGCGGCGGACACACCGCTTGAACCGCAGCGCCGGTGTGTCCCTCGCCCCCTACGCCCTGTGGTGCGGTTTCGCCACCGTCTTGTCGACGGCAATCGCGCGGCTCAATCCCGGACCGGCAGGCAGGCACTAGCGCGGTCCCTCGGTTCAGTGCCCTGACACGAGGGTGTCGCGGATTTCACGGCGGAGGACCTTGCCGATGAGCGAGCGGGGCAGGGAATCGAGCACCACCACCCGGCGCGGCACCTTGTAGGCGGTCAGGTGCTCCCGGGCAAACGCCAGGAGCGCGTCAGGATCGATGGTGGTTCCGGGGACCGGCACCACGGTGGCGACCACGTCCTCGCCACCTCCGGGGCGTGGCAACCCGACCACGGAGACTTCGGAAACGCCGGGGAACGTGGCAATGACGTCCTCCACTTCACTGGGCGAGACGTTGAAGCCCCCCGTGATGATCAGCTCCTTGATCCGGTCCCGGATCGTCACGAAGTAGTCGTTGTCCACGGAGACGATGTCGCCGGTGCGGAACCAGCCGCCGTCGAGCAGTGCTTCCTCGGTCTCTTCCGGGCGGTTCCAGTAGCCGGAGAACACCTGGGGGCCGCGGATCAGGAGCTCCCCTTCCTCGCCCGGCGCGCGGTCCAGCGCGACGTTGCGGGGATCCACCACCCGGATGTCTGTCAGCGGAAACGGTACCCCGACGGTGCCCGGCTTGCGGCTGGGGCCGAAGGGGTTGCCGATCGCGATCGGGGACGTCTCGGTCAGTCCGTAGCCCTCGATCAGGTAGCCGCCGGTCGCTTTTTCCCAGGTCTCCACCGTCGCCGTCGGCAGGTTCATGGCCCCGGAGATGGAGAAGCGGATGCTTTCCAGCCCGATGCCGCGTTCCGCTGCTGCTGCGGCGATCCGGTCGTAGATCGGCGGCACGGCCGGCAGGAAGGTCGCCGGGGACTTCTTGAGCGCCTTCAGCACCAGGTCGACGTCGAACTTCGGGAACAGGACCAGCTTCGCGCCGATGCTCAGGGCGAAAGTCATGCAAAGCGTCAGTCCGTAGGCGTGGAACATCGGCAGCACCGCGTACACGGTCTCCCGGCCGTCTTTGAGGCCCGGCACCCAGGCCCGGCCCTGCGCGGCGTTGGCCTGCAGATTGGCATGGCTGAGCATGGCGGCTTTGGGCAGTCCCGTGGTGCCGGAGGTGTACTGGAGGACGGCGAGGTCCTGGGCCGCGGGGCGCGGATGTTTCCTTGTCAGTTCTCCTGCGTCGAGGAGCTTCCGCCACGGCAGCACGGGCCGCGGGGCGGGAGTCGTCCGGCTCCTCGGCTGGTCGGAGCCGGCGGAGAGCGCAGCGCGGGCCTTGCGGGCCGCGGGAACCGGCAGCCGCAGCGCCAGCCGCTGCAGCAGCGGCATCGCGGGGATCAGTTCCACCGAAACGATGTTGCGGAGACCGACGTCGGCCGGCAGCTGGCGGACCCGCTCCACCGCCTTATCCCAGACGATCGCGACGGTGGCCCCGTGGTCCTCGAACTGGTGGCGCAGTTCCCGGTCCGTGTAAAGGGGGTTGTGCTCGACGACGACGGCGCCGAGGCGCAGCACGGCATGGAAGGCAACGATGTGCTGGGGGCAGTTCGGCAGCACCAGGGCAACCCGGTCGCCGGCCTTGACACCGAGTTTCGCCAGCCCGGCGGCGGTCCGGCTGATCAGCGTGCCGAGCTCGCGGTAGCTGGTGCGGGCGCCGAAGAATTCCAGGGCGGTCTTCGACCCGTAGCGACGCACGGAAGCGTCCACGAGGTCAACGAGCGACCCCTCGGGGAGCACCAGGTCCGCCGGAACACCTGGCCCATAGGAACTGGTCCACGGACGGTCACTCCAGGGCTGCCCGGCAGTGCCGTGCGGAGCCTTGCCGTGGGCTGCCGTCCGCGTGGATTTTTTCTTCATCATCAGTCCTTGCCGCTGGAATCCGCCGGGTGTCCGCGAGCCAAAGGGCCCGCTGGAAAAGCCTACCGGTGCCCGGCCCGGTGCCGGTGCCGGGGCCGGGCGGGTGCAGCGCCTGGTGACTTTTGGCCCTAGGGTGGGGCCGTGCGCGGGCGGAAGCTGGGTACATCGCCTGCGCGGATCACCGTGCCGATTCGTGTCGAGCAGGTCAGTCCAGGCAGGACATGCGGGATCGGGAGCACCATGAAGCACCAGCAGCCCACCCTCCGTTTCCTCGGAGCCACCGACACTGTCACCGGGTCCCGGTACCTGCTCGAGGCCGGCGGGAAACGCGTGCTGGTGGACTGCGGGCTCTTTCAGGGCTACAAACGCAGCCGCGAACGGAACCGTATGCCGTTCCCGGTCCGGCCGGCCTCAATCGACGCCGTAGTCCTGACCCATGCGCATCTGGACCACACCGGCTACGTACCCGCGCTGGTGCGGGACGGGTTCACCGGGCCGGTCATCGCCACCGACGGCACAACGGACTTGTGCAAGCTGCTCCTCCCGGACAGCGGCTACCTGCAGGAGGAGGAAGCCCGGTACGCCACCCACCGCGGATCGTCCCGGCACAGTCCGGCCCTGCCGCTGTACACCGCTGCCGACGCGGTGAAGTCCCTCAACAGCTTCAAGATCCAGGATTTCGACGATCCGCTGGACCTTGGCGGGGGGATGGAACTGACGTTCCTGCCTGCCGGCCACATCCTTGGCGCGGCCCAGGTGCATGTCCGGATCGGCTCACGTTCGGTGCACTTCACCGGGGACCTGGGCCGGGCGGATGATCCGCTGATGTACCCGCCCCGGCCGCTCGTTGCGAGTGATGTGCTGGTCACGGAGTCCACCTACGGGAACCGGAAACACTCCACCGTGGATCCTGAAAAGCAACTCGGGGACATCATCAGCCGCGTCGCGAAGCGCGGCGGTGTCGTGCTGTTCGCCGCGTTCGCCGTCGGCCGGGCGGAAACCCTGATGCTGTACCTGTCCCGCCTCCGCAGCAAGCACCTGATCCCGGACATCCCGGTGTACCTCAACAGCCCGATGGCCATTGATGCGTCCGGGATGTACCAGCGGCACCCCGAGGAGCACCGGCTGAAGGAACAGGAATACCTGAACATGTACAAAGTCGCCAAGCTCACCCGCTCGGTCGACGAATCCAAGCTGCTGAATCTCCGCGGCGGCCCGATGATCATCATCTCCGCCAGTGGAATGCTCACCGGCGGAAGAATCCTGCACCATCTCTCCGCCTACGGGCCCGATCCGAAGAACGCGGTGATCCTCAGCGGCTACCAGGCCGGCGGCACGCGTGGCGCCGGCCTGGCAGCCGGCGAGCGCGAGCTTAGGATTTACGGTGAGGACGTCAAGGTCCGGGCTGAAGTGATCCAGATGGAGAGCTTGTCCGCGCATGCTGATGCGGACGGCGTCATTGCGTGGATGAAAGCCGCGGCACGGGAGCCCCGGATGACGTACATCACCCACGGTGAACCGGAGGCCTCGGATGCCCTGCGCATCAGGATCAAGCGTGAGCTCGGCTGGCGCGCGCGGGTCCCTGAACACCTTGAACAGATTTCTATCGAGGAGCCCCGATGACTTCCGGCGTCGCTAAATCTTCGGTTCTGGCCGAAATCCACTCCCTGGCCCGGCCGCTGAAGACCGACCGGGACCTCAACGGGCTGGTCCGTCGGGCGGCGGACTGCCGGTTCGTCGCGATCGGGGAAGCCACCCACGGCACCCACGAGTTCTACACCTGGCGTGACACCCTCAGTAGACGCCTCATTGAAGAAGAGGGCTACAACTGGATCGGGGTCGAGGGGGACTGGCCCGACTGCTGGCGGATCAACCGCTGGGTGCGGGGCGAGGCCGGACAGGCGCAGGGCGTTCATGCCCTGCTGGCCGGCTTTGAACGCTGGCCCACGTGGATGTGGGCCAACGAGGAAGTTGCCGCGTTCCTGGACTGGCTGCGCACGTGGAACCTCGGCCGTCCGATGAGCCGGCGCGTCGGCTTCTACGGACTCGATGTCTACTCGCTCTGGGATTCGCTCCGCGAGATCATCGGCTGGCTGGAGGACAACGTTCCCGACGCCGTCCCCGCCGCCATGCGCGCCTGGCAGTGTTTCCTGCCGCACCGCGAGGACCCGCACAAGTACGCGTGGAGCACGCGGCTGGTGCCAGAGTCCTGTGAGGCTGACGTCATCGCCCTGCTCACCGAGGTCAGGAGCCGGGTGGCCACCCCGGGCGGGCACGACGAGGACGCCTTCGGCGCGGTGCAGAATGCCGAAGTGGCAGCGAACGCCGAGCACTACTACCGGATCATGGTCCGGGGCGACCGCCAGTCCTGGAACGTCCGGGACCACCATATGGCCGACACCATCGACCGGCTCAGCAGGCACCTTGGCCCGGACTCGAAGGGCCTCATCTGGGAGCACAACACCCACGTGGGGGACGCCCGGGCCACCGACATGGCCCAGGACGGACTCGTGAACGTCGGTCAGCTGCTGCGGGAGCGGCACGCCGCGGAAGGCGTCATGCTGGTGGGCCTCGCCTCCCACCGCGGTGAGGTCATCGCCGCGGACGCCTGGGGCAGCCCGGAACGGATCCTGCCGGTTCCGCCGGCACGCCGGGGCAGCCACGAAGACTTCCTGCACGAGGCCCTCGGGGTGCCGTCGGTGCTGGAGTTCGGGGAGGACAGGTCCGGCCCGTGGCTCTCCACCTGGCTCGGCCACCGGGCCATCGGTGTGGTCTACCATCCCGAGCGGGAGCTCGGGAACTACGTTCCGACCCGGATCGGCGAGCGCTACGACGCGCTGATCTGGTTCGAGCACACCCACGCGCTGCGACCGGTGCACCATGAAGGACCGCCGCGGGAACCGGAGTTCGAGACGGAACCGACCGGCTTCTAACCCGCTGCCTGTCGTGCCATCACGAGGACGGGCACCAGGGCCGCGGCGGCGGCCATCAGGATCCAGGCGCCGATGCGAGAATCCGCATGGCACTGAGTGTCACGAATTCGTTGAGCCCCGTTCGGGTATCATCAGGCCCCCTCGACCGGCCACCGTCCGTCCGGGAGTCTCTTGCTCCGCAGCAAGTCGAGGGCCTCCAGAGCCCGGGGGTCTCCGGACCGTCCCAGCCGGCTGCAGACGTCCCTTCCTGCGATGCGCCGCGCGGCGGACGGCAGGTTCCTCGGAGGCCGCCAACCACTCAATGGCGGCCGGCAACGCGTCCTGCTGCATGGCTCGACGCTACGCAGCGGGGCAATGGCCAGTGAGGGGCTTAAGGCCCTAACCGGGGGTCAGGGCCCGGCGCACACTGAAGTGTCGGCGGACTCCTGGGCTGCCGCCCGGATCATGCCATGCAGAACAGGCCGCGCCACGGAAAAGAGCAGGATTCAGAATGAATAAACCAATCGTCGTCGGTTTCAACGGATCAGCCGGAAGCGAGGCAGCGTTGACGTGGGCCCTTCAACGGGCGGGCACCCACAAGCTTCCGGTCATCATCATTCACGCCGTGGATGACCGCTGGATGTCTCCGGATTTCCAGTACCACGAGCTCATCAGGCAATCGGGCATGGAAATGCTACAGAAGGCGCAAGCCAACGCAGCGGAGCAGGCGCCCGACGTGAAGGTGGACATCCAGCTGCGTCATGGCAGCGGCGGCTCGGTTCTGCGCGAGGTGTCGAAGGAAGCATCGATCGTGGTCGTCGGCGAGCACGACAGGCATTGGATGGACGGCGGTCCGCTGACTGACCGTGCCCTGCAGATCGTCTCCGCGTCGGAAATCCCGGCGGCTGTGATCCCGCTGAAGCGCGGCTCCGGTGACCGCGGCGTTGTGGTTGGTGTCGACGGTTCCGAAGAATCCCTGCAGGCAGTGGCCTTCGCCGCGGCGGAGGCTGACCGGGGCGGGGACGACTTAACCGTGCTCCTGGCCTTCCGCCGGCCGGCCCGGTGGATTGAATCCCAGTTGCCGAAAAGCGGGCTTGCCGAGACCATCCTCGAGGAGGACCGGATAGTCCTGGCCGAATCTGTGGCCGGGCTGGGCGATAAATATCCGGACCTCGTGGTCCACCAGAAGCTTGAGTCCGACACCGACCCCGCCAAGGCCCTGGTCGAAGCGGCCAAGGATGCCCGGCTCCTCGTGATCGGCAGCCGCGGCCGTGGTGGTTTCTCCCGGATGGTCCTCGGGTCCACGGCACACGCCGTCCTGCTCAATCTGCCGTGCCCGACCATCGTCACCCGGGTGCACAAGGTCAAGCACGAGGACTGAGCGGCAGAGCAGCCACTCCTCCGCAGGACAGCCCCCATGAGCAAGGAGGCTGTCCTGCGGCGCGGCCCTTGAGCCTGCCCGGGACGGGTGGGAGGATGATGCGGTGGAGCCAATCCTGGATTTTGTCGGCCACTTCTGGTGGCTGGTCTTCCCCTTGAGCGGACTGTTCGGCGGCTGGGCGCGCTCCTGGTCCAAAGCCAGCGAACGCCGGCACCGGCGCCGGGTGGAGCTCTATAAGCTCCGCAACCACGCCGTGGAGCTGGAGCAGGCCAGCCGGTCCCAGGTCCGGCAGCTCATGGACAGCCACGACGCCGTCAACCGGCGGTGGCTCGATTACGAGCTTGACGTGGGTAAACTCATCGACTTCCCGGTCATGACCGATGTGCGCGAACCGCTGACCGTGGCATTCCTGCGCGCCAAGCGGACGGCCGACAGCCTGCGGCCGGGAACCCCGGAGGACATCACAACGGGGGCGCAGTTGGGGGAGTACCGCGAGGCCGTGCACGGTTTCGAACTCGCCTTCGACGTCGCCGAGCGGGAAGCCCGGCGGATCAAGGACAGCAACTTCACCGGACCGGAGCGGGATCGCCTCGCAACTGCCCGGAAACTCCTGCGGATCGCATCGGATGCTGCCGCAACCCCGGCTGAGCGGCAAACCGCGTACAAGCGTGCGCGGCGCGAACTGGACGGACTCATTGTGCTCCCGGACGCGACGCTTGCCGCGCTTGAGGAGAAGATCGCCGGGATGATCGCCGCCGGCAGAAAACCCGACGTCCGCCAGGGCTGAGGAAACGACGCGGGAGCCCACACCTGCCGGGGCAGCGCGGATACCGGCGCTTGTTTTGCCCTGTTGCCTTTCCCCCGTACGATTTAAGCCGTCAAGCTACTTTGCTGAACGCCGCACTCCCTCCAGGTAAATCCCGGGTGAACACTGCGGCAACGGGGAATGAAACCGCTGACCGTCGACTCTGCAGATTGGGCAATAGGTGGAAATCACCATCATGGTGGCGCTGGTAATAACTCTGGCGCTTTTTTTTGACTTCACCAACGGATTTCATGACACGGCCAATGCGATGGCTACGCCCATCGCGACCGGTGCCATCAAACCCAAAACGGCAGTCGCCCTTGCGGCGGTGCTGAACCTGGTGGGGGCATTTCTGTCCACGGAAGTGGCGAAGACCGTTTCCGGAGGCATCATCAAGGAGGGCTCTGACGGGATCCAGATCACGCCGGAGATCATCTTTGCCGGCCTGATGGGCGCCATCCTGTGGAACATGATCACCTGGCTTAAAGGCCTCCCCTCAAGTTCCTCGCACGCGCTCTTCGGCGGCCTCATCGGTGCGGCCATCGCGGGCATCGGCATCCATTCGATCAACTTCGAGAGCCTCATGCAGAAGGTGATCCTCCCCGCGATCTTCGCGCCGATCATCGCCGGTGCAGTGGCCTACCTCTGCACCAAGCTGGCCTACGCGCTGACCTCCCGCCATGACCCGGAGACCGGCAGCAAGCTCACGCAGAAGCGCGGCGGCTTCCGCAACGGCCAGATCTTCACGTCCAGCCTCGTTGCCCTGGCGCACGGCACCAATGACGCGCAGAAGACCATGGGCATCATCACCCTGGTCCTGATCGCCGCCGGTACCCAGCAGCCGGGTTCCGGACCGCAGTTCTGGGTCATCGCCTCCTGCGCCTTCGCCATCGCGATCGGCACCTACTCCGGAGGCTGGCGGATCATCCGCACCATGGGTTCCGGACTCACCGACGTCAAGCCTGCCCAGGGCTTCGCCGCCGAAAGCAGCACGGCGTCCGCCATCCTGGCGTCCTCACACCTGGGGTTCGCGCTGTCCACCACCCAGGTGGCCTCGGGCTCCGTGATCGGTTCGGGCATGGGCCGCCGCGGCACCAGCGTCCGCTGGGGAACCGCCGGAAGGATTGCCCTCGGCTGGCTCTTCACCCTCCCGGCCGCCGGGATCGTCGGCGCCCTCACCGCCATGCTGGTGCAGACCGGCGTCCTCGGTGTTGTCATCGCTGCAACAGCCGGCACCGGTGCAGTGCTCTACATGTTCCTCCACTCCAAGAAGTCGCACGTCGGACACCACAACGCCGTCGAGGTCGAGGAAGCCGGCACGGCCGTTCGCTTCCGCAAGAAGAAGGCGCTTGCCGTCAGCCGCGCCAACAATAAGCCAAAGGACGAACTGTAATGAAGTGGCTGGAACTGGTTCAAGTGGCCGGCGCGACGCTCGTCTCCGCAGTCACCGTTGTGGTCCTGTACTCCCTGGGCGTCCGTCTCACGGCCATCGCCGGTGACGTCAGTGAAAGAAAACCGGCCTGGCTGCGGCCGCTCGCCTATGTATGTTTCGCCCTGTGCGGCCTCGCCGTGCTGTTCGGGCTCTACCTGATCATTCCCTACTTCAGCAAGTAGCCTCCGGCCTCCCGACTCCCGGGCTCCGCATTGCCCCGGCGCGGCGCCGGCCACCCCGCACCCCACGGAGGTTGGGCACTCCGGCCGGGAATGGCTAGGCTGGGGCCATGTCTGGATTCCAGTATTTTGTCGCGTCCTCGCTGGACGGATTTATCGCCACCGCCGATGACGAACTGGACTGGCTCCTCCAGTTCGACGGGTTCGCCGGCGGCAAGGAAAGCTACGACTCCTTCATGGCCGACGTCGGCTGCATCGTCATGGGCGGGGACACCTTCGCCTGGCTGAGGAAACACGAACCTGGCAACTGGCCGTATCCCGCCACTCCGTGCTGGGTGTTCACGCACCACGAGCTCTCCGCTCCCAAGGGCGCGGACGTGACCTTCGTCCGTGGCCCCGTGGCCGAATTCGTTGAGGACCTCAGGGCCGCCGCCGGAGGCCGGAACGTCTGGATCGTCGGGGGAGGGGTCCTCGCGGCCCAGTTCGCGGACGCCGGTGCGCTCGACGAGATCATCATCTCGATCATTCCCGTGGTTCTTGGCAGCGGCAAAGCTGTCCTTCCCCTGTCAGGCCCGACGGCGCCGCTGGAGTTGCTGTCCTCACACACCATGGGGCGGGGCATCGTGGAACTGCGGTACCGGTTCGGACGCGCCGCGGCGTAGCCTTTGCGCGGCGCCGGGAACGTCCGGTGCAGCTAAGCGGCGCAAGCCTATTCGGCGATGTCGCGGATCAGGTTGGTGATCCGCGCCGTGGACAGCCGCCGGCCCTGCTCGTCGGTCATGACGATCTCGTGCGTGGTGAGGGTGCGGCCAAGGTGGATTGCCGTGCACGTGCCGGTCACAGTGCCCGCGGTGATGGCCCGGTGATGCGTCGCGCTGACGTCTATGCCCAGTGCCTGCCGCTTCGGCCCGGCGTGCATTCCGGCGGCGAACGACCCCAGTGTCTCGGCCAGGACCACGTGGGCGCCGCCGTGCAGAATCCCGGCCACCTGGGTGTTGCCTTCCACCGGCATGGTGCCGACCGTGCGCTCCGGGCCCATCTCCAGGAAATGGATCCCCATCTTCACGACCAGGGCCCCCACGCCGTATTGTCCAAGCCAGTCGTGCAGTTCCTCGGGAATCCCGGCAGCCGCCAGTTCGGCCGCGTAGGGGACCGGCGTGAAATTGTCCTTCATGGGAACTAGGCTGGCACCTGTGAGCGAAACTACCAAACCGGCCCCTTCCCCCCTTTCAGCAGACACCGCAACGGGCACGGCCCCCGCCGCCGGCGCCGCGTCCGTACTCGTTGCTGAGCCTGCCAAGAAGACCCGCCGCACCGCCGCGGAGGTCTCCGCCACCGAGGCGCCGGTGGTGCCCATCACCGACCAGCCCCGCCTGCTGGTCCTTGACGGCCACTCCATGGCGTTCCGGGCGTTCTTCGCCCTGCCTGCAGACAAGTTCTCCACCGCCACGGGGCAGCACACCAATGCCATCCACGGGTTCACGTCCATGCTCATTAACTTGATCAAGGAGCAGAAGCCGACCCACGTCGCCGTAGCCTTTGACGTCTCGGACGACACCACCCACCGCAAGGCCGAGTACAGCGACTACAAGGGCGGCCGCAACGAGACCCCCCGGGAGATGAACGGCCAGATTGACCTCATCGACAAAGTCATGGGCGCGTGGGGCATCAAAACCATCAAGATGCCCGGCTACGAAGCTGATGACATCTTGGCCACCCTTGCCGCAATGGGTGAAAAGGCAGGCTTCGAGGTGCTGCTCGTATCGGGCGACCGGGACGCCTTCCAGCTGATTACGGACAACGTTTTTGTGCTGTACCCCAGAAAGGGCGTCAGCGACATTCCCAGGATGGATGCAACGGCCATCCAGGAAAAGTACTTTGTCAGCCCCGCCCAGTATTCGGACCTCGCCGCCCTGGTGGGGGAGTCCGCAGACAACCTCCCGGGCGTTCCCGGCGTCGGCCCCAAGACGGCGGCCAAATGGATCAACCAGTACGGCGGGCTGGAGGGGGTCCTGGGGAACCTCGACGCGATCGGCGGAAAGGTGGGGGACTCCCTCCGCGAAAACGTGGAGGAGGTCAAGCGCAACCGGCGGCTGAACAGGCTCCACACGGACCTTGACCTCCCGGTAACGCTGGACGAGCTCGCGGAACCGCGGCCGGACCAGGCCGCCCTCGAGGAGTTGTTCGACGCTCTCGAATTCAAGACCATCCGGACCAGGCTCTTTGCCCTCTATGGCAGTGAGGTTTCTGAAGCGGAGCGGGAAAGCCTCGAAACGCCGGACTACGTGATCCCCTCGGGCGCGGCCGAGCTGACCGCTTTCCTCGAGTCCGGGACAGGCAAGCGTTCAGCCGTCGCCGTCGACCTCGTGCCCGGCCGGATCGGTGAGGATGCCGCCGCTCTGGCCATCGTCCATGACAACGGGGCCGCCTACATCGACCTCACCAGCCAGGACGCCGCTGCGGAGAACGTCCTGGCCGCCTGGCTCCGGGACGCCAGCGCGGCCAAGGTCATGCATGGCTACAAGGCGGCCCTCAAAGCCCTTTCCAGTCGGGGCCTCGGCCTGGAAGGCGTGGTGGACGACACCTCAATATCCGGGTACCTCATCCAGCCGGACCGCCGCAGCTATGAACTTGCCGAACTGGCCCAGCACCACCTCAACATCAGTGTCTCGACCGAGGTGGCCAAAGCCGGCCAGCTGGAGCTGGCCTTCGACGGCGATGACGCCGCCGCTGCGGGCGAGCTGGTCCACGTGGCCGCCGTCGCCCAGGCGCTGAGCCGGTACTTCGAGACGGAACTGGCCGACCGGAAAGCCCAGGACCTGCTGACCACCCTTGAGCTGCCTGTCAGCCGCGTTCTCGCCGACATGGAGCTCGCGGGAATCGCCATTGATATGCCGCGCATGGACGAGCAACTGGCGGACCTCGCCAAGGTGATCAACCAGGCTCAGGAGCTCGCCTTCGCAACGATTGGCCACGAGGTGAACCTCGGGTCCCCCAAGCAGCTGCAGACCGTGCTGTTCGAGGAGCTGGGGCTGCCGAAGACCAAGAAGATCAAGTCCGGCTACACCACCGACGCCGCGTCCCTGAAAAACCTGCTGGAAAAGACCGGGCACGAATTCCTGGTCCAGCTGATGGCGCACCGCGAGTCCTCGAAGTTGCGCCAGATGCTCGAGTCCCTCAAGAAATCCGTCACCGACGACGGCCGGATCCACACCACATACGCGCAGAACGTCGCAGCCACGGGCCGAATCTCCTCCAATAACCCGAACCTGCAGAACATCCCCATCCGCAGCGAGGAAGGCCGGCGCGTCCGCGGCATCTTCGTGGTTAGCGAAGGCTATGAGTGCCTGCTGTCCGCGGACTACTCGCAGATCGAGATGCGCATCATGGCCCACCTCTCGGGGGACGCCGGCCTGATCCAGGCCTACAAGGACGGCGAGGACCTGCACCGGTTCGTGGGCTCCAACATCTTCCATGTGCCCACCGACCAGGTGACCAGTGCGATGCGTTCGAAAGTCAAGGCCATGTCCTATGGCCTTGCCTACGGTCTGACCTCGTTCGGCCTCTCCAAGCAGCTCGAAATTTCCGTCGACGAGGCGCGGACCCTGATGAAGGAGTACTTCGACCGTTTCGGCGCCGTCCGCGACTACCTCCGCGGCGTGGTGGACCAGGCCAGGATCGACGGTTACACCGCCACCATCGAGGGGCGCCGCCGCTACCTCCCGGACCTCACGAGCACTGACCGCCAGCTGCGCGAGAACGCGGAGCGCATTGCGCTGAACTCACCCATCCAGGGCTCAGCCGCGGACATTATCAAGCGGGCCATGCTCGGCGTCTCGGGCGCCCTGGCAGAACAGGGCCTGAAATCCCGGATGCTGCTGCAGGTCCACGATGAACTGGTCCTCGAAGTGGCCCACGGCGAGCGGGAAACCGTGGAGAAGCTCGTGACCGAGCAGATGGGCTCGGCCGCCAGGCTGACCGTTCCGCTCGACGTCCAGATCGGCGTCGGCTCCAGCTGGTACGAGGCCGGGCACTAGCGCGGACAATGGCCAGCTGTTCCTGTTCTTTGGGGAACGGCCCTGCATATGCGGGACCGCAGGTGCGATGGCGCGGGAGGTGGGACGGGAAACCGCCCCACCTCACGATTGTCCTGGCGTCCGGTGCTCGCTTTCAGGCGAACTTTAGGTCAGCCGTTTCTGGTTGCGCCGTGCCGCCGCTGCTTGAGGCGTTCGAGCAGATGGTGCTCAGCGTCTTCGCCAGGAGCAATTCCGGCCGGAATGCGGAAATAGAAGACCATCCCGAGCACCCACCAAAGCCCAAAGAGAATCCACGGCGGTGGGGTGAGGGCTGCCGGCATGCCGGGGAGGTAGAGGCTGAGCAGTCCCAGGCAAAGGACCACGGCGGCGACGCCAATAGCGATGCCGCCGTTGCCGTCGCCGCCGACGCGGAGCGGGCGGTCCATCTGGGGTTCGCGGCGACGCAGGATCACGAACACCACGGCAACAAGGATGTATGCGATGACGATGCTCGGTGCGCCGGAATCTACCAGCCAGCCAAGCATCGATACGCCGAAGAACGGTGCAACAAACGACAGCATACCGATGAACAGCAGCGCGTTGACGGGAGTGCGGTACTTCGGATGCAGCTTGGCGAACCATGCCGGCAACATTCCGGAGCGGGCCATGGAGTACATCAGTCGTGAAGCGCCCAGAAGCAGTGAGTTCCACGAGGTCAGGATCCCGGCGATCCCGCCGGCAATCAGGATCTTGGCCATGATGTCGTTACCGAACAGCGCACCCATGGCGTCGGCCGTGGCGATGTCCGCCTGGGCGATTTCTCCGGCAGGCATTGCGGAGGACGTGGTCAGTACGGTCATGACGTACCAAACCGTGGCGAGCATGACGGCAACGACGACGAGCTTACCCAGCTGCCGTGCCGGGATATTCACTTCTTCCGCAGACTGGGGAATGACGTCAAAGCCAACGAACAGAAACGGGACCACCACGAGGACCGCGAAGTAGCCATTGATGCCGCCCGCGAAGAAAGGCTCCATATTCGTAGCCGAGCCACCGACAAAGGAACCGAAGACAAGCATCAGGCCGATGACCAGAAGGAAAACCACCACAAAAGTCTGAGCGACTCCGGCCAGCTTGACTCCAAGGATGTTTATTCCCGTGATCACAACCGCGGCAACAGCCCCCACCAGCGCCCAGGTCAGGTGCACCTGGTATCCGGCGACTTCCCAGAGCGGGACCTGGCTGAGGTCGGGAAAGAGGTATTGCGCCGTTCGGGGCAGCGCCACAGCCTCGAAGGCAACGATCGTGATGTATCCGCCAGTGATGGCCCAGGACCCAATAAAAGACCACCGGGGACCCATGCCGCGGAGCAGGAAGTTGTGCTCGCCGCCCGCCTTGGGCATGGCCGCAGTCAATTCGGCGTAGGTCAACCCCACCACCATCATGATGGCGCCGCCGGTCAGCATGGCCAGGACCGCCCCCATGGTGCCGGCTGAAGCTATCCAGCCTCCGGTGAGGACCACCCAGCCGAAGCCGATCATTGCCCCGAATCCGAGTGCCAGGGCATCCCAGTTGCCCAGGACTTTGAGAAGGGAAGTGTCGGGCGTTTGTTCAGCCTGAGAAACGTTCATTTGTCCTCGCTAAGTTTGTCGGCTGTGGGCAGAAACGCAGATTTAGCGTCAATCGCCGGCCCCCACCTGTGACGTGCGCCGCGTCCGGCTCCAACCTGGAGCTATGTAGCTATTGGCACATTGTGCATCAGCCCGGAACGCGCTGGCTAGGTTTGAGCAGCACTATGTGTGGAGTTTTTGTGAGCGTGGGAGTCGGCCCCGCGGGCGGGGGACTGGTGGAGGCGGCAGACCTTGGCTAGGCTCGACAGCGTGGCTGATCTGAGTGGGAACTACGAGATACGGCGTTTCGCCGCGGTGTCCAAGGGCAATGACGGTTTCGCGGAAGCGGAATCCTGGGTCAAGGCGGTGGCCTTCGGTTTCCACGAGTCCACCAGGACGCCGGAACACGTGGCAACATCGCTGGCCACGTACGAGGCTGACCGGCGTGTCCTGACCGGCGCCTACCAGACCGGTGAGGTTGCCCCCGGGTCGCTCCCTGCGGATGTGCCGGTGGCCACCTTTGGAACGTTGCGGAAATCCCTCAACATCGGCTTCGGCCGCATGCTGGACACCCAGATGGTGACTGCCGTGACGGTCCGGACCTCCCACCGGCGCCGCGGCCTGCTTCGGCGCATGATGTCCGAGGACCTGCGGCTTGCCCGTGAGGACGGCCTGGCCGTTGCCGCGCTGACGGCTTCCGAGGGCACAATCTACGGTCGGTTCGGCTACGGCGTGGCCAGCTTTGAGCGGACTGTGCAAGTGGATACGACGACGCGGTTCAGCCTGGACCATCAGCCCGTCGGACGCGTGGAAATCGCCGATCCCAAGGTACTGCTGGAGGTGGCACCGACTGTCTTCGAACGGGTTCACCGCCTTACACCAGGGTCCCTTGGCCGTCAGGAGTGGTACCGGCAGATGGCCTCCGGTTCGCTCGGGCGGGACGGTAAGGAAGACCCGGCGGTTAAAGTGGCGCTGCACTATTCGCCGGACGGAGACGTGGATGGCTATGTCTCGTACAAATTCCTCGGCTGGGACACTAAGCCTTACACAGTCGAGGTGGTGGACTTCGTAGCGGCCGGGAACGCCGCCTACCTGGAGCTTTGGCAGTTCCTCGGCGCCATGGACCTGGTGGAACGTGTCACTTGGGAGGAAGCACCGGTGGATGACCCCCTCACCTGGGCTTTGGCCGACCCCCGCTGCATTGACTCCTCGGACGTCCGGGACATGCTGTGGCTCCGCATCCTGGACGTCCGCAAGGCCCTGGAAGCCCGGCACTATCAGGTGGACGGGAGACTCGTGCTCGAGGTGCTCGATCCGCTGGGCCTGACGGCTGGAACGTTCACCCTCGATGCGTCAGGCGGCGAGGGCGCCGTCGTCCCTTCCGCGGGAGCAGAACCGGCGGACCTCACCTTGGACGTGTCCGCCCTTTCTTCGATCTTCCTCGGTGCCGTCTCCCCGGTGACCCTCGTGGCGGCAGGCCGGATCCGGGAGAACCGTGCCGGCGCCGCCCTGACGGCGCGGCAATTGTTCGCCGTGGAGCGTGCCACCCACTGCCTGACGCACTTCTAGGGAAGCATTCCCGGGGACCAGCCGGCCTGTCACCGTCACTGCCGGCACGGGGGCCGGGGTGGGTGCCGCCCGCTTTGACCGGCGTTGGCTGCGCCGACTAGACTAAACGGGCGTGTACTACGTGCGCGCATCTACAATCCACAAATCAGGATGACCCGGTGATATGCCGTGTTCTGTGCCCGTGTCGCCGACGCGGTTGCAGCGGTTTGCCTGACCGACTAACTATCCACAACGGAGCCCCTACTACATGACCATCACCTCCACCGAGAAGCCCGGTACCCCCGTAGTCGCGATTAACGACATCGGTACCGCTGAGGACTTCCTCGCAGCAGTCGACGCCACCATCAAGTACTTCAACGACGGAGACCTTGTTGAAGGTACCGTCGTCAAGGTCGACCGCGACGAAGTTCTGCTCGACATCGGTTACAAGACCGAAGGTGTCATTCCCTCCCGCGAGCTGTCCATCAAGCACGATGTTGATCCCGGGGACGTTGTCTCCGTTGGCGATCTCGTCGAAGCCCTGGTGCTCACCAAGGAAGACAAAGAAGGCCGCCTGATCCTCTCCAAGAAGCGCGCTCAGTACGAGCGTGCCTGGGGCGACATCGAGAAGGTCAAGGAAGAAGACGGTGTCGTCACCGGTACCGTCATCGAGGTTGTCAAGGGTGGTCTTATCCTCGACATCGGTCTGCGCGGCTTCCTGCCCGCATCCCTCGTCGAGATGCGCCGTGTGCGCGACCTTGCTCCGTACATCGGTCAGAAGATCGAAGCCAAAATCATCGAGCTGGACAAGAACCGCAACAACGTTGTGCTGTCCCGCCGTGCCTGGCTCGAGCAGACCCAGTCCGAGGTTCGCTCCACGTTCCTCAACAAGCTGGAAAAGGGCCAGGTTCGTCCCGGCGTCGTTTCCTCCATCGTCAACTTCGGTGCCTTCGTGGACCTGGGCGGCGTAGACGGCCTGGTTCACGTTTCCGAGCTGTCCTGGAAGCACATCGACCACCCGTCCGAGGTTGTCGAAGTTGGCCAGGAAGTCACCGTCGAGGTTCTCGAGGTCGACCTGGACCGCGAGCGTGTTTCCCTGTCGCTCAAGGCTACGCAGGAAGATCCGTGGCAGACCTTCGCCCGCACCCACGCCCTCGGGCAGGTTGTTCCGGGTAAGGTCACCAAGCTGGTTCCGTTCGGCGCGTTCGTTCGCGTGGAAGACGGCATCGAAGGCCTGGTCCACATCTCCGAGCTCGCCGTGCGCCACGTTGAGCTGGCCGAGCAGGTTGTCTCCGTTGGTGACGAGCTGTTCGTCAAGGTCATCGACATCGACCTCGAACGCCGCCGCATCTCGCTGTCCCTCAAGCAGGCCAACGAGGGCGTCGACGCCGAGTCCACCGAATTCGATCCGGCTCTCTACGGCATGGCCGCTGAGTACGACGAAGAGGGCAACTACAAGTACCCGGAGGGCTTCGATCCGGAGTCCAACGAGTGGCTTGAAGGCTACGAGACGCAGCGCGCCGCCTGGGAGCAGCAGTACGCTGACGCCCAGACCCGCTGGGAAGCCCACAAGAAGCAGGTTGCCCAGCACGCTGCCGACGACGCTGCAGCTGCAACGTCCGGTGAGAGCGACTCCGGCACCACCAGCTACTCCTCCGAGCCGGCTGCAGCCGAGTCCAACACCGGTGGCGGCACGCTCGCTTCCGACGAGGCTCTTGCAGCACTGCGCGAGAAGCTGACCGGCAACTAATTGCCTCTGGCCCTCGGGGAGTCCGCTCCCGGAGGCTTGGCAGCTAGTAGCTTGAAGTAGTACTGAGAAGGTGGCCGTCCCTGCGGGGGCGGCCACCTTTTTCGTGTGGGACACGCCCCGCGCATGCTCTTCCCGGGGGACATGCCCAGTGATGCTCGATTCGCCGCGGGGATCTGCCCCGTGATGCTCGATTCGCCGCGGGGACATGCCCAGTCCTGGCCGCCGCCACTGGACATATGGGCACTATGTCCGGTCGTGGGCCCGTGCGCAGGGCATGCTCGGCGTCCGAGTCCGGGCCTCTAAGGAACATGCTCACTCTTCCCGCCGCAGCGTGGACAAAGTGCCAGTATGCCCAGCCCCTGGTCCGAAGGCGGGGCATGCCCCATGCTCCGGGAACTGGGTGGGACGGGCGTGTGATTGCAGGCTGCGTCGGGCAGGCTCCGGCAAGATGGCCTGATGGATCCAGTCAGTTCAGCCCGTGCCTATGTTTTGGAAAGACATCCGGATGCCGATGCGGCGATCCTCGGCGGCAGTGCGGCCCAGGCCCGCAGCACTCCCACCTCCGACCTGGACATCGTGGTCCTGTATCCGGAGGGCGCTGCGAACTATGCCGCAACCACGCGCCATGACGGATGGATTGTTGAAGAATTTATCCACACCCGGTCAAGCCTGGCGAGCTGGTACGCGCGCGAGCGTGCCGCCCGCTGCGCCGTCCTCGGGGATCGCTCGGGGAGTCCTCCTTTACGACCGCGGGCCGGGGGAAGCATGGCAACGGGAGGCGCAGTTCTACATGGAGCGCGGGCCCGAGCCGCTGACTGACCAGGACCGCGGCCTGCGCCGTTACGAGCTGAGCAGCTCCCTCGACGATCTGCGGGGATCGACAGTTGTGGCTGAATCCTACGCCATCGCCGCTGAGGTCTTTGGACAGTCGGTGGAGCTTCTGCTCCTGCAACAGGGAAAATGGTTGGGCAAAGGCAAATGGGCGATCCGCCGGCTGGACCAGCTCCCGGATGATGAGTGTGCAGTCGCGCTACGGGACTGGGCTGCTTCCCCGGAGCGCAGCCCGGAGCGGCTCATCCTGGTCGCGGCCAAGGTGCTTGAGGGGAGCGGCGGATACCTCATGGAAGGGTTCCTTCGCGGCTCCCGTCAGGGCCCCGGCACGCCATTGCCCGGCTCGACGCCTGACTGACAACGCCGCCGGCCGCGACTCCGGCGAGTGGGCACCGGAATTCTTGACGCCGCCGCGGCTTCGCGTTCGGACTGGGCGGGTTAAGTGCAGAAACTCAACTCGCGCGCCGCGGCGTCGAGCTCCTCAGCGGGCCGGTGCACCGGCCGTGGGGGATCCGAACGGCCAGTTTCCGCGACCCAGGCGGACCCATCCGGGAAATTGCAGCCTCGCCCGCGTTGCCACCGGGGGGACCTGTCCAGTCGGGTGCCGCGCGGATGGGCACAATGGGCATATGTCCAGGTAGTGACCGCGGCGGGGCATGCCCAGTGGGGGCTGCGTGGCCAGCGTGGGGCATGTCCCCTCGGGGGCTGGGCGGATGGGCACAATGGGATTATGTCCAGCGGATGCGGCCAGCGTGGGGCATGTCCAGTGGGGGCTGCGTGGCCAGCGTGGGGCATGTCCCCTCGGGGGCTGGGCGGATGGGCACAATGGGATTATGTCCAGCGGATGCGGCCAGCGTGGGGCATGTCCAGTGGGGGCTGCGTGGCCAGCGGTGGGGCATGTCCAGTGGGAGGGCAGCCGCGGGCCCGGGTAGCCCCTAGCGCAGTGGAATCCTGGCCTTGACCGGAACCGTGGCGTCAACGGAGGCTTCGCCCTGCTCGAACTCCGCCCCCGCTGAGCGCAGGAGGACCAAGGCAGCGGCATTCCCCGCTGTCGTGTCGGCCTCGAGCACTGCAGCGCCGGACGCGGCGGCCCGTTCAACTACGAGCCGAAGGGCCTCCCGCGCGATGCCGTGGCCGCGGAAGCTGCGGCCCAGCCAGATTCCCGTTTCCAGCGAGTCCGCTCCGGTCCGCTTGAGCCGGATGGATCCCGCCAGCTCCCCGTCGGAGCTGATCGCCCAGCTCTTCTGCTGCGCGGGCCCGTCGAGGCCTGCGGCAGCGTGGTGGTATTCGCGGAACCAGCTGATCCGCTCCGAGTTCCAGCCGGAGGCGCTGCCCAGGGGAGGGGTCACCTCGTTGGCGTCGGCGTCCTGGATCGCCACGGTCAGGAGCTGCTCCAGGACCGGCTCGGAGACGTCGACGAGCCGGACAGCGGCAGGGGACGGCTCAGCCGAGGGGGACATCGATCCACTCCGTTTCTCCAGGCAGCAATTTGGCGGTTCCAGCGGACAGGGCCGCGACACGTTCCCCCGCCCGCGCGAGGCCCGCCGGATCATCCGGCAGGGCAATCCTCAGGACAGTAGTCTGCGCGTCATAACTGGTTTCGGCCATCACATAGCCCGCGGCGCGCAGCTCATTCTCCAGCCGGCCGGCCGCCGTGTGCGGGACCGTCACCGCGCAGATCCGCAGCCGGCGGCGCCGGGCCAGCGGCGCCCGGTCCAGGGCAGCGGACACGGATTCGGAGTAGGCCCGGACCAGTCCGCCGGCGCCCAGCAGGATCCCGCCGAAATAGCGGACCACGACGGCGCTCACATCGCTGAGGTCCGTCACGCCCGGCGCAGTCTCGCGTTTCAGCAGCGCATCGAGCATCGGGATGCCCGCGGTGCCGGACGGTTCGCCGTCGTCGTTGGAGCGCTGCACAGCCCGGTCGGGACCGAGCACGAAAGCGGAGCAGTGGTGCCGTGCATCATGGAATTCCTTGCGCAGCCCGGCGACGACAGCGCGGGCGCCCTCCTCATCCCCGGTGCGGTGCAGCACGGTGATAAATCGGGAGCGTTTCACTTCGATCTCGTGGCGGAACTCCGGGCCGGCGGCCAGCGTGGTGTAGACGGTGGCCCTGCTCTCCGGGAAATCCGCATCTTCAGCCACCGGATCAGTTTAGTCTGGTGGGGTGTTGAAAATCGGGTTGACGGGCGGCATCGCCTCAGGGAAGTCAGTGGCCGCCTCACGCCTGCGCGAACTCGGGGCCGTGGTGATCGACGCCGATGCCCTGGCCCGGGAGGTCGTGGAACCCGGGACGCCGGGACTCGCCCGGGTCGTGGCGGCCTTCAGCAAGTCCATCCTGGCACCCGACGGCGGCCTGGACCGGCCCAAACTCGGCGCCCTCGTCTTCGGCAACCCGGAACGCCTCGCCGTGCTCAACGGCATCATCCATCCCCTCGTCCGGGAGCGCGCCGCCGCGCTGGCCGCCGCCGCTCCGAAGGGCGCCGTCGTGGTCCAGGACATACCGCTCCTCGTCGAGACAGGGCAGGGCGCCAACTTCCACCTGGTGGTGGTGGTGGACGCCCCGGACGACGTCCGGGTGCAGCGCATGGTCCAGCACCGGCACATGACCGCCGCGGACGCCCGGGCCCGGATGGCCGCCCAGGCTGCCAGGGCGGACCGGCTGGCGGCGGCCGACGCCGTCCTGGACAACTCCGGCGCCAAGGAGGAACTGCGGGACGCGGTGGACCGGCTCTGGAAGTTCCGGCTGGCACCGTTCGCGTTGAACCTGAGCAGGCACCGCCTCGCACCGCGGACCGGCGGACCCGTCCTGACACCTGCCGATCCGGAATGGCCCGCACAGGCAGCACGGCTCATCGCGCGCCTGCAGCTGGCCGCCGCCGGCGACGTCCTGACCCTGGACCACGTCGGATCCACGGCCGTCCCCGGCCTCCCCGCGAAGGACATCCTGGACCTGCAGCTCGGCGTCGAGGACATGGCCGCCGCGGAGCGGATCGCGCCGCTGCTCGCCGACGCCGGCTTCCCCGCCTGGCCCGGCATCGTCTCCGACAACCCCAAGCCCTCCCACCCGGACCCGTCGGACTGGCCCAAACGGCTGCACGGCAACGCGGACCCCGGCCGAGCGGTGAACCTGCACGTCCGCGCCGTGGGGTCCCCGGGCTGGCGGTTTGCGCTCTGCTTCCGCGACTGGCTGCGCGACGACGCGTCCGCCCGGGCCGACTACCTCGCCGAGAAGCGCAGGGTCGCCAAGCTGCATGGCGTGGACAAATCCACCGCGCGTTACGCGGCCGACAAGGAAGGCTGGTTCACCGGACACGCGGCCCCCCGGATGGAGGCGTGGGTGCAGCGCACCGGCTGGCAGCCGCCGTCGTCCCCGGCCCCCGAACCGGTGACCGGTCCGGAGCCGGACCGTACCGCCCAAAGCTGAATCAAAACATCCTGTCGGGGCCCGGCGGTAGATTAGATACATGAGTCTTGCCCAGCAGATCAACCGTGTCGTGGCGCCCTTTGAGGTCATCAGCGAATTCCAGCCGGCCGGTGACCAGCCGGCCGCGATCGCGGAACTGACCGAGCGCATCAAGAACGGCGAGAAGGACGTGGTGCTGCTCGGTGCCACCGGTACCGGTAAGAGCGCGACGACGGCGTGGCTGATCGAGCAGGTCCAGCGCCCCACGCTTGTGATGGTGCAGAACAAGACCCTCGCCGCGCAGCTCGTCAACGAATTCCGCGAACTGCTTCCCAATAACGCCGTCGAGTACTTCGTCTCCTACTACGACTACTACCAGCCCGAGGCGTACGTGGCGCAGACGGACACCTTCATCGAGAAGGACTCCTCGGTCAATGAGGAAGTCGAACGGCTCCGGCACTCCGCCACCAACGCGCTGCTGACCCGCCGCGATGTCATTGTGGTGGCCACGGTGTCCTGCATCTACGGCCTGGGCACGCCGGAGGAATACATCGCCGGCATGGTGACGCTCCGCAAGGGTGCGGAAATGAACCGGGACGACCTGCTCCGCAAGTTCGTCTCCATGCAATACGCCCGCAACGACATGGACTTCCACCGCGGCACCTTCCGGGTCCGCGGCGACACCGTGGAAATCATTCCGATGTACGAGGAGCTGGCGATCCGGGTCGAGTTCTTCGGCGACGAGATCGAGAACATCTACACGCTGCACCCGCTCACCGGGGAAATCATCCGGGATGAGACCGAGATGTACGTTTTCCCGGCCTCGCACTACGTGGCCGGTCCGGAACGCATGGGCCGCGCCATCAAGCGGATCGAAGACGAACTGGCCGAGCGGCTCCAGGTCCTGGAGGGTCAGAACAAACTCGTGGAAGCCCAGCGGCTCCGGATGCGCACCACCTATGACCTCGAAATGATGCAGCAAATGGGCTTCTGCAACGGCATCGAGAATTACTCCTCGCACATCGACGGCCGGGCCCGCGGGACCGCCCCGCACTGCCTCATCGACTACTTCCCGGACGACTTCCTGCTGGTGATCGACGAGTCCCATGTGACTGTTCCGCAGATCGGCGCCATGTACGAGGGCGACATGTCCCGCAAGCGGAACCTCGTGGACCATGGATTCCGGCTGCCCTCCGCGATGGACAACCGGCCGCTGAAGTGGGACGAGTTCCAGGACCGGGTGGGCCAGACGGTGTACCTGTCCGCGACGCCCGGCAAGTACGAGCTCGGCAAGGCTGACGGCTACGTGCAGCAGATCATCCGGCCCACCGGCCTGATTGATCCGGAGGTGATCGTGAAGCCCACGAAGGGCCAGATCGATGACCTGCTCGGTGAAATCAAGACCCGTACGGCGAAGAACGAGCGCGTCCTGGTCACCACCCTGACGAAGCGGATGGCCGAGGACCTCACCGACTACCTGCTGGGCCACGGCGTGAAGGTCGAATACCTGCACTCCGACGTGGACACGCTCCGCCGGGTGGAGCTGCTCCGGGAGCTCCGGATGGGCGTCTTCGATGTGCTGGTCGGCATCAACCTGCTCCGGGAGGGCCTGGACCTGCCCGAGGTATCGCTGGTCAGCATCCTCGATGCGGACAAGGAAGGCTTCCTGCGCTCGTCCACCTCGCTGATCCAGACCATTGGCCGTGCCGCCCGCAACGTCTCCGGCCAGGTGCACATGTACGCGGACCGGATCACCGATTCCATGGCCCACGCCATCGACGAGACGAACCGCCGCCGCGCGATCCAGGTCGCGTACAACACAGAAAAGGGCATCGACCCGCAGCCGCTGCGGAAGAAGATCGCCGACATCACGGACCAGATCGCCAAGGAGGACGCCGACACCCGCGAGCTCCTCGCCAACGCGGGCAAGGCCCGCGGCAAGGGCAAGGGCGCCTCGAAGATCCGCGCGGACGGCCTCGCGGCCGCACCGGCCGAGGACCTGGTGGGATTGATCGAGCAGCTCACCGAACAGATGCACTCCGCCGCCGGGGAACTCCAGTTCGAACTCGCCGCACGGCTCCGCGACGAGGTGGGGGAGCTGAAGAAGGAACTGCGCCAGATGCAGTCCGCGGGGCACGCCTAGGGTAACGTAGGGCGGACGTAGGGGAGTATCCCAAGCGCTACGATCGTCAACACGCACGGCACAGATGCCCTGCCGGGCGTAGCGGGCAGCCAAGCAGGACCGGATTCGTAGTTCCGGACACTCAGGCCAGTCGGAGAGACTTACACCGCACCGTCACACCCTGCGAAAGGTATCTTCGTGCCCGAACTTCCCGTCTGGTTTGAGATCGGCTCCTTTGTCGTTCTCGGCATCATCCTGGCCATCGACCTGCTGCTGGTCCTGAAACGTCCGCACGAGCCCTCCATGAAGGAAGCCGGCCTGTGGGTGTCCTTCTACATTGCCCTCGCCCTGCTCTTCGCCGGTGCCATGTTCGCCTTCACCGGCCCGGAATACGGCGGGCAGTTCCTCGCCGGCTGGGTGACGGAATACAGCCTCAGCATCGACAACCTCTTTGTCTTCATCATCATCATGGCGCGCTTCTCGGTACCCCGTAAGTACCAGCAGGAAGTCCTTATGGTCGGCATCATCATCGCGCTGATCCTCCGTGGCATCTTCATTCTGCTCGGCGCGATTGTGATCGAGCAGTTCAGCTGGGTCTTCTACATCTTCGGCGTCTTCCTGCTGTGGACCGCGTGGAAGCAGGCCCAGGACGACGGTGAGGACGAGGAGGACAAGGAAAACCCGTTCATCGCCCGGATCCGGAAGTTCCTGCCGATGTCGGAGAAGTTCGACGGCGGCAAGCTCCGCACGGTGGTGGACGGCAAGAAGGTCTTCACCCCCATGCTGATCGTCTTCGTCACCATCGGCCTGACCGACCTGCTCTTCGCGGTGGACTCCATCCCGGCCATCTTCGGCCTGACCCAGAGCGCGTTCATCGTCTTCACCGCCAACATCTTCGCCCTGATGGGCCTGCGGCAGCTGTACTTCCTGCTCGGCGGCCTGATGACCCGCCTGATCTACCTCAAGCACGCACTCTCAGTGATCCTCGCTTTCATCGGCGTGAAGCTGATCCTGCATGCCATGCACGTCAACGAACTGCCCTTCATCAACGGCGGCCAGCACATCGAATGGGCCCCCGAGATCCCGACCTTCGTCTCGCTCGGTGTGATCATCGGCACCATCATCGTCGCCGTGATCGCCAGCCTGATCAGCTCCAAGGCCACGCAGTCCAAGATCGACGCCCGGCTCGAAGAGGACTCCCGCAAGAGCCTGACCGACGCCGAGTAACCCTCACGGTTCGGCTAAGCTCGGACCGTGAAAATCTTCGACACTGCAGCAGCCAACGGTACGGCGCTGGACCCGCAACGGGTCCAGCGCCGTACTGTTTGGGTGCTGAGCACCGCGCAGCTCCTCAGCGGCGTGGGCAGCGGCGCCAGCCTGTCCGTCGGGTCCCTGCTGGCTGTCCAGCTCTCCGGCTCGAACGCCTGGGCCGGCTCGGTCACCACCACCATGACCCTCGGAGCCGCGGCGGCCGCCCTGCCTCTCGCCGGACTGGCCGGACGACGCGGCCGGCGGGCCTCCCTCGTCACAGGTCTGCTCGCCGCCATGGCCGGCGCCCTGCTGGTGATCGTGTCCACGGTGACCGGCAGCTTCCCGGTGCTGCTGCTGGCCGCGGCCCTGCTGGGGCTTGGAACGGCCGCCAACCTGCAGGCCCGCTTCGCCGCCGTCGACCTCGCCGCACCGGAACACCGCGGCCGCTCCCTGGCGATCGTGGTGTGGGCCGTGACCATCGGCGCCGTCGCCGGGCCCAACCTGATCCGTCCCGGCGCACTGGTGGGGGAGGCCCTCGGGCTGCCGGCGCTGGCCGGACCCTTTGTGTTCTCGACGGCGGGGCTGGCGCTGGCCGCGCTGTTGCTGGTCGCCGGCCTTCGGCCGGACCCGCTTCTGCTGGCGGCCCGGCTCCGTGCCGGCGGACAGCCGGCCGCCGCCAGCGGCACCGCGGGCACGGCCGGTACCGCCAGCAGCTCCGCGAGTGCCTCCAGCGGCACGGCCGGAGGCGCCGCCGATGCCCGGCGGCGGCACGGCCTCCGGCACGGCATGCGCGCCATCCGGGCCTCGCCGCGGGCCGGCCTGGCCCTCCTCGCGGTCATCGCTGCGCACGGCTGCATGGCTGCAGTGATGTCGATGACGCCCCTGCACCTGCAACTGCTGACCGAGGGCCCCCTCGCGGGCGTCCCGGCCGGCCACGCCCACGCCGCCAGCACCGACGTGCTGGTCCTGATCGGGTTCACCATCTCGCTGCACATTGCCGGAATGTACGCACTCTCGCCGGTGATGGGCTGGCTGACTGACAAGGCCGGCCGGCTTCCCGTCATTCTGCTGGGCCACGGCCTCATCCTGCTCTCCGTCCTCGTGGCAGGCTTCGGTCAGGCCGCCCCGGTCCTGGTGACGGTTGGCCTGGTGCTGCTCGGGCTGGGCTGGTCCGCGGCCACGATCGCCGGTTCCACCCTGCTCGCCGAGAGCGTCGGCGCCGACGACCGTGTCCTCGTCCAGGGCGTCTCGGACACCATGATGGGGGTTGCCGGCGCCGTCGGTGCAGGCTTCTCCGGGCTGGTGATGAGCGGCGTCGGCTACCAGGGCCTCAATATGGCGGCAGCCGCCGTCGCCGCGGTGGTGTTCGCCGTCGCCCTCCGCGCTGCCGGCCAGGACCGCAGCGTGCAATCGGCGGCGTAGGCACCGGAGGGACCGCCGGTTCAGTCCCGGGGTGAGTCCCGGACGGACCGGGTCAGGCCAAGGAGCCGGGCGAAGATGCCCTCGCCGTCGTCCGCGATGCCGTCATGGTGGAAGTCCGCCGATTCCCAGACCTGCAGGCCCCGGACGGCAGCGGCCGTCTCGAGCGACAGGCCGCGGTCGACGTAGATGTCCTCGGTGTAGACGGCGGCGGCCACCGGCACGGCGTTGAGCGCGAGCCGCTCCGGATCGTAGAGCGGCGGCCAGTCGTCCTTTTCGGCGAGGCGGCCGGCGACATACCGCAGCGGCCGGAGGGCGGGATCCTGCTCGAAGTACCAGGGGTAGACCATTTCCCCGGTGAGCAGCGGCTCAGGGGCTTCCGGGGAGAACTCCGGGAAATCCTGCAGCACCCGCCAGGCGGCCCAGTCCGTGGACTCGCCCTGGCCGTAGATGGATTCGTGCATCAGCGCATACAACGGGTTGGCGGAACGGGACACGATCCCGCGGACCTGGTCGAGGAACGCATCCGAGAGGCGCTCCCCGCCGGGTGTGCCGACGAAGGCGTCCTCCAGCAGGTGGTGCAGGGCATCCACCCGGGTGTTGCCGCCCAGGAAGGAACCCACCATCTGGAACCGTTCCACGGTGAGCCGTTCGCCGTCGGGCAGGAATTCCTCCGTCTCCCGAAGGTGCCCGGCTATCCGGGTGACCGCTGCGCGGTCCCCGGGGTACCGTGCGAAGTACTCGGCGTTGCGGGCCGCCACCCGCTGGAAGGTGGCCCGGTAGACCCGGTCCGCGGGCCCCGAGAGGGGTGCGAGCCCGCCGGTGATGAGGGCTTCCCGCAGGCCCTCCGGGGCGAAGGAGAGATAGCTGAGGGCACAGAAGCCGCCGTAGCTCTGCCCGTAGATCGTCCACGGCCCGGAGCCCAGCGCCAGCCGGATGGCCTCGGCGTCGGCGACGATCGAGTCCGCCCGGAAGTGCGCGAGGTAGTCCGCCTGGTCGGCGTCGTTCCCGCGCAGCGGCAGTGTGTTGCGGTCGACCGCGGAGGACAGGCCGGTGCCGCGCTGGTCCAGCATCAGGATCCGGAAGTCCTTGGCGGCGGCCTTGCTCCAGCCGCCGAGCGCCGGAAGACGGTTGCCGCGTCCGCCCGGGCCGCCCTGCAGGTACAGCAGCCACGGGAGCTGCGCGGCCTCGTCCTCGCTGTAGTCCGCGGAGACGTACTCGCGGGCAAAGACGGTGATGGTCTCACCGGCCGGTGCGCCACCGCTGAAGTGGTCCAGGGGTACTTCGAAGTAGTGCTCCGCCGTGCGCATCCCACGGTATTCGTACCGCGCCTTGATGGTGTGCGGGACGGTCTGCGGCGCAGCCTCCAGCAGCTCGGCGGCCCCCGTCCCGGTCAGGGGCAGGTCAGCCACGGGCCCGGGCTTCGCGCGAGGTGCCAAAGCCTTCCAGCGCCTCGCCGGTCAGCCGGAACGTGGACCATTCCTCCATCGGGTTGGCCCCAAGCCTTTTGTAGAAATTGATGGAGGGCTCGTTCCAGTCCAGGACACTCCACTCGACGCGGGCGTAGCCGCGGTCGACGGCGGTCGCGGCTAGATGCTGGAGGAGCGCCTTGCCATGGCCTTCACCGCGGGCCTCGGGGCGCACGTACAGGTCCTCGAGGTAAATGCCGTGGACGCCTTCCCACGTGGAGTAGTTCAGGAACCAGAGGGCGAAGCCCCGGATCTCGCCGGCCTCGTTCTCCGCCATGGCGGCGAACACCCGCGGGTGCTCGCCAAACAGGACGTCGGTCAGCATCTCCGGGGTGTTCCGGACGGCGTCCGGCTCCTTCTCGTAGATGGCGAGGTCGTGGATCATCTGCAGGATTTCGGGGACATCGTTCGCCGTCGCGGGCCGGATTACACTCATCACTCGAGTTTACTAGGGCCTGCCCGGCGTTGGATCCGGTTCGCGGACCGCTACAGCCGGTTCACGTCCGTTACACGCACGACGGCGGTTCCGGTTTCGTCCGATGCCGCGAGGTCCACCTCCGCGGAGATGCCCCAGTCGTGGTTGCCGGCCGGGTCCTCGAAGATCTGCCGGACCTTCCATTGGCCCGGCTCCTCCGTGATGATCAGCAGGCCCGGGCCGCGGGCGTCCGGGCCGGTGCCGATGTCGTCGTGTTCGTCGAAGTAGTCATCCAGCATGTCCTCCCACCGTTCGGCGTCCCAGCCGGAACCGGCATCGAGTTCGCCGAGGGCAGTGGCGTCCTCGTCCGCGAAGAGCTCCACCCGGCGGAACATCTCGTTGCGGACCATCACGCGGAAGGCGCGGACGTTGGAGGTCAGCGACGGCGGCGGGGGCGGGGGAGCGTCGTGTGGCGTCGGCGCCTTGCCGGAGGTCAGCTCCTCCCACTCGTCGAGCAGGCTGGAGTCGACCTGGCGGACCAGTTCGCCGAGCCACGCGATGAGGTCCTCAAGGTCTTCGCGGAGGGCGTCCTGCGGGACGGTCTGACGCAGCGCCTTGAACCCGTCGGCCAGGTAGCGCAGCACGATGCCCTCGGAGCGGGCCAGTCCGTAGAACTGGACGAACTCGCCGAAGTTCATCGCCCGTTCGTACATGTCCCGGACGATGGACTTGGGGGCCAGTTCGAAGTCACCGATCCACGGCGCGGCACGGCGGTAGACGTCGAACGCCTCGCCGAGGAGCTCCGCGAGCGGCTGCGGGTAGTTGACCTCGTCCAGCATGGCCATGCGCTGGTCGTAGTCGATGCCGTCGGCCTTCATTGCGGCGACCGCCTCCCCGCGCGCTTTCTTCAGCTGCGCGGACAGGATCTGCCGGGGCTTCTCGAGCGTGGACTCGATCACGGACACAACGTCGAGGGCGTACGACGGCGACTCCGGATCCAGCAGTTCCAGTGCCGCGAGGGCGAAGGGGGACAGCGGCTGGTTCAGGGCGAAGTTGGCCTGCAGATGGACCGTCAGGCGGACAGTGCGCCCGTCCGCGCCCTGCTCCTGAAGCGGGATCCGCTCCACCACACCGGCGGCAAGGAGCTCCCGGTAGATGCCCAGGGCCTTCTTCATGAGCTGCAGCTGCGAAGAACGCGGCTCATGGTTTTCGGTCAGCAGGCGGCGGGCCGCCTTGAACGGATCGCCCGGCCGTTCCATCAGGTTCATCAGCATCGCGTGGGTCACGCTGAAGCTGGATGTCAGCGGATCCGGGGCCGACTCGACGAGGCGCTTGTAAGTCGGTTCGCCCCAGGACACAAAGCCCTCCGGCGGCTTTTTCTTGACCACCTGGCGGAGCTTCTTCTGGTCGTCGCCGAACTTCGCCGTGGCCTTGGCCATCGCTTTGACGTTCTCCGTGACATGTTCCGGGGCCTGCACGACGACGGTACCGGCGGTGTCGTAGCCGGCGCGGCCGGCGCGGCCGGCGATCTGGTGGAACTCGCGGGAGTTCAGCAGCCGGGTGCGGACGCCGTCGTACTTGCTCAGCGCTGTGAGCAGCACGGTGCGGATGGGGACGTTGATGCCCACCCCGAGGGTGTCGGTGCCGCAGATGACTTTGAGCAGCCCGGCCTGGGCGAGCTGCTCCACGAGCCGGCGGTACTTGGGCAGCATGCCGGCGTGGTGGACGCCGATGCCGTGCCGGACCAGCCGGTTGAGTGTCTTGCCGAAACCGGCGGCGAAGCGGAAGCCGGCGATCAGCTCGGCGATTTTGTCCTTCTCCTCGCGGGTGCAGACGTTGATGCTCATCAGGTTCTGGGCGCGGTCGATCGCCTCCACCTGGCTGAAGTGCACCACGTACACGGGGACCTGCTTCGTGGCGAGGAGTTCCTCGAGCGTCTCGTGCACGGGCGTCTGCTCGTAGTAGTAGTGCAGCGGGATGGGCCGCTCCACGGAACTGACAGTCGTCGTCGGGCGGCCGGTCAGCTCGGTGATGCCGGCTTCGAAGCGGCTCACGTCGCCGAGGGTGGCGGACATCAGCAGGAACTGCGCCTGGGGGAGTTCCAGCAGCGGGACCTGCCAGGCCCAGCCGCGCTGCGGGTCGGAGTAGAAGTGGAATTCGTCCATGATGACGGCGCCGAGCTCGGCGGCGGCGCCCTCACGGAGGGCGATATTGGCCAGGATTTCCGCCGTGCAGCAAATGATCGGGGCGTCCTGGTTGACGCCGGAATCGCCCGTGATCATGCCCACGTTCTCGGCGCCGAAGATCTCGCACAGGGCGAAGAACTTCTCCGAGACGAGGGCCTTGATCGGTGCGGTATAGTAGCTGCGCTGCCCGCGGGCCATGGCCTGGAAGTGGACCGCGATCGCGACAAGGGACTTCCCGGATCCGGTGGGGGTTGCCAGGATGACATTGGCGCCGGCGGCAAGCTCCATGACGGCCTCGTCCTGGGCGGTGTACAGGGCCAGCCCGCGGGTTTCCGTCCACTCGACGAAGCGGGTGTAGAGCTCGTCCGGGTCCAGGCCGGCCCGGTCTGGGACTCGGGCGGCCGGGGCGGGGAGCTGATCAACAAGTTTCATTGCTCACCAGCTTAGTGGCCGGTGCGATAGGGTCGCGCGCCTCCTAGGCTGCCGTTCCGGCCGGGGTTAGGCTTCGGACGTTGCATTGTTCGCCGGTGACCGGAGGAAAGCAGTGAAATGGGATCCCGCCAAGTACGTGCAGTTCGTGGACTACCGGGACAGGCCGTACTTTGACCTGACGGCCCGGGTCCATGCTGACGCTCCCCGTCACGTCGTCGACCTCGGCTGCGGTCCCGGGAACCTGACGGCCACCCTCGCCGAGCGCTGGCCCCGGGCCAGGGTCACCGGCCTCGACTCCTCAGCGGAAATGCTGGCCCAGTCTGCCGGCTATGCGGAGCAGCTGCCCAACCTCTCCTTCGCCGAAGCGGATATCGCCGGCTGGATGCCCTCCGGTGACACCGACGTCGTCGTCACCAACGCAGCCCTGCAGTGGGTTCCGGGGCACCGGGACATGCTGGCGCGCTGGCTTGCAGCGCTCCGGCCCGGAGCCTGGTTCGCGCTGCAGGTCCCCGGTAACTTCGATTCGCCCTCCCACACGCTGATGCGGGGGCTGGCGGAGTCCGCGGCGTGGGCGGGACGGCTCGCCGGGGTACTCCGCCACGACGACGTGGTGGGCGGGCCGGACGACTACCTGGCCATCATGCTCGACGCCGGCTGCGATGCGGATGCGTGGGAGACCACGTACTTCCAGCTCCTCCCCGGTGCGAACCCCGTCCTGGAGTGGGTCCGCGGCACCGGCCTCCGGCCCGTGCTCGCGGCCCTGTCCGCCGCGGACGCCCGGGACTTCGAAACCGAATACTCGGCGTTGCTGGCAGGGGCCTACCCGGCCGGTCCGCACGGCACCGTGTTCCCGTTCCGTCGGATCTTCGCCGTGGCCCGCAAGCGGGACTGATCCGCAGCCGGGGATACCGGACCGGCGGACGGGCCGGACAGCGTATGACAACGGAGCACCGTGTGAGAGAGCTTACAATGTCGAGGCAGCGTGGGGGCGGCTGCCTTGGTCGATCCCTATCCGTGCCCTGGGCGATGGAGGTTCGGTGCTTATTGGTCTGATGGGCCGGCTTTTGGCCGCCCACAAAGGGACCGTGCTGGCCATCGTGGCCTTGCAGCTCGTGCAGACGACCGCGAACCTCCTCCTCCCCACCTTGAACGCGGCCATCATTGACGACGGAATCGTCGGCGGCAACGTCCCGGAGATCCTGAGCCTGGGTTCCTGGATGGCCGCGATCGCCGGCGTGCAGGTGGCGGCGGCCATCGCCGCCGGGTATCTGGGTGCCGTCGTGGCGATGGAGCTCGGCCGTAAACTGCGCGAAGAGCTGTTTGCCACGGTGCAGTCGATGTCCTCCCAGGAAGTAGGCGCGTTCGGCGCCGCCAGCCTGGTCACCAGGGCCACCAACGACGTCGCGCAGATCCAGAACCTTCTGGTCCTCGTGTTCACGATGTTGGTCGCAGCACCCGCTATCTTCATCGGCGGCATTGTGCTGGCCGTGCACCAGGACATCGCCTTGTCCGGCATCGTCGTCGCGGTCATTCCGGTGCTCGCGGTCATCATGGTCCTGATCGTGCGCCGCCTGGTCCCGCTCTACCGGCAGGGCCAGGAACTCATCGACCGGATCAGTCGGGTGCTGCGTGAGCAGATCATCGGCGCCAATGTCATCCGGGGCTTTGTCCGCCAGGGGCACGAGATGAGGCGCTTTGACGGGGCAAACAAAGACCTGACCCGGAACAACCTGCGGTCCGCGCTGCTGGTCGCGGGAATGATGCCGCTGATCATGTTCGTCGTCAATCTGTCCTCCGTCGGTGTGGTCTGGTTCGGCGGGCAAAGGATCCAGTCCGGCGACATGCGGCTGGGCGCGCTGACTGCGTTCATCGCCTACATCCTGCAGATCCTGATCGCGATCATGATGGCGATGTATGTCTTTATGACGGCACCCCGCGCGGCTGCGTGCGCGGAACGAATCCAGGCGGTCCTGGACACGGCGCCGGCGATTACGGACGGCCAGGGCGGACCGGCACCCAAGGGCAATGCCGTGGAGTTCCGCAACGTGTCCTTCGCCTACCCGGGCGCCGAGGCCCCGGTCCTCGACGGCGTCAGCTTCACGGCTGCTCCCGGCGCTGTCACAGCGGTCATCGGCGCCACCGGCACCGGAAAATCCACCCTGCTGAACCTGCTGCCCAGGTTCCTGGAGGCGACCGGGGGGGAGATCAGCATCGGCGGATGCGACGTGCGCAGGCTGCCCCTGGCGGCGCTGCGGAGCCTGATCGGCGTTGTGCCCCAGCATTCCTATCTGTTCTCCGGAACACTCGCCGGGAACCTGAGGATGGCGTCGCCGGCGGCGACGGATGCGGAGCTCTGGCAGGTCCTGGACGCCGCGCAGGCCGAGGATTTTGTCCGGAAGCTGCCGCAGGGCCTGGAATCGCCGGTGAGCCAGGGCGGCACGAATTTTTCCGGCGGTCAGCGGCAGCGCCTCTGCATCGCGCGCGCCTTGCTGCGCCGGGCTCCCGTGTACCTGTTCGACGACAGCTTCTCGGCGCTGGATTACGGAACCGACTACCGGCTCCGCGAGGCGATGGCCCCGCTGCTGCTCACGGCCACCGTCCTGATGGTCGCTGAACGGGTCGCCACGATCGTGGACGCCGGGCTGATCCTGGTCCTCGAGGACGGCCGGGTCGTGGCGCAGGGAACACATCACGAGCTGATGGAGTCCTCGCCGAGCTACCAGGAAATCGCGGCTTCCCAGCTGGTCCTGGAGGAAACCCTGTGATCCGCGAACCGGCGCTCGACGCCGGGACCGACGCCGGGACCACCCGTGACGCCCGGGACCAGTCTTTGGTGGACCTGCCCTCCGGTGGCCGCAACGAATCCCTCCCGGTGGTGTCGCCCGGGGACCCCGGGAAAGGCGGCCGGTTCCGCTGGCGCACGGCCGGACGGCTGATCGGGCTGCTCCGGCCGTCGAAGTGGCGGATGGTCGGCGTCATCGCCGCCACCTGCGCCTTTGTGGTGCTGAACGTGGCCGCGCCGAAAATCCTGGGGGACGCCACCGACGTCGTTGTTGCGGGCGTGGTCGGCGGATCCTTCGAGCAGGAAAAGCTGGGTGCCCTGCTGGCGGCGGTGTCCGTCATGTACCTGGGGGCATCCGTCTTCAGCTGGATCCAGGGTGCCCTGACGGCCGTGGCGGTGCAGCGCCTGGGCTACGGGCTGCGGGCCTCGGTGGAGGAAAAACTGCACGTCCTGCCGTCCAGCCATTTTGACGAGCAACACCGCGGGGACGTGCTGAGCCGAGCCACGAACGACGTCGACAACATCGCCCAGGCCCTCAACCAGCTGCTCAACCAGCTGATCCTGTCGCTGCTGATGCTCTCCGGGGCCCTGGCCATGATGCTGTGGCTCTCCCCGGTTCTGGCCGTGATCGCGCTGGTCTCCGTCCCGGTGTCCACCCTCATCACCGTCCTCGTGGCCCGGAAATCCCAGGCCCATTTCACCGAGCAGTGGGGGAGCACGGGCGAACTGCACGCGCAGCTCGAGGAGTTCTTCACCGGCCACGAGGTCATCAAGGCCTTCGGGCGGCAGGACGCGGCCGCGGCCCGTTTCAAGGACGGCAACGACAAGCTGTGCCGGGCCAGTGCCCGCGCCCAGTACATGTCCGGCGTTGTGCAGCCCCTCATGGTCCTGGTGTCGAATCTCAACTACATCGCGGTCGCCGTCGTCGGCGCGCTCCAGGTCCTGTCCGGCGCCCTGACCATCGGCGGCCTTCAGGCCTTCTTCCAGTTCAGCAGGCTCTTCAGCCAGCCGATGGGGCAGATCGGCGGCATGCTGACGCTCATGCAGTCCTGCCTCGTGTCGGCCGGGAGGGTCTTCGAGCTCCTCGACGCGCCGGAGATCCCGGCGGAAACAGTCCCGGCCCGGGCGGCGGGCACGGCGGCGGGTTCAGCGGCGGCCCCCACGGTGACATCCGCGGCCGGGCATGCCGGGACCGGAGTTCCAGCGTCCGACGCCGCCGGCCGGGTCACGTTTGAGCGGGTCACCTTCGGCTACCGCCCCGGATCGCCCGTGGTCCAGGACCTGTCCTTTGCCGTGGAGCCGGGGCAGACGGTGGCGATCGTGGGGCACACCGGCGCCGGCAAGACCACCGTCGTGAACCTCCTGATGCGCTTCTACGAGCTGGATTCCGGCCGGATCACGGTCGACGGTGCAGACATCGCAGCACTCTCGCGGGATGAGCTCCGGGCCAATTTCGGCACGGTGCTGCAGGATGCCTGGCTGTTCACCGGCAGCATCCGGGACAACATCGAGTACGGCCGCCCCGGCGCGGACGACGCCGCGATCGTGGCCGCTGCGCAGGCCAGCCACGTGGACCAGTTCGTCCGGGCACTGCCCTGCGGGTACGCGACGATGCTCGGCAACGACGGCGACTCGCTGAGCCGCGGGCAGCGCCAGCTCGTCTCGATCGCCCGGGCGCAACTGGCCGGGCGCAGCATCCTAGTCCTCGACGAGGCCACCAGCTCGGTGGACAGCCGCACCGAAGCGCAAATCCGGCAGGCCATGCGGCGGCTCCGGCAGGGACGCACCAGCTTCGTGATTGCCCACCGCTTGTCCACGGTGCGGGACGCTGATCTAATTCTGCTCATGGACCAAGGACGGATCGTTGAACAGGGCACCCACCGCCAACTCATGGCCAGGGGCGGGCTGTACCTGACCCTGTACGAGGCGCAGTTCGCCCGCCGCGAACATCGCAAGCCTGCCCAGGAGCCCGGACAGTGACCCCCACCGAAACATCAATCACGCCGTTCCCCGGGCCCTGGCGGCCCAACCCGGGCAGCTCCGTCCCGCTGTTCGAACAGCTCCGGCTCAACATTATTGAGCGGGCCGACAACGGCACCCTGGCGCCCGGGACCAGGCTTCCTGCCGTCCGGAACCTCGCCGGCGAACTGGGCGTCGCGCCGCACACCGTGGCCCGCGCCTACAAGGAACTGGAGGCTGCCGGCGTCGTGGTGACCCGGGGCCGGAACGGGACCGTGGTCTGCGCCCGGGACGAGGCCTGGAGCTCCCTCTCCGCTGCCGCCGCCGAGTTCGCCACCGCCGCAAAGGCCCAGGGCGCCAGCTTCGCCGAGGCCGTCCAGCTGCTCGCCGCCGCGTACGACCGCGAGTAGCCCACCATTAACACATCGGGCGGCGTTTCCCGGCTGGCGGCACGGCCCTGAATAGAAATTCGAAGAAGTTTTCGATTAGCATTGGTAGCGTGCCTAAAGCCGTAGCTGAAGATCCAGCCGTTGATTCCCCACCCTCCGCAGTTCAGGAGAACCCAGTTCCGATGGGCTCCGTTCCGATGAGTCCGGTGAAGCCGGGCCGCGCGGAGGAATCCCGCCCCCCGGTGAAACGCCCGGACATGTCCCGGCTCATCGTCAAGGGGGCGCGCGAACACAACCTGCGCAACGTGGACCTGGACCTGCCCCGCGACTCCATGATCGTCTTCACCGGGCTCTCCGGCTCGGGCAAGTCGTCCCTGGCCTTCGACACGATCTTCGCCGAGGGCCAGCGCCGGTACGTCGAGTCGCTCTCCGCCTACGCCCGGCAGTTCCTGGGCCAGGTGGACAAGCCCGACGTCGACTTCATCGAGGGCCTCTCGCCCGCGGTGTCCATCGACCAGAAGTCCACCAGCAAGAACCCCCGCTCCACCGTCGGCACCATCACCGAGATCTACGACTACATGCGTCTGCTGTGGGCCCGTGTCGGCCGTCCGCACTGCCCCGTCTGCGGGGAGCCTGTCGCGAAGCAGACCCCGCAGCAGATCGTCGACCAGCTGCTGGAACTGCCGGAGGGCACCCGCTTCCAGGTCCTGGCCCCGGTGGTCCGCGGGCGCAAGGGCGAATTCGTCGAACTGTTCAAGGAACTCACCGCCAAGGGCTACTCGCGGGCGCGGGTCGACGACAAGCTGATCCAGCTGAGCGATCCCCCCAAGCTGGGCAAGCAGTTCAAGCACACCATCGAAGTGGTCGTGGACCGCCTTGTGGTCAAGGAAGGCATCAGCCAGCGCCTCACCGACTCGGTGGAAACCTCCCTCGGCCTGGCCGAGGGGAGGATCCTCGCCGAATTCGTCGACCTCGAGGCTGAGGACCCGGACCGGATCAGGGCGTTCTCCGAGCACCTCGCCTGCCCCAACGAACACCCCCTCGCGATTGACGAGATCGAACCCCGTTCCTTCTCCTTCAACAACCCGTTCGGCGCGTGCTCGGCCTGCAGCGGCATCGGCACGAAGCTGGAAGTCGATGAGGAACTCATCATTCCGAACGGGGAGCTGTCCCTCTCCGAGGGGGCCATCGCGCCGTGGTCCCTGGGCACCGCAACGACCGAGTACTGGAACCGCCTGCTCGGCGGACTCGCCAAGGAACTCGGCTTCTCGATGACCACCCCGTGGGACAAGCTCTCCAAGGACAGCCGCCAGACCGTGTTGCACGGCAAGGACCACAAGGTCGTGGTGCAGTACCGCAACCGCTTCGGCCGGGAACGCAAATACAGCACCGGCTTCGAGGGCGTCATCCAGTACGTGCACCGCAAACACCTTGAAACGGACTCGGACTCGGCCCGGGACCGCTACGAGGAGTACATGCGGCAGATCCCGTGCCCGGCCTGCAACGGCGCACGCCTGAACCCGGCGTCGCTCTCGGTGCTGATCAACGGCAAGTCCATTGCCGAGGTCGCCGCCCTGCCGATGCGCGATTGCGCCGACTTCCTGGACAACCTCGTCCTCACCGGCCGCGAGGCCCAGATCGCCCACCAGGTCCTGAAGGAGATCCAGGCCCGCCTGACCTTCCTGCTCGACGTCGGCCTGGAGTACCTGAACCTGGAACGCCCCTCCGGCACACTGTCCGGCGGCGAGGCCCAGCGCATCCGGCTGGCCACCCAGATCGGCTCCGGCCTCGTGGGTGTGCTCTACGTCCTGGACGAGCCGTCCATCGGCCTGCACCAGCGGGACAACCGCCGCCTGATCGAGACCCTCACCCGGCTGCGGGACCTCGGAAACACGCTGATCGTGGTGGAGCACGACGAGGACACCATCCAGGAAGCCGACTGGGTGGTGGACATCGGACCGGGCGCCGGCGAGCACGGCGGCATGGTGGTGCACTCCGGTTCCTACAAGGAACTGCTCGAGAACACCGAATCGCTCACCGGCGACTACCTCTCCGGCCGGAAACAGATTGAGATCCCCAAGAAGCGCCGCAAGTACGACAAGAAGCGCGAACTCAAGGTCGTCGGCGCCAAGGAGAACAACCTCCTGAACGTCGATGCCACGTTCCCGCTGGGCCTGTTCACGGCGGTGACCGGCGTCAGCGGCTCCGGCAAGTCCACCCTGGTCAACGAGATCCTCTACAAGGTCCTGGCCAACAAGCTCAACGGCGCCAAGCAGGTGGCGGGGCGGCACAAGTCCATCCAGGGCCTCGAGCACCTCGACAAGGTGGTCCACGTCGACCAGAGCCCGATCGGCCGCACCCCGCGGTCCAACCCGGCGACCTACACGGGCGTCTTTGACAACATCCGCAAGCTTTTTGCTGACACCACGGAGGCCAAGGTCCGCGGCTACCTGCCGGGCCGGTTCTCCTTCAACGTCAAGGGCGGCCGCTGCGAGGCCTGCTCCGGCGACGGCACACTGAAGATCGAAATGAACTTCCTGCCGGACGTCTACGTGCCCTGCGAGGTGTGCCACGGCGCCCGGTACAACCGCGAAACCCTGGAGGTCCATTACAAGGGCAAAACGATCGCCGATGTGCTGAACATGCCGATCGAGGAAGGCGCCGAGTTCTTCGCTGCCTTCTCGCCGATCGCCCGGCACCTCAGGACGCTCGTTGACGTCGGACTCGGCTACGTCCGGCTGGGACAGCCCGCCACCACGCTCTCCGGCGGCGAGGCTCAGCGCGTCAAGCTCGCCGCGGAGCTGCAGAAGCGCTCCAACGGGCGCAGCATCTACGTACTTGACGAGCCCACCACGGGCCTGCACTTCGAGGACATCCGGAAGCTCCTCCTGGTCCTCCAGGGCCTCGTGGAAAAGGGCAACACGGTCATCACGATCGAGCACAATCTTAATGTCATCAAGAGCGCGGACTGGATCGTGGACCTGGGCCCGGACGGCGGCTCCGGCGGCGGCCGCATTGTCGCCTCCGGTACCCCGGAACAGGTGGCCAAGTCCACGGAAAGCCACACGGCGGCGTTCCTCGCCGACATCCTGGCCTGAGGCACGACGCCGGTACCTACGCGGGAGTTACCGCGGAGGTGCCGGCGCCGTCGGCACAGATACATTCCCGTCGGGGCATGCGAGTTTCGGGCATCCGTGCCTCTCGTGAGAAACTAGGCCGGTGACGCAAACAACAGTGCCCGTGATCTTCGACCTGGACGGCACTCTTGTCGATCCGGCCGGTGGGATATCGGACGGAATCGCAGCGGCCCTCACTCAGCTTGGGCTTGGCGTTCCCGACAAAGCCGTGCTGGATGCCATGATCGGCCCAAAGCTCAGCCATTCCCTCACGGACATTGCCGGTGTCCCCGCCGAACGGCTCGACGACGCCATCCGCATCTACCGCGCGCACTACCTCGCCACCGGCATCGGCCAAAGCGTGCTCTACCCGGGAATCCGGGCACTGCTGGAATCCTTCGCCGAGGCCGGCCGGCCCATCGCCGTCGCCACCCAGAAACCCGAAGGCATCGCCCGGATAGTCCTGGAGCACCACGGCATCGCCGCGCTGTTCCACACCATCCGCGGCTCGGCCGCCGACGAAGGGGCTGCCGCCGGTGTGCCGTCCGGGAAAGCCGCGATCGTGGCCGCGGCGCTGGCGGACCTCTCCGGACACTACGGCCTGGACACCCCGGACGCTGTGATGGTGGGGGACCGTGCGCAGGACGTCGCCGGTGCGGCTGCCAACGGAATCGACTGCATCGGCGTAGGCTGGGGCTTCGCTCCGGACGGTGAACTGGACGCGGCCGGCGCGGTGGAGATTGTGCACAGCAGCGCCGCCCTTCACGAGACCATTGCCCGGCGGGATCCGGGAGGGGCCAACGCCGAACACCCGAACCCAGCGACCCCTTTCCTGTTGACCGAAGCCGTAAACGAGGTGCCCACCGATGGCAATGTTTGATGCAATCCGCTGGACCACGCGGGGTCTGGTGACCTCGACGTGCCGGCCCACGGTCATCGGACTGGAAAACGTGCCCAAGGAGGGCCCGTTCATCGTGGCTCCCAACCACCTGTCCTTCCTGGACAGTGTGATCGTCCAGGCGCTGATGCCCCGCCCCGTGGCCTTTTTCGCCAAAGCGGAATATTTCACCACCGGCGGGGTCAAGGGCAAGGTGATGAAGTCCTTCTTCGAGGCTGTCGGGTCCATCCCGGTGGAACGCGGCGAACAGGCCGCCAGCGTCCAGGCGCTGAAAACCCTGCTGGAGATCCTTGACTCCGGCAAGGGCGTCGGCATCTACCCGGAGGGGACCCGCTCCCGGGACGGCATCCTCTACCGCGGCCGTACCGGCGTCGGCTGGCTTGCCCTGACGACGGGCGCCCCGGTGATCCCGGTCGGGCTGATCGGCACCGAGCACCTCCAGCCGGCGGACAGCAAATCGGTCAAGCCACAGCACTTCACCATGAAAGTCGGCCAACCGCTGTACTTCGACAAGACCGGGCCGGACCACTCCCTGCCCGCCCGCCGCCAGGCCACCGACCGTATTATGGACGCGATCGCGGAACTCAGCGGCCAGGAACGTTCCACGAGCTACAACCAGAGCAAATCCGTTGACTAGTGGTGATTAGTCCGGTCTGACCAGCGCGGCCTGAGGATAGGGACTGCTGCCGGGGCCAGACCGTCAAGGACACGGCCGCAGGCTCAGTAGACTTGGACTGTGGCAGATCCAGCGAGTTACCGACCCCAGACGGGTGAGATTCCGACCAATCCGGGCGTGTACCGCTTCCGCGACCCGCACGGCCGGGTCATCTATGTCGGCAAGGCCAAGAACCTCCGTTCGCGGCTGAACTCCTACTTCGCCAACCCGGCCGGGCTGCTCCCCAAAACTTATGCGATGGTCCATGCGGCCAGCAGCGTCGAATGGACCGTCGTCGGCAGCGAGCTCGAATCGCTGCAGCTCGAGTACACCTGGATCAAGGAGTTCAAACCCCGGTTCAACGTGATGTTCCGGGACGACAAAAGCTACCCGTACCTGGCCGTCTCGATGGGGGAGAAGTACCCCCGGGTCCAGGTCCTGCGCGGCGAACGGCGAAAGGGCACCCGTTACTTCGGCCCCTACACCGCCGGTGCCATCCGCGACACCATGGACACCCTGCTGCGCGTTTTCCCGGTCCGCAGCTGCAGCTCGGGAGTCCTGAAACGCGCCGAGGCCAGCGGCAGGCCCTGCCTGCTCGGCTACATCGACAAGTGCGCGGCACCCTGCGTCGGCCGTGTCTCCGCCGAGGAGCACCGCGCCCTGGCCGAGGACTTCTGCACCTTTATGGGCGGCGAGGCCAAGCCGTTCGTCACGCGGCTGGAAAAGGACATGGCCGCCGCCGTGGCGGAACTTGACTACGAGCGGGCGGCGCGGATCCGTGACGACATCGTCGCGCTCAAGAAGGTTTTCGAACGCAACGCCGTCGTCCTCGCCGAGGGCACGGACGCCGACGTCTTCGCCCTGCACGAGGACGAACTCGAAGCCGCCGTGCAGGTCTTCCATGTCCGCGGCGGCCGGATCCGCGGCCAGCGCGGCTGGGTCGTCGAAAAGGTCGAGGACTCCACCACCCCGGACCTCGTCGAGCATCTGCTCCAGCAGGTCTATGGCGAGGAAGCAGGCCTCCAGGGCAGGCTGCCCCGCGAGGTGCTCGTCCCGGCAGAGCCCAGCAACGCCGCGGAGCTGGCGCAGTGGCTCAGCGGGCTGCGCGGGGCGAGGGTCGATGTCCGCGTGCCGCAGCGCGGCGACAAGGCCGCCCTGCTGTCCACCGTCCGGGAAAACGCCGAGCACGCCCTGAAGCTCCACAAATCACGGCGCGCCGGGGACCTGACCCTGCGGTCCCAGGCGCTGCAGGAACTGCAGGAGGCCCTCGAGCTGCCGGCCGCGCTGATGCGGATCGAATGCTTCGATATCTCGCACGTCCAGGGCACCAACGTGGTCGGTTCCATGGTGGTGGTCGAGGACGGGCTGCCCAAGAAGTCCGAGTACCGGAAGTTCTCCGTCGCCGGCGCCGCCGCAGCGGACGACACCGCGGCCATGCATGACGTGCTGACCCGCCGGTTCCGGAACTATCTGCAGGAGAAGACGGCCCAGGCCGATGCCGCCCGGCAGCCGGGCCATCAGGCCATGCTCAACGCCGCGGCCGACGCCGCCGTCGCGGGGTCTTCCGCGGTCGCCGTAGCCGTCGCCGACACCACGACCCCCGCGCCGCGGACCAGGTTCGCCTACCCGCCCAACCTCGTGGTGGTCGATGGCGGCAAGCCGCAGGTCAACGCCGCCGCCCGCGCCCTGGCCGAACTGGGCATCGACGACGTCTACGTCGTCGGGCTCGCCAAACGGCTCGAGGAAGTCTGGCTGCCGGACAGCGACTTCCCGGTGATCCTGCCGCGGGCCTCGGCCGGGCTGTACCTGCTGCAACGCGTCCGCGACGAGGCCCACCGCTTCGCGATCTCCTTCCACCGGCAGAAGCGCGGCAAGGCGATGACCGTCTCCGCGCTCGACGGCGTGCCCGGCCTCGGCGAATCCAAACGCAAGGCCCTGCTCGCCCAGTTCGGCTCGGTCAAGAGCATCAGGACGGCCAGCGTCGAGGAACTGACCGGCGCCAAGGGGATCGGCCCGTCCCTGGCTGCGGCGATCGTCAGGCACTTCACCGACGACGACGGCGACTCCGCGACGGTCCCCGCCATCAACATGACCACCGGCGAAATCCTGGAGACTTAGCTAGCCCCGGCAAACTTAGCTAGGGTAAGGACGTGGGAACGGCGCGCGGCAATTCCAGCACATCATTGCACCGCGGGCCACACCCGTCACAGATCGAGAACAACAGCACAGCAGAACGGGGCTTCACTGATGGCAGAGTCGACGGCAGGACCCGGGACGGAGCCGGACGGCATGACGCCGGTCAAACCCGTCGAGGCCGAACTGCTCGTTGTGACGGGCATGTCGGGAGCCGGCCGGAGCACTGCATCGGACGCGCTGGAGGACCACGGCTGGTACGTCGTGGAAAACCTTCCCCCGCAGATGCTCGGCACCCTCGCGGAAATCGTGTCCCACGCGCCGGGTTCCATATCCAAGCTCGCGGTCGTGATGGACGTCCGCAGCAAGGAACTGTTCGCGGACATCCGGACCGCCCTGCGCAATCTGGAAGCCAGCGGCGTCGGCTTCCGGGTGCTGTTCCTCGACGCGAACGACGACGTCCTCGTCCGCCGCTTCGAGCAGGGCCGGCGCCCCCACCCGCTGCAGGGCGGCGGCAGAATCCTGGACGGCATCGCCGCCGAACGCGAACTGCTGCACGAACTGCGCACCTCCGCCGACATCGTGCTGGACACCTCCACCCTGAACGTCCACGGCCTCGCCACCGCGATCACCGAGCTGTTCAGCGAAACCGGTCCCGTCGCACTCCGGCTCAACGTGATGAGCTTCGGCTTCAAATACGGACTCCCGGTCGACGCCAACTTTGTCGCCGACGCCCGCTTCATCCCCAACCCGCACTGGGTGCCGGCGCTCCGCCCGCACACCGGGCTGGACCAGGACGTCAGCGACTACGTGCTCGCGGCGCAGGGCGTCAGCAACTTCGTGGAACGCTATGTGCTGGCCCTCGAACCGGTCCTCGACGGCTACCGTCGGGAGAACAAGCACTATGCCACCATCGCCGTCGGCTGCACCGGCGGCAAACACCGCTCCGTGGCCGTCGCCGTCGAACTGTCCCGCCGGCTCGCGCAGTACCCGCGCGTCACCGTGACCACCACCCACCGGGACCTGGGCCGCGAGTAATGGCGCTGCTCACCGGGCCTCTGCCGCTCGTCCCGCCGGCCAGCGCCGCCTTCGCCAGCCAGCAGGACAAAGGCCCTTCCGTGGTGGCGCTCGGCGGCGGCCACGGCCTCGCCGCCTCACTGTCCGCGCTGCGGCTGCTCACGTCCGAGCTGACCGCCGTCGTCACCGTCGCTGACGACGGCGGATCCTCGGGGCGGCTGCGCGAAGAATACGGCGTCCTGCCGCCGGGAGACCTCCGGATGGCGCTGTCCGCGCTCTGTGACGACACCGACTGGGGCCGCACCTGGCGGGATGTCATGCAGCACCGCTTCGCGCCCGGCAAGGGCCGCGGCGGTTCCCTCGACGAACACGCCATGGGCAACCTGCTGATCGTGACCCTCTGGGAGCTCCTGGGCGACACCGTGGCGGGCCTCAAATGGGCCGGTGCGCTGCTGGGCGCCCGCGGGGAGGTCCTGCCGATGTCCAGCGTCCCGCTCACCATCGAGGGCCAGGTCCGGGTCACCGCCCCGGACGGCAGCCAAGCGGTGCAGACCCTGACCGGACAGGCGAAGTGCGCCGTCGCGGGCTCGCTGGAACGCGTCCGGCTGCTGCCCGAGAATGCCCCCGCCTGCATCGAGGCGCTCACCGCGATCGAACTGGCCGACTGGGTCATCCTCGGCCCCGGTTCCTGGTACACCTCCGTGCTGCCGCACCTGCTGCTGCCGGAAATGCGCGAGGCGCTCTGCAATACGGCCGCCCGCCGCTGCCTCACCATGAATCTCGCCACGGACACCAGGGAAACCCTTGGCATGTCCGCGGCCGACCATTTGCGGGTGCTCCGGGAGTATGCCCCTGACTTCACGATCGACGTTGTCCTGGCCGATCCGGCCTCCGTGACGGACCGCGCCGACTTCGAACAGGCGGCCGGGATGCTCGGCGCCGAGGTGGTGTTGGGTAAAGTGGGTGCGTCGAGCCGCCGGCCGATCCACGACCCGCTGCGTCTGGCAACGGCGTACCACGACATTTTCGGGAACAGGTAGGAAAGGTGCCATGGCACTGACAGCATCAGTCAAGGAAGAACTTTCCCGGCTGGACATCAAGAAGTCCTCGGTCCGCAAGGCTGAAGTGTCCGCCATGCTTCGCTTCGCCGGCGGGCTCCACATCATCTCCGGCCGGATCGTGATCGAGGCCGAAGTCGACCTCGCCTCGACCGCGCGGCGGCTGCGCGCCGCCATCGCCGAGGTTTACGGGCACCAGAGCGAAATCATCGTCGTGTCCGGCGGCGGACTGCGCCGCGGCAGCCGCTATGTCGTCCGGGTGGTGCGCGACGGCGAGGCCCTCGCCCGCCAGACCGGTCTGCTGGACGCCCGCGGCCGCCCGGTCCGCGGCCTGCCCTCGGTGGTGGTGAACGGCTCCGCCGCCGACGCCGAGGCTGTCTGGCGCGGCGCGTTCCTGGCCCACGGTTCCCTCACCGAACCCGGCCGGTCTTCCGCCATGGAGGTCACCTGCCCCGGCCCCGAGTCGGCCCTGGCCCTCGTCGGCGCGGCGCGCCGGCTCGGCATCCAGGCCAAGGCCCGCGAGGTCAGGGGAGTGGACCGCGTGGTGATCCGCGACGGCGACACGATCGCCGCGTTGCTGACCCGGATGGGCGCCCACGATGCGCTGATGGTGTGGGAGGAACGGCGGATGCGCAAAGAGGTCCGGGCCACCGCCAACCGGCTCGCCAACTTCGACGACGCCAACCTGCGGCGTTCGGCGCAGGCCGCCGTCGCTGCCGGCGCCCGCGTGGACCGTGCCCTGGAGATCCTCGGCGACGACGTCCCGGACCACCTGAAGTACGCCGGTGAACTCCGTGTGGCCCACAAACAAGCGAGTCTTGACGAACTCGGCCGCCTCGCGGACCCTGTCATGACGAAGGACGCCATCGCCGGGCGGATCCGCCGGCTGCTGGCCATGGCGGACAAACGCGCCCAGGACCTCGGCATCCCCGGCACGGAAGCCAATGTGACACCGGAAATGCTGGACGAGTAGCCTCCTCGAAGAAACAACTGCAGAATCGGATCGGGCCGGCGGGAATACCTCAGGGGGACCGGAGGCTATGCCCACTGGATTCCGATCCAGAGACTTCCGGGTGCCACACCACCCGGATGCACAATCCGAGAGTTACCCAACGGACAACCAGTCCACGACATTGGAGGATTTTGTGACCGAGTACGTACTGCCCGAACTCAGCTACGATTACGCAGCGCTGGAGCCCCACATTTCCGCGCGGATCATGGAGCTGCACCACAGCAAGCACCACGCCGCGTACGTGGCCGGCGCCAACAACGCCCTCGCCCAGCTGGCCGAGGCACGCGACAAGGGCGACTTCGCCAACATCAACCGCCTCTCCAAGGACCTCGCGTTCCACACCGGCGGGCACATCAACCACTCGGTGTTCTGGAACAACCTCTCCCCGGACGGCGGCGACAAGCCCGAAGGTGAGCTGGCAGCGGCCATCGACGACGCGTTCGGCTCCTTCGACGCGTTCCGCGCCCAGTTCAGCGCTGCGGCGCTGGGACTGCAGGGATCCGGCTGGGGCTTCCTGGCCTACGAGCCCATCGGCGGCAACCTCGTCATCGAGCAGCTTTACGATCAGCAGGGCAACGTCGCGCTCGGCACCACCCCGCTGCTGATGCTGGACATGTGGGAGCACGCCTTCTACCTGGACTACGTCAACGTCAAGGCCGATTACGTCAAGGCGTTCTGGAACATCGTGAACTGGGCCGACGTCGCCAAGCGCTTCGACGCCGCCCGCAAGAACGCCACCGGCCTCATCACGCTCTAACACGGCCGTGGCCGTCGTTGCGTGATGTAAGTTCACGCGCCTGTAACAAAGTTCACAATTCGTGCCGTCCGGCTCAAATCGTGGACGGTCTGCCCCCGCACTTGCGGGGGCAGGCCAAGTTAAACGTAAGATAGGTCACGGAAGGCGGTTAGCCTTCAGCAATGTGGCTGGTCGCCCTCCGATCTGTTAATCATCTCTGCCCAATGGCGTGCGGGATCTGTTAGTTGGCTTGAGCGCCTTCTCAACTAGTCGTGCTCGCAGGAGCACCAAGGAGACTGAAAACGTGACCACCCGTATTGGTATTAACGGCTTCGGCCGTATTGGCCGCAACTACTTCCGCGCCGCACTTGCCCAGGGGGCAGACCTCGAGATCGTGGCAGTGAACGACCTCACCAGCCCGGAAGCACTGGCCCACCTCTTCAAGTACGACTCCGTGGGCGGGCGCCTGCAGGAGACGATCGAGGTCAAGGACGGCAACATCGTCGTCGACGGCAAGACCGTCAAGGTTCTCGCGGAACGCGATCCGGCCAAGCTGCCCTGGGGCGAGCTCGGCGTGGACATCGTGATCGAATCCACCGGTTTCTTCACCAAGGCCGCCGACGCGCAGAAGCACATCGATGCCGGCGCCAAGAAGGTGCTGATCTCCGCCCCCGCATCGGACGAGGACATCACGATCGTGATGGGCGTCAACGACGGGCTCTACGACCCCGCCGCGCACCACATCATCTCCAACGCCTCCTGCACCACCAACTGCCTCGGCCCGCTGGCCAAGGTCGTCAACGACGCCTTCGGCATCGAGCGCGGCCTGATGACCACCATCCATGCCTACACCGCCGACCAGAACCTGCAGGACGGCCCGCACAAGGACCTCCGCCGCGCCCGCGCCGCCGCCATCAACATGGTCCCCACCTCCACGGGTGCGGCCAAGGCAATCGGCCTGGTCCTGCCGGAACTCAAGGGCAAGCTTGACGGCTACGCCATCCGCGTTCCGGTTCCCACCGGCTCCGCCACAGACCTGACCGTCGTCGTCTCGCGCGAAACCACCGTCGAGGAAGTCAACGCGGCCCTGAAGGCCGCCTCCGAGACGCCCGAGCTCAAGGGCCTGCTGACCTACACCGACGAACCGATCGTCTCCTCGGACATCGTCGGCGACCCGGCGTCCTCCATCTTCGACTCCGGCCTCACCAAGGTGATCGGCAACCAGGTCAAGGTTGTTTCCTGGTATGACAACGAATGGGGCTACTCCAACCGCCTCGTGGACCTCACGGAGCTCGTCGCAGCCAAGCTGGGCTAGGGTAAGACTCATGACATTCCACACCCTCAACGAACTGATCGCTGATGGTGTCCGCGGGCGGTACGTTCTGGTCAGAAGTGACCTGAACGTGCCGCTCGACGGCTCTACAGTGACTGACGACGGCCGCATCAAGGCCTCCCTGCCAGTGCTGGCGAAGCTCACGGACGCCGGTGCCCGCGTGCTGGTCACAGCACACCTTGGCCGCCCCAAGGGCGCGCCCGAGGACAAGTACTCGCTCAAGCCCGCCGCGGCGCGGCTCGCCGAGCTTGCCACCTTCACCGTCTCCCTGGCGGACGACACCGTCGGGGACTCCGCCAAGGCGGCCGCCGCGGCGCTGCAGGACGGTGAAGCCCTCATCCTCGAGAATGTGCGCTTCGACGCCCGCGAGACGTCGAAGGACGACGCCGAGCGCGGCGCCTTCGCGGACGAGCTGGTGTCCCTCACCGGTTCCAACGGCGCGTTCGTGGACGATGCCTTTGGTGCCGTGCACCGCAAGCATGCCAGCGTGTACGACGTCGCCACCCGCCTGCCGTCCTACCAGGGCGACCTGGTCCGCACCGAGGTCGAGGTGCTGCGCAAGCTCACCACCGACACGCAGCGCCCCTACGTCGTTGTGCTGGGCGGTTCCAAGGTCTCGGACAAGCTCGCCGTGATCGAGAACCTCATCGGCAAGGCTGACACCATCATGGTCGGCGGCGGCATGCTGTTCACCTTCCTCGCGGCCGCGGGCCACAAGGTGGCCGGCAGCCTGCTGGAAGAGGACCAGATCCCCGTCGTTCAGGAATACCTCAAGCGCGCCGCGGACGCCGGCACCGAGTTCGTGGTTCCCACCGACGTCGTGGTGGCCAGCAAGTTCGCCGCCGACGCCGAGCACGAGACGGTGCGGGCCGAGGCGATTGAAGGCAGCAGCTTCGGCGCCCAGGGCATCGGCCTGGACATCGGACCGGAATCAGCGGCGGCCTTCGCCGAACGGATCAAGGGCGCCAGGACGGTGTTCTGGAACGGCCCCATGGGCGTGTTCGAGTTCGCGGCCTTCGCCGCGGGAACCCGGGCCATCGCCCAGGCGCTGACCGAGACCGAGGCATTCACCGTGGTCGGAGGCGGCGATTCCGCCGCCGCGGTCCGGACCCTCGGATTCGCGGATGACCAGTTCGGGCACATCTCCACCGGCGGCGGCGCCAGCCTCGAGTACCTTGAAGGCAAGGAACTCCCCGGCCTGAGCGTCCTGGACCGCTAGACCCTCCAGCCGGCAGGGCGCCCATCCCACGACGGGCGCCCTGCCGGCTGTTCCACTGCTACGAACTTTTGGGAGACCACGTGACTACTTCAACCAACGGCACCTTCGACCGCACACCCTTCATCGCGGGCAACTGGAAGATGAACATGGACCACGTCCAGGGCATCACCCTCCTGCAGAAGCTGGCGTGGACCCTGTCCGACGCCAAGCACGACTACAGCCGGGTGGAGGTCTCCGTCTTCCCGCCGTTCACCGATCTCCGCGGCGTCCAGACCCTGGTCCAGGGCGACGAGCTCAAGATCGTCTACGGCGGCCAGGATCTCTCCCCGTTCGACTCCGGCGCCTACACCGGCGACATCTCGGGGCAGTTCCTCGCCAAGCTCGGCTGCGGCTACGTCCTCGTCGGCCACAGCGAACGCCGGACCATCCACCACGAGTCCGACGAGGTGCTGAACGCCAAAACCAAGGCAGCCTTCCGGCACGGCATCACCCCGGTGCTCTGCGTCGGTGAAGGCCTGGAAATCCGGCAGGCGGGAACACACGTCGACCATACGCTCGCGCAGCTCCGCACCGGCGTCGAGGGCCTCACCCCCGAGCAGGCTGCCGAACTCGTCGTCGCCTACGAGCCGGTCTGGGCCATCGGCACCGGTGAAGTTGCCGGGCCGGAGGACGCACAGGAAATGTGCGCCGCCCTCCGCGCCGAGCTCGCCACCCTCTTCGGTGCAGACGTCGCCGCCAAGACCAGGCTCCTCTACGGCGGCTCGGTCAAGGCCAACAACGCCGCCTCGATCCTGAAGGAACGCGACGTGGACGGATTGCTGGTTGGTGGTGCCAGCCTGGACGCCGCCGAGTTTGCTAATATTGTCAGGTTCGAGAGTCACCTGCTGACGGATTAGTCCGGACACAGTCGTGGCCCCCGCAATCCAAATCTTCTGAAAGGCCGTCGTGGACGTTCTTCATGTCATTCTGCAGGTCCTCCTGGGTATCACCAGCCTCCTGCTGACCTTGCTCATCCTGCTCCACAAGGGTCGTGGTGGCGGTCTGTCCGACATGTTCGGCGGCGGCATGAGCTCCGGCCTCAGCTCCTCCGGAGTGGCAGAGCGGAACCTGAACCGCTTCACGGTCATCCTCGGAGTCACGTGGGGCCTCGTGATCATCGGCCTCGGCCTGATCATGCGGTTCAGCGGCGGCGACTCCTAAGTACTTTCCTAAAAACTTCATAAGGGGTCCTTGTGGCCCTCCCGGCATCGGGAACTCCGAACTACACTTTGGCTGACTGCACGCGCTTTCCGTCCCCAAGTAGCCAGGAGTTCCCGATGCTGCATTCCGCCTCCGGATTCCGGGGTATCCGCGTAGGAGCCACCGAAGGGGCCTCGCCCCGCCACGAACCGCTCGACGGCGCCGCCGCCCGGACACCCCGCATCCGCGTCACCTACCGGTGCGCCAAAGGGCACGAGAGTCCGCTGGTTTTCGCCCAGCTGCCCGAGGAGCAGATCCCCGGCGTCTGGGACTGCCGCCGCTGCGGCGGAACAGCCACCCGGGATGAGGCGCAGTTTGCGCTCGAGGAAGTTCCGGTGGAAGGCTTCAAGAGCCACCTGGAATACGTTAAAGAGCGGCGCTCCAGCCAGGACGCCGAGGACGTGCTGGCCGGAGCGCTTGAGAGACTGCGCGCCAGCCGGGCCCTCCCGGAGGGGTAGCGCAGCGGGATAGCGCCCCGGAGCAGCCCTGCCGGTCTAGCCCTTACGGACCAGTTGTTGCGGAACCCGGGCAGCCGCGTTTTCGTCGATGAGCCAGAGGGTCTCGCTCCGGCCGCGCGGGCCGGCCGCCGGCACCTGAACAGGGTTAGCGCCAGCCAGGGCCAGCCCCACGGCCCCGGCCTTGTCCTCGCCAGCGACGACCATCCAGATTTCCGATGCCGTGTTAACGGCGGGCAGCGTTAGGGAAACCCGCAGCGGCGGCGGCTTGGGGGAGTTGCGGACCCCCACTACGGTAAGTTCCTTCTCCCGGATGCCCGCCTGCTCCGGGAACAGCGACGCGACGTGCGCGTCCGGCCCCACCCCGAGGAGGACGATGTCGAACCGGGGGAGCGCTGACGGGTGCTCGGGCCGGTCATCGGACATGTCCGCGGCGTGTTCGGCCGCTGCCGCCTCGCTGAGCCGGCGGGCGTAGTCCGCGGCCGCCTCCTCGGGTGTGTCGAAGTCGCCGGTGGAGGCGGGCACGTGGATCCGCGCCGGATCCGCATCGATGCGTGAGAGCAGCGCTTCGTGGGCCTGCACGGCGTTCCGTTCGGGATCGTCGGCTGCTACGAAGCGCTCATCGCCCCACCAGAAATTGACCTTGGACCAGTCGACGGCGGGAGACGCCGGCGACTCGGCTACGGCCTTGAGCGAACCGATGCCCATCGACCCGCCGGTAAGTACCACCGTCGCCTCGCCGTGTTTGTCCTGGATGTCCACCAGCTTGGTGATCAGGCGGGCCGCGATGGCTGCCATCAGGACGGACGAGTCGGGATGGATGCTTACTCTGGGGTCAGCGCTCACTGGGACGGACACTCCTTAGATTGGTACGTGGCAGTCCAATAGTAATCACTTCGCCGAACACTTCGTCCGGATCGAGGCGGCGCAGTTCCTCGGCCAGGCAGTCCTTGAGGCTGCGGCGCGGCAGCGAGATGCGCTGCACCGGCTGCCCGGGCTGGCTCAGTTCCGCTACGGTGAGGCCCGGCCGGAACAGCTGCACGTCGCCTGCGGTACGGGTGAGCCGCACACGCCGGATCCCCGTCCCGGCGGGGTCCGCGACGATCGTGACCGGCGCGTCCAGGGCCAGCGTGAGCCAGGCAGCCAGCAGGATCGTGCTGGGGGAGTCGGAAGCGCCTTCGACGGCGACCGCCGTCACCGGGGAGCCGTCCACCTGGTCCAGGACCGCGGCGAGCTGGATCCGCCAGTTGGTCAGTCGCGTCCAGGCCAAATCCGTGTCGCCGGCCTTGTAGGTGCGGCGGATGTTCTCCAGGGCGCGCTGCGGATCGTTCTCGTTGGCCGAGTCCGTGATCCGGCGGTGCGCGATCCGGCCGATGGAAGTCTCGCAGGCGTTCTTCGGCGCGCCGTGCGGCCACCAGGCCACGATCGGCGCATCGGGCAGCAGCAGGGCCGCGACGAGGGATTCGCTTTCCTCCGCGAGCTCGCCGTAGCCGCGGAGCAGGATGACCTCGGAGGCTCCGGCGTCGCCGCCCACCCGGATCTGCGCATCAAGCCTGGTCGGGGCCTTGGCGCCGGCGTCGGCGAGGACGATGATCCGGCAGGGGTGTTCCCGGCTGGCGTCGTTGGCGGCCTCGATGGCCTCCTCTTCCAGCCCGGACTTGGTGACGATCACGAGGGTCAGCACCCGGCCCAGGGCGATCACGCCGCCCTGCTCGCGCAGCGCCATGATCTTCTTGGAAATCTTGGAGGTGGTGGTGTCGGGAAGATCTACGATCATGGCCTTCTCCAGGTTCGTCCGTCACGGGCAAGGAGCTCGTCGGCGGAGGGAGGTCCCCAGCTTCCGGGGGCGTAGGGCTCGGGCTGCTCGTCCAGGGACGCCCAGTAGTCCTCGAACGGGTCGAGGATCTTCCAGGACAGTTCGACTTCCGCGTGGCGCGGGAACAGCGGCGGCTCGCCGAGCAGCACATCGAGGATAAGACGTTCGTAGGCCTCCGGGCTGGACTCCGTGAAGGAGTGGCCGTAGCCGAAGTCCATGGTGACGTCACGGACTTCCATCTGCGTGCCCGGGACCTTGGACCCGAAGCGGATGGTGGCACCCTCGTCGGGCTGGACCCGGATCACCACGGCGTTCTGGCCGAAGTCATCCTCGCCGTGGTCGGTGAAGAGCAGGTTCGGGGCGCGCTTGAGCACCACGGCGATCTCGGTCACCCGGCGGCCCAGCCGCTTGCCGGCGCGCAGGTAGAACGGCACTCCGGACCAGCGGCGGGTGTTGATGTCGACCCGGATCGCGGCGAACGTCTCCGTAGTGGAGTCGGCGGGGATGCCGTCCTCCTCGAGGTAACCGACCACCTTTTCCCCGCCCTGCCAGCCGCCGGTGAACTGCCCGCGTGCCGAGTGGGTGGAGAGGTCCTCGGGGAGCCGCACGGCGGCGAGGACCTTTTCCTTCTCGGCGCGAAGGTCGTCGGCGTTGAAGGAAATCGGTTCTTCCATCGCGGTCAGCGCCAGAAGCTGGAGCAGGTGGTTCTGGATGACGTCGCGGGCCGCGCCGACGCCGTCGTAGTAGCCCGCCCGGCCACCGGTGCCGATGTCCTCGGCCATGGTGATCTGGACGTGGTCCACATAGTTCGCGTTCCACAGCGGCTCGAAAAGCTGGTTGGCGAAGCGCAGCGCCAGGATGTTCTGCACCGTCTCCTTGCCCAGGTAGTGGTCGATCCGGAAGACCGCATCCTGCGGGAACACGGACTCGACAATGTCGTTGAGCTGCCGGGCCGACTCCAGGTCGTGGCCGAACGGCTTCTCGATCACGACGCGCCGCCACTTGTCACCCTCAGCCTGGGCCAGGCCGTGCTTGGACAGCTGCCGGCAGACCAGCTCGAAGGCGTTCGGCGGGATGGAGAGGTAGAACGCGTGGTTGCCCCGCGTTCCCCGCTGCTCATCGAGTTCATCAATGGTTTCGCTGAGCCGCTTGAAGGCATCGTCGTCGTCGAACTCGCCCTGCACGAAGCGGATGCCCTCGGAGAGCTGCGTCCACACCGTTTCATCGAACGGGGTGCGGGCGTAGGCCTTTACGGCTTCCTTCACCTCGGCGGCGAAGTCCTCGTTTTCCCAGTTCCGCCGCGCGAAGCCCACCAGGGCGAAGCTCGGCGGAAGCAGTCCGCGGTTGGCCAGGTCGTAGACGGCCGGCATGAGTTTCTTGCGTGCGAGGTCCCCCGTGACCCCGAACAGGACCAGCGACGACGGTCCGGCAATACGGTTCAGGCGGCGGTCCCGCGGGTCCCGGAGCGGGTTGCGGACGGACCGCCCCGAACGCGTCGCGGAACTACGGCCGCCATTGTGTTTGTCTGGCATGGTTGCGTGGGTGCCTTAGCTTTCGGTGGAGGGGACTGCCCGGCCGGCCAGCGTGGAGACAATCTCCTGCAGCTGGCGGACGCCGGCGGCGCGGTCCGTGAGGTGCAGTCGGAGGACCGGGCGGCCGTGTTCGGACAGTACCTGCGCGTCGCCGGCGGCCTGCGCGGAGATCAGCTCGCCGAAGGTGAAGGGACGGTCCGGGATGGCCAGGTCGGTGGCGGAGGCGGCCGTCACCTGCAGGAAGACGCCGATCGCGGGTCCGCCCTTGTGGAACTGCCCGGTGGAGTGCAGGAACCGCGGACCCCAGCCGAAGGTTACGGGGCGGCCGCTGACGGATGCCAGCTGGTCCCGGACCCCCTCGAGGGGGGCGTAGGCGAGCCGGTCGAAGTAGGCCTGGACGCTCAGGTAGCTGTCCGGGCCGAGCTCGCCGAGCAGGGCACTGACGGCCTCTGCGGCCGTGCTTGCGGCGCCGAGCCAGTCCCCGCCGCGGACCTCGATGGCGCCGTCGGTGAAGGCAGCCGGCGCCGGTTCCGGCTGTGCGTCCAGCAGCCCGCGGGCAGCGACCTTGGCGGCCTCCACGTCCGGCTGGTCATAGGGGTTGATGCCGAGCAGCCGCCCGGCGACCGCGGTAGCGAACTCCCACGTCATCATCTGGGTGGGCAGGCCGCCGGCGATCGCGACCTCATTCCCGCCGAGTTCGACGTCGGCGTCCGCCGCGACGAGGCGGACCACCAGGACATCGGGGGCCCCGAGGGTGGCCTCCGGGGAGGACGGCCCGGCGACGACCGGCAGCACGCCGGTGCCGAGCTTGCCGGTGGATTCGGCGATGAGCTGTTCGGCCCAGTCCGCGAAGCCCTTGATCCCGGAGCCGTCCTCGGCGATGACGATTTTGTCGCGCAGCGGGTTGGTGCCGCCCAGCGCCGCACCGAGGGCGAGCCCGATGTTCTCCTCGCCGTCCTCGTTGAGGACCTCGGCGGCTTCCTCCGCCTCGTCCAGGAAGGCCTGGATGTCCACGCCCGCCAGCCCGCACGGCACCATCCCGAACGCGGTGAGCGCCGAGAAGCGGCCGCCGACGGTGGGGTCCGCGTTGAAGACGGCGCGGTAGCCGGCCTCGCGGGAAGCCTTGTCCAGCGGCGAGCCCGGATCGGTGACGATGATGATCCGGCTCTTCGCGTCGAGTCCGGCCTCGGTGAAGGCGTGCTCGAAGATCCGGCGCTGGGAATCCGTCTCCAGGGTGGAGCCGGACTTGGAGGACACCACAATCGCGGTTTCGGCCAGCCGGTCCGCAAGTGCGGCGGCGACCTGTTCCGGATCGGTGCTGTCCAGCACGGTCAGCTCGACGCCGGCGGTTCCGGCGATGACCTCGGGGGCCAGCGAGGAGCCGCCCATGCCGCAGAGGACAATCCGGCTGACACCCTCGGCACGCAGGGCGTCACGGAGGGCCAGGATGTCCGCCACCAGCGCCTGGGAGACGGTGGCCGCCTCCACCCAGCCGAGCCGGACGGACGCTTCGGCCTCGGCGTCGGGACCCCACAGGGTGGGGTCCTTGGCGAAGATCCGGGTGGCGACTTTGTCTTCCAGCAGGGCGGGCAGGTGCTGTTCGTGGGCCAGGCGGGCGGCGCCCGTGGCGTCGTAGCTGAGAGTGGTCATGGGACTACGCGTCCTTCCGTGCAGCGGCGAGGGCGCCCTCGACGTCGGCCAGCAGTTCCTTCCAGCTGGCCACGAACTTGTCGAGGCCTTCGGACTCGAGCACGGCGACGACCTCGTTGTAGGAGATCCCGAGGGCGTCGAGGGCGTTCAGGGTGGCGTTGGCGTCGTCGTAGCCGCGGCTGATCGTGTTGCCCGTGACCGTGCCGTGGTCGAATGTGGCGTCGAGGGTCTTTTCCGGCATGGTGTTCACGACGCCGGGTGCGACGAGTTCGGTGACGTAGAGGGTGTCCGGGTAGGCCGGGTCCTTGACGCCGGTGGAGGCCCACAGCGGGCGCTGCGGGCGGGCTCCGGCGTCGGCCAGGACGGCCCAGCGTTCGGTGGAGAAGAGCTCCTCATGGACCTGGTAGGCGAGGCGGGCGTTCGCCAGGCCGGCCTTGCCCTTGAGGGCGCGGGCCTCGTCGGTGCCGATCGCGTCGAGGCGCTTGTCGATTTCGGAGTCGACGCGGGAGACGAAGAAGGACGCCACGGAGTGGATCCTGGCGAGGTCGTGGCCGTTGTCCTTGGCCTGCTCCAGGCCGGACTGGAAGGCGTTGATGACGGCGCGGTAGCGTTCCAGCGAGAAGATCAGCGTGACGTTGACGCTGATGCCGGCGGCCAGGGTGGCGGTGATGGCTTCGAGGCCTTCGAGGGTCGCGGGGATCTTGATCAGGACGTTGTCCTTGTTGACCTGGGCTTGGAGTTCCTTGGCCTCGGTGATCGTGCCGGCGGTGTCCCAGGCCAGACGCGGGTCAACCTCGATCGAGACGCGGCCGTCGACGCCCTTGGTGGCCGCGGCCACCGGGGCGAAGAGGTCGCAGGCGTCGGCGACGTCGGACGTGGTGATCGCGAAGACGGTCTCCTCGACGCTGGCGCCGGAGGCGGCCTTGGCGGCGATGATGTCGTCGTAATCGTGGCCGGTGGTGATGGCCGCGTGGAAGATCGACGGGTTCGTGGTGACACCGACGACGTTCTTCTCTTCGATGAGCTTGCGCAGCGTGCCGGTGGCGAGGCGGCCGCGGGAGAGGTCATCGAGCCAGATGGAGACGCCGGCGTCGGAGAGCTGCTGGGTGGGGGTGGTGTTCATGTGTAACTCCTGAAGTCTGGGGCCGCCGCCGTCAGTGGGCGGCGGCCCGGAAAGCGTGAAGTTGTGGATCAGGCCGGAAGGCCCGCGAGGGATTCCTTGGCTGCGGCGGCAACGGCCTCCGCGGTGATGCCGAATTCCTGGAACAGGCGCTTGTAGTCCGCCGAGGCACCAAAGTGCTCGAGGCTGATGGAACGGCCGGCGTCGCCGACGAATTCCTTCCAGCCCAGGGCGAGCCCGGCTTCGACGGAGACCCGTGCCTTGACTGCAGCCGGGAGCACCGCTTCGCGGTAGGCGGCGTCCTGCTTGTTGAACCACTCCACGCACGGCATCGACACCACGCGGGTGGGGATGCCTTCGGCCTGGAGCGCTGCACGGGCGTCCACGGCCAGCTGGACCTCCGAGCCGGTGCCGATCAGGATGACCTGCGCCTCGGCGGTCCGGCCGTCGGCGGATGCTTCCGCGAGGACGTAGCCGCCCTTGGCGACGCCGGCGGTGGAACCGAAGGTGTCACCGTCGGCGTCGGACGTTCCGCGGGCGTAGGTGGGAATGTTCTGGCGGGTCAGCACGATGCCGGCCGGGTTCTCGTGGTTCTCGAGCATCACCTTCCAGGCGGCCGCGACCTCGTTCGCGTCGCCCGGGCGGACGACGTCCAGGCCCGGGATCGCCCGGAGCGAGGCGAGCTGCTCCACCGGCTGGTGAGTGGGGCCGTCCTCGCCCAGGCCGATCGAGTCGTGCGTCCAGACGTACAGCGACGGGACGCCCATGAGGGCACCGAGCCGGATCGCCGGGCGCTGGTAGTCGCTGAAGATCAGGAACGTGCCGGAGAACGCGCGGGTGCGGCCGTGCAGGGCGATGCCGTTCACGATCGACGCGGCGGCGTGCTCGCGGATGCCGAAGTGCAGCACCCGGCCGTACGGGTTGCCCTTCCAGGCCTCTGTGGAGCGTGAGACCGGGATGAACGACGGCGAACCCTCGATCGTGGTGTTGTTCGACTCGGCAAGGTCGGCGGAACCGCCCCACAGCTCCGGCATGACCGGGCCGACCGCGTTCAGGACCTTGCCGGACGCGGCGCGGGTCGAGACGTCCTTGCCGGCTTCGAAGACCGGGAGCGCGGAGTCGATCCCGGCCGGGAGCTTCCGGGCTTCGATACGTTCGAGCAGGGCCGCGCCCTCGGGGTTGGCGGACTGCCAGGCCTCGAAGGTGTCCTGCCATGCGCTGCGGGCCGCGGCGCCGCGGTCGACGACGGCGCGGGCGTGGGCCAGGACGTCGTCGTCGACCTGGAAGGTGCGCTCCGGGTCGAAGCCGAGGACGTTCTTCAGGGCGGCGACCTCCTCGGCGCCGAGGGCGGAGCCGTGGATCTTGCCGGTGTTCTGCTTCTTCGGGGCCGGGTAGCCGATGATGGTGCGCAGCGAGATGATGGACGGCTTGTCCGTCTCGGCCTTCGCGGCGAGGAGGGCGGCGTACAGTTCCTGCACGTCCTCCTTGTAGTCACCGGTCCGGGTCCAGTCCACGCGCTGGGTGTGCCAGCCGTAGGCTTCGTAGCGCTTCAGGACGTCCTCGGTGAACGCAACGTCGGTGTCGTCCTCGATCGAGATGTGGTTCTCGTCGTAGACCACCACGAGGTTGCCGAGCTCCTGGTGGCCGGCGAGCGAGGACGCCTCGGAGGTGACGCCTTCCTGCAGGTCGCCGTCGGAGGCGATGACCCAGATGGTGTGGTCGAACGGGCTGGTGCCCGGCGCGGCGTCGGCGTCGAACAGTCCGCGCATCCGGCGCTGGGAGTAAGCGAAGCCGACGGCGGAGGCGAGGCCCTGGCCCAGCGGGCCGGTGGTGATCTCCACGCCGGCGGTGTGCTTGTATTCCGGGTGTCCGGGGGTCAGCGAACCCCAGGTGCGCAGCGACTCAAGATCCTTCCGTTCCAGGCCGTAGCCGGAGAGGAACAGCTGGATGTACAGCGTCAGGGAGGTGTGGCCGGGGGAGAGGACAAAACGGTCGCGTCCCAGCCAGTCCGGGTTCTTCGGGTCGTGCCGCATCAGCTTCTGGAAGAGAAGATACGCGGCCGGAGCCAGGCTCATCGCGGTGCCCGGGTGGCCATTGCCGACCTTCTCCACCGCGTCGGCGGCGAGGACACGGATGGTGTCCACGGCGCGCTGGTCCAAGTCGGTCCATGACAGTTCTTGCTCTTCCAAATGTGGCACGAAAACCGGGCCCCTCTCTGTGCTGATGGCGGGTGGTATGGTCAGTCCCGTCCGGGGCACAGCTCGGTGCCCGCTGCGGTACGTACCAGCCGTTCACCATCGAAACGTTGATCTATCATTCAGCCGCAGAAGCCGGCAGCTGCCTGCAGAAACTGCAGGCAGACGCTTCCGGCAAGAGGACAGGCCTATTTGCCGTTCCTGTGCGCGCTGATCTGCAGACAGCTTAGCCCTAATCGACTTGGCGGGTGCGGTATATCTCACCAAATGGACCGGATTTGTCGCTTATATGAATCACCGGGGTCCGCGGCGGCTGTGAGCCCGCGTTAATCTGTTCGAAGCACGGAGTCTCCGCGGCAGCTTTCCGAAGGACCCGCCGCGCTGTGCCTGCACGGTATGATGGTTCGTGGCTACCAACGGGGGCGAGGACACGCCTGTGCGCTGCGCGTGGACCCCTTCGATATGCAACCCGCGTTGCGGAACCAGCCGGACTGAACAGCCAGACAGAACAGAGTGACTGCCACCGTGAGCACAACAGATACGCCACTGAACGCCTCTCCCATCCGTGGAAGAATCGGCTTCGCCCGCAAGGCCAAGGCCTACCTGGCGCTCACGAAACCCCGCGTCATCGAGCTCCTGCTGGTCAGCACCCTGCCCACCATGATCTATGCCGAGCGCGGCTTCCCGTCGATCGGCCTGATCGTGGCAACCCTGGTGGGCGGGGCCTTTGCCGCCGGCAGCGCCGGCGCCTTCAACTGCTACCTCGACCGCGACATCGACAAGCTGATGCACCGCACCGAGAACCGCCCGCTCGTCACGGGCGAGGTGACCCCGCGCGAGGCACTGGTCTTCTCCTGGCTCCTCGGCGCGGCCGCGATGGCGATCCTCTGGTTCGGCGCCAACCCGCTCGCCGCCTGGCTCGGACTGGGAGCAATCGTCTTCTACGTGGTCATCTACACGATGATCCTCAAGCGCCGCACGGCCCAGAACATCGTCTGGGGCGGGGCGGCCGGCTGCTTCCCGGTGCTCATTGCCTGGGCCGCCGTGACCAACACCGTCGAGTGGCCCGCCGTTGTGCTCTTTATGGTCATCTTCCTGTGGACCCCGCCGCACTACTGGCCGCTGTCCATGCGCTACGGCGAGGACTACCGCAATGCCAACGTGCCGATGCTCGGTGCGATCGCCGGGGCCAAGGTGGTCTCGGTCCAGGTGGTCCTGTACGCGTGGGCCATGGTGGCCTGCTCGCTGCTGCTGGTCCCGGTCGGCAACGCCGGCTGGGTCTACACCGTCACCGCGGTACTCGCCGGTGCCTGGTTCCTCTACGAATCGCACGCCTTGTACAACCGGGCGCAGGCCGGCGACGTCTCCAACAAGGGCGCCATGAAGGTCTTCCACGGCTCGATCAGCTACCTGACCCTGCTTTTCATCGCCCTCGCCGTGGACCCGTTCGTCGGCTCCCCGATTATGGGCGGCTAGCCGCTAACCCCCTGCGCAACAACAACGCGGGGTCACTTTCCGCCCACTCCGGGCGTCCGGATGGGCGGAAAGTGACCCCGCGTTGTTTTGTGTGTGCGGCTTACTTGACCGGGCTGCTGCCGGCCAGGTCGGCGGCGTTGGTGGCCGCGCTCATCAGCAGGGCGGCCCCGAGCATGTGCGCCGCGACCAGGAGCGCCGGGATGCCGTTGTAGTACTGCGTGAAGCCGATGACGGCCTGCAGCACGGTGACGCCCAGGAGCATCACGACGGCGGTGCGGAACGGGCCGGGGATCCGGTCCCGGATGACCAGGTAAAGCGCGACCAGCGCCCCGGCGGTCACCAGGTACGCGGGCACGGCGTGGATGTGCGAGAACAGGTCCCAGTCCAGGTTGTTGCGCGGCGCATCGGCATCGCCCGCGTGCGGGCCTGCGCCCGTGACCACAACGCCCAGGCAGACGGCAAGGGCGGAGAACAGCGCGACGGCGCCCATCAGCGGGCGCGCGACGCCCGGCAGGGCCGCCAGTTCAGCCACCCGGAAGCGCCCCGTCCGCCCGTAGGCACGGTTGACCAGCAGGGTGGCCACCACCACAAGCGCCATTGAGACCAGGAAGTGCAGGCCGACCACCCAGGGGTTCAGCTGGGTCAGCACGGTGATGCCGCCGATGACGGCCTGCGCCGGGATGCTGGCGAGCAGGCCGAGGGCCAGCCGGAACAGGTCGCGGCGTTCCTTGCGGAGATTCCACAGGTACACCAGCATGGCGACGGCGACGGCGGCCAGCGCGAACGTCAGGAGGCGGTTGCCGAACTCAATGATGCCGTGGATCCCCATTTCCGGGGTGTTCACGAGCGAGGAGTCCGTGCAGCGCGGCCAGGTAGGGCAGCCCAGGCCGGACGAGGTGAGGCGGACCGCGCCGCCGGTCACGATCAGGATTGTCTGGCCGATCAGGGAGAGCACCGCCAGCCGCTTCACCGTCTTGTTGACGGTGACGGGCAGCCAGGCGATGTTCCGGGAAACGGTCCGGGGAGGGCGGGAGGCCGTGCTCACAGTTTTCTCAATTCCATTTGAACCAACGGGTAGCTGCGCCGCCGGCGATTGCCGTCCAGAGCAGCAGGACAAGTACCGGGACAGGGCTGACATTGCCGGAGAGGAAAGCTTCCCGCATTCCCTGTCCCAGGGCACCGGACGGGAGGAACTGCACGATTGACTGCAGCAGGGCGGGCAGCCGTTCGGCCGGGATCACGATCCCGCCGAGGGCACCCAGCAGGATCCAGAGCAGGTTGGTGATCGCGAGCGTCGCCTCCGGCCGGACAGTCCCCGCGACCAGCAGGCCCAGCGCGGTAAAAGCCGCCGCGCCGAGCACCAGCAGGACCAGACCCGGGGCCCAGCCCAGCGGATCCGGCTGCCAGCCCAGCAATAGGGCTGCGGCCGTGACCACCAGCACCTGCAGTGCGAGGACCGCGAGGACCGCGAGGACCTTACCGGCGATCAGCCCGGTACGCCCCAGGGGAGTGGTGGACAGGAAACGCAGGACCCCATAGCGGCGGTCGAAACCGGTGGAGATGCCCTGGCCGGTGAATGCGGTGGACATGGCACACAGCGCCAGGATCCCGGGCACGGCAACGTTGATCCGGCTCGCACCGAACCCGTCCAGCAGGGGCGTGACGGTCAGGCCCACCATGGCCAGCAGCGGCAGTACGACCGCCAGGATCAGCTGCTCGCCGTTCCGGAGCATGGTGACCGTTTCGTACTTGCCCTGCAGCACGATCCGGCGCAGCAGCGGGGCCGGTGCGCTCCCGAGCGGGCGGGCCCGCGCGGCGCTGCCCGGCGGCGCGCTGCCCAGGGCGGCACTGTCGCGGATCATCGGATCTCCCTTCCGGAGATGTCAAGGAAGACGTCCTCAAGGCTGCGGGCTTCAAGGCTCAGCGAGCGGGGCATGATGCCCCGCGCGGCCCACCACGCGGTGATCGCGGCGAGGTCCGCAGCGGTCAGTGCGCCGGTGGCAGCGTAGCTGCCGGCCCGCGCTTCGGTGACGTTGACGCCGTCGGGCAGCACCCCGGTGAAATCCAGACCCGGGTCGGTCTCGAACAGCAGGGTGCGGATGTGCTGCTCCCCGGCCTCGGGCGGCAGGGGGTGCTGCAGGAGTTGCGCGACCGTCCCCTCGGCGACGTTGCGGCCGGCGTCAATGATGTAGACGTAATCGGCGAGCCGCTGGGCGTCGTCCATGAGGTGGGTGGTCAGGACGATTCCCATCCCGCGGTTCCGCAGTTCGGAGATGAGCTCGAAGACAAGCTGGCGCGACTGCGGGTCCAGGCCGGCGCTCGGCTCGTCCAGGAAAAGCACCTCGGGGTTGCCCACGAGCGCTGCCGCCAGCGCGAGCCGCTGCTTCTGCCCGCCGGACAGCCGCCGCACGGAGGTCCGGCTGAAGGAGTCGATGCCCAGGCGCTCGATGAGCTCCCCGACCGGCCACGGGTCCTGGTACATCCCGGCGATATGCCTGAGCAGGGGAACGGGGCGGGCCGACGGCGGCAGCCCGCCGTCCTGCAACATCACGCCGACGCGGGCACGCAGTCCAGCCCCGGCGGTGTCCGGATCCTCGCCCAGGAGGCTGATGCTGCCGTGGGTGCGTTTCTGCAGTCCCTGGGCGCATTCGATGGTGGTGGTTTTGCCCGCGCCGTTGGCTCCCAGCAGGGCCGTGACCTGTCCGCGTTCGGCGATGAGGGAAAGGCCGCTGACCACCCGCAGCATTTTGCCGTCGAGGGTGGGCAGTGGACCAACATCCTTGACTAGCCCGCTGATGGACAGGACGGGGGATTCGGGAGATCGCACCACAGCATTCTACGGGATGTAGTACGTCCGGTTCAGGCCGGCTGCCGGCCCCGGCCGGGGGACAGTGCGCGGCGGCCGCTCCCGCCGGTACCCGAGGGAAGCCATGCCTTACTGGCCGGGAGGAGTAAATTACGACATGATTGTGTTGTGTATTCCATGAGGTCCTCTACGTCTGTCGCGTCCGCCGGCCATACCCGCCCGCGTGCGGTGCCAGCCGCCGCGTCCGTGGCGGCGGGATCTGAGGCCGCGGGATCCCTGGCGGCCCAGCCTGCGGCCGCCTTCCCGGCTGCCGATGCCGAAGAACGCACCCGGGACCGCGTGCTGAACGCAGTGCTGGAACACGGTCCCATCAGCGCCGCTGAACTCGGCGAGCTGCTCGGCTTCACGCCTGCGGCTGTCCGGCGGCATCTGGACCACCTTTCACGCCACGGCGTGATTGAGGTCAAGCGGGCAACCCGCGCCGGCGCCGGGGCAGGACGCCCCGCCCGTCGTTATGTCCTCAGTTCCCAGGGCCAGTCCACGCTCGGCAACGACTACCTGGACATCGCCACCCTGGCCCTGCAGCGCCTCGGCGAGATGGCCGGACCCGACGCCGTGCGGCAGTTCGCCGTCGAACGCTTCGGCGAGATGGAACGCCGCTACGCGCCGGAAGTCGACGCCGCCGGCCCGGACATCACTGCCCGGGCCCAGGCACTGTCCGAGGCGCTGAGCCGCGACGGGTTCGTGGCCTCCACCACGTCGATCGAGGCCAAGGCACCCCTGCCGGCGGCGCTCTCCAGCGTCCAGCTCTGCCAGGGACACTGCCCGATCCAGCAGCTGGCCGCGCAGTTCCCGGTGTTCTGCGACGTGGAGACCGACGTGTTCTCCCGGCTGGTCGGCGTCGACGTCCGCCGGCTCTCCACGCTGGCGCGCGGCGGGCACGTCTGCACCACCCACATACCTACAGGCCGTCCGGCGGCCAGGGGGCTTCGCAGCCCCGCAACCACCCCGGGCAGCCTGGACGAAGTATCCAACCATCTGCAAGAAAGGCCGTGATGACGGACCAACTATCAGAGAAGAAGGTTGCTGAATCCACTGTGATTTCGGAGATTCTGGAAAAGAATCCCGAGCTCCACGGAATCGGAACCTATGAGTACGGCTGGTCCGACAAGAATGACGTCGGAGCCAACGCCCGCCGCGGCATCAACGAGGACGTCGTCCGCGACATTTCGGCCAAGAAGAGTGAGCCGAAGTGGATGCTGGACCTGCGCCTCAAGGGTCTGAAGTACTTCGACCGCAAGCCGATGCCGACCTGGGGCGCAGACCTCTCCGGCATCGACTTCGACAACATCAAGTACTTCGTGCGGTCCACGGAGAAGCAGGCCAACACCTGGGAAGACCTCCCCGAGGACATCCGGAACACCTACGAGAAGCTGGGCATCCCGGAAGCCGAGCGCAGCCGCCTCGTCTCCGGTGTCGCCGCCCAGTACGAGTCCGAGGTCGTCTACCACCAGATCCGCGAGGACCTGGAACAGCAGGGCGTCATCTTCCTGGACACGGACACCGCGCTGCGCGAGCACCCGGAAATCTTCCAGGAGTACTTCGGCACCATCATCCCGGTGGGCGACAACAAGTTCGCTTCGCTGAACACGGCTGTCTGGTCCGGCGGTTCCTTCGTGTACGTCCCCAAGGGCGTCCACGTGGACATCCCCCTGCAGGCCTACTTCCGCATCAACACGGAAAACATGGGCCAGTTCGAACGCACGCTGATCATCGCGGACGAGGACTCCTACGTCCACTACATCGAAGGCTGCACCGCACCGATCTACACTTCGGATTCGCTGCACTCCGCCGTGGTGGAAATCATCGTGAAGAAGGGCGCCCGCGTCCGTTACACGACCATCCAGAACTGGTCCACCAACGTGTACAACCTGGTCACCAAGCGCGCCATCTGCGAAGAGGGCGCCACGATGGAGTGGATCGATGGCAACATCGGCTCCAAGGTCACCATGAAGTACCCGGCCGTCTACCTCGTCGGCGAGGGCGCGAAGGGCGAGACCCTGTCCATCGCGTTCGCGGGCGAAGGCCAGCACCAGGACACCGGCTCCAAGATGGTGCACATCGCGCCGAACACCAAGAGCTCGATCGTCTCCAAGTCCGTGGCCCGCGGCGGCGGCCGCGCCGCCTACCGCGGCCTGGTCCAGGTCCGCGAAGGTGCCAAGCACTCGGCCAACACGGTCCGCTGCGATGCCCTCCTGGTGGATACCATCAGCCGTTCGGACACGTACCCGTACATCGACATCCGTGAGGATGACGTCACGATGGGGCACGAGGCCACGGTCTCGCGGGTCAGCGAGGAGCAGCTGTTCTACCTGATGTCCCGTGGCATGCGCGAGGACGAGGCCATGGCGATGATCGTCCGTGGCTTCATCGAGCCGATTGCCCGTGAGCTGCCGATGGAATACGCCCTCGAGCTGAACCGCCTGATTGAACTGCAGATGGAAGGATCGGTCGGTTAATGACTGACATCACTACTGAAAAGGCCCGCATCGGCGCGCCCTCAGCCCAGCCGTTCATCAACGGCTTCACCGAGGAAGGCGAAAGCCTTTCACCGGTGAACGCCGCGGAGTCCAAGTCCCCGCTCGCCGGCGAAGCCGTCAAGCGCCACTCGCACGGCGGCGGCGCCGGTGTTCCGGACAGCTCACGCGCCGGACGCCTGACCTCCTACAAGCTGGCGGACTTCAAACCGCTGACCGGCATGGAGGAGGACTGGCGCTTCACCCCGCTCAAGCGCCTCCGCGGACTGCACACCGAGGTCCTCAACGGGACCGCGCCGTCCGTGAGCGTCACCGCCCCGGACAGCGTCACTGTGGAGACTGTCGGCCGGAACGACCGCCGGATCGGCTCCGCAGCGATTCCCGAGGACCGCGTCTCCGCGAACGCCTGGGAGAACTTCACCGAAGCCACCGTCATCACGGTTCCGGCCGAGGTCCAGGTCGACGGCGAGGTCAGCGTCCTGCTGACCGGCCAGGGCACCGAGGCCTCCGCCCAGCACGTGGTGATCGTCGCGGAGAAGTTCTCCAAGTCGGTTGTGGTCCTGGACCACCAGGGCACCGCCGTCGTGGCGGAGAACGTCGAAATCCTCGTGGAGGACGGCGCGCAGCTCACCGTCATCTCGCTCCAGGAATGGAACGACGACGCCGTGCACGCCTCCTCCCAGCAGGTCAAGCTTGGCCGCGACGCCAAGTTCAAACACATCGTCGTCAGCCTCGGCGGCGACCTCGTGCGCGTCACCCCGTCGGCGCGCTTCACCGCCCCGGGCGCCGAGGTGGAACTGTTCGGCCTCTACTTCGCCGACGCCGGCCAGCACCTGGAGCAGCGCCTCTTCGTGGACCACGCCGTCGCGAACTGCAAGTCCAACGTCCTGTACAAGGGCGCCCTGCAGGGACGCAACGCGCACACCGTCTGGGTGGGTGACGTCCTGATCCGCAAGGAGGCAGAAGGCACCGACACCTACGAGGCCAACCGCAACCTGGTCCTCACCGACGGCGCCCGCGCCGACTCCGTGCCGAACCTGGAAATCGAGACCGGCCTGATCGCCGGCGCCGGCCACGCCAGCGCCACCGGACGGTTCGACGACCAGCACCTGTTCTACCTGATGGCCCGCGGCATTCCGGAAGAGGTGGCCCGCCGTCTGGTGGTCCGCGGCTTCCTGAACGAGATCATCCAGCAGATCAGAGTGCCCGCCATCGAGGAGCGCCTCACGGACGCCGTCGAGCGCGAACTCGCGGCAACGGACAACTAGTGCGCAGCACTAGGGAACACGGAAACCATCAATGACTGAACAGCCAAGAGGCGAGCTCGTCTGCAACGCCAGTGAGATCCAACTCAAGCAGGCGCTGCGGATCCTGGTCGACGACTACCCTGTCGCGATCGTGAAGGACTCGATGGGCGAGATCCACGCCATCGGTGACACCTGCTCGCACGCGGACATCTCCCTCTCCGAAGGTGAGGTGGAAGGCTGCAAGATCGAGTGCTGGGGCCACGGCTCCCAGTTCGATCTGCGCAGCGGCGAGCCGCTCCAGCTGCCGGCCTATGATCCCGTGCCTGTCTTTGCCGTGACCGTCCTGGATGACGAGGTCTATGTGGACTTCACCAATGTCCTGAACGGCGCCGAGGCCCCGAACTTCAGCTAGCTGCCCGCAGCCGGCAACCCGCATAACAGAACTTATCGACAAGAAACCGCACAGTGCCGGAGGGCACGGTGCAGAGGAGAACAAGACACATGTCTACTCTTGAGATCAAGGACCTGCACGTCAGCATTGACACCGAGCAGGGCACGAAGGAAATCCTGAAGGGCGTCAGCCTGACCATCCGGACCGGCGAAACCCACGCCATCATGGGCCCGAACGGTTCCGGCAAGTCCACGCTGGCGTCCACGATCGCCGGGCACCCGCGCTACAACGTCACCTCCGGCACCATCACGCTGGATGGCGAGGACGTCCTGGCGATGAGCGTGGACGAGCGCGCCCGCGCCGGCCTGTTCCTGGCCATGCAGTACCCCGTCGAGGTTCCCGGCGTCAGCATGACGAACTTCCTGCGGACCGCCAAGACGGCCATTGACGGCGAGGCGCCCAAGCTGCGGACCTGGACCAAGGACGTCAAGGCCGCCATGGCGCAGCTGCGCATCGACGCCGACTTCACCCAGCGCAACGTCAACGAGGGCTTCTCCGGCGGCGAGAAGAAGCGCGTCGAGATCCTGCAGCTGGAGCTGTTCAAGCCGAAGTTCGCCATCCTGGACGAGACCGACTCGGGCTTGGACGTCGATGCACTCAAGGTTGTCTCTGAGGGCGTCAACCGCGCCCACTCCGAGGGCAACATGGGCACCCTGCTCATCACGCACTACACCCGGATCCTGCGCTACATCAAGCCCGAGTTCGTTCACGTGTTCGTTGATGGCCAGGTTGTGGAAGAGGGCGGCCCGGAGCTGGCCGACCGCCTGGAAGAAGAAGGCTACGACCGCTACGCCACCGGCGCCGGGGCAGCCACCATTGCTGCCGCGTCCGCTGCAGCACAGGCCTAGTTAGGACTTGGCAATGACCGAACTCAATGTGGCCCGCACGGGCCTCGAGGATGTCGAAGAAGCACTCAAGGATGTGATCGACCCTGAACTGGGCGTAAACATCGTTGACCTGGGCCTGCTGTATGGCCTGAAGTACTCGGACGACGACGGCGCCCTGCTGATCGACATGACGCTCACCACGGCCGCCTGCCCGCTCACCGACGTGATCGAAGAGCAGGTCGGCAAGGCCCTGGACGGGGTCGTCGACGAATGGCGCCTCAACTGGGTATGGATGCCGCCGTGGGGTCCGGAACGGATCACCGAGGACGGCCGCGACCAGATGCGCGCCCTGGGCTTCAACATCTAGATCCCCACCGCCTCCCTGACGCAAAAACGACGGCGGGCCCACCTCTGGGAGGTGGGCCCGCCGTCGTCGTGCATCGAGTGCTCCGCAACCGCCCTAGAGGGACCTCATAGCGGCAGGTGCGGAGCAGCGGATGGGGTTACGGGGTGGCGACGCCGAAGGTGTCGCACTGGTTGATGTCGCCGGTCTTGTACCCCTGGTAGAACCATTTCTGGCGCTGCGCGCTGGAGCCGTGGGTCCAGGCCTCCGGTGACACCCGGCCGGTCGCGGCCTGCTGGATCCGGTCGTCGCCGACAGCCGAGGCGGCGGAGAGGGCATCCTGCAGGTCCCGTTCCGTCAGTGGTTCCAGGAACGGGACCCCGGTCTGGGGGTCCTCCTGGGTCGTGGCGTAGCGGACCCACAGGCCTGCGTAGCAGTCAGCCTGCAGCTCCACGCGGACGGCACCGGACTCCGGTCCCTGCGGGTCCTGCTGGGCCCGGTCCAGGTTCCCCAGCACGTTCTGGATGTGGTGGCCGAATTCGTGGGCCACCACATACTCCTGCGCCAGCGGCCCGCCGGATGAGCCGAAGCGGTCCACCAGGTCCTGGAAGAAGCCCGGGTCGAAGTACGCGGTCGAGTCGGCCGGGCAGTAGAACGGCCCCACCTCTGAGGTCGCCGCGCCGCAGCCGGTGTTGGTGGCCCCGTCGAAAATCACCGTGCCCGGCTGCGGGTACTGCCGGTCATACTGGGCCAGGTAGGCGGGCCAGAAAGCGTTCAGGCTGTTCACCGTGCCGGTGATGCGGCAGTCGAGCCGGGCGTCGGCGTCGGCGCCGGTTTCGCAAGCCGGGGCGGTGCTCTGGCTCTGCGATCCGGAATCCTGGGTGCTGCCGCCCAGGCCTTCCAGCAGGCTCGGATTGATGCCTAGCAGGGAGGCGATCAGCAGGATGATGCCGCCGCCGAGACCGATCCCGACTTTTCCGCCGCGGCCCATGCCGCGCCGGTCCTGGACCTGCGAGGGGTCCAGTTGGACGTTGTCATTGAAACTCATGCTGTCACAATATCGCGTACCTGCTTCCGGACGGCTCCCGGCCGGTAAAGTTGATCTGATGCCTTTCCTCGACAGACTCCAGCGCTGGGCCGGTGACCGCCCCGACGGGACCGCCGTCGTCGTCGCCGGCCAGCGCCTGAGCTGGGAAGAGCTGCGGGACACGGCCGCCGCCCTGGTGCCGGACACGCCGGCCGTGACGGTGCTGTCCGAAGAGAATTCGCTGCACTTCGCCGCAGCGTTTGCGGCCGCCGTCGCGGGGGAGCGGCAATGTGCCGTGCTGGACCCGACGTGGCCGCAGCAGCTGCAGGACAGTATCAGGGAGCGGATCCGCAAGACCGTCGTGACCGCGCCGGTTGCCGCGCCGGTGGCGGACCGCGCTGACGGGCCGGAACTCGTCGACGGGCGCCCGGACGCACCGTTCCTGATCGGCCTGACCTCCGGTACCACGTCTGTCCCCAAGGCCTTCAGCCGCTCGCGCCGGTCCTGGCAGCTGTCCTTCGACGCCTCGGTTGAATTCTTTGGCCTGCACGCGGACGACAAAACCCTGGCGCCCGGGCCCCTCGCGGCCAGCCTGAACCTCTATGCCCTGGCCGAATGCCTGTACGCCGGCTCGGAGTTCCACACCCTGGCCCGGTTCGATGTCGGCGACGTCCACGCCGCCGTCAGCCATGACGGAATCACCCGGCTGGTCCTCGTCCCCACAATGCTCCGGATCCTCAGCGAACGGGGACTGAGCGGCGGTGTTGACGCCTCAGGCATCCGAAGCATCATCTGCGCGGGCTCAAAACTGGACGCCCGGACCCTGGAAGCAGCCCGCCGCTGGGCACCCAACGCGACCATCTTCGAGTACTACGGCGCCTCTGAGCTCAGCTTCGTCTCCGGCGCAGGGCTCCCGCCCGGGCAGCAGCCCGACCAGCGCGGCACCGGGATCGGCACGCCGTTTCCCGGCGTCGAGATCCGCATCCTCGACGCCGGCGGAGTCCAGCTGCCGGACGGCACTGACGGCAACATCTGCGTGCGCAGCGGTATGGTCAGCGACGGCTACCTCTGGGGCGACGACGGCCAGGCCCTGCAGAGCTTCGACGGCTGGCACACGGTGGGGGACCAGGGCTACCTCGAGGGCGGGACCCTGCACATGCTGGGCCGCCGATCCGACATGATCATCACCGCCGGCACGAACGTCTACCCGCACGAGGTGGAGCTGGCGTTGGCCTCGGTTCCCGGGGTGGCCGCCGCCGTGGCCGCGGGCCTCGCGGACGAGCTCCGCGGGCAGAAAGTCGTCGCCGGCATTGTCCCCTCGCACGGCGGGGTGACCGCCACGCAGCTCAAGGCGGGAGTCGATGACGTGCTGTCCCGCAACAAGCGGCCGCTGGAATACTTCGCTCTGGCCGAACTTCCCCTGACGGACCGCGGGAAGCTCAGCCGGGAGCTGCTGCTCGACTGGATTGCCCGCAACGACCCCCGGATCCGGCGCCTTGGCTGAGCAACTTTCGCGGACTCTTCCCGACGACCGGCAGCCGGTCATCATCGCTGCCCGGCGCACCCCGATCTGCCGCGCCAACGGCGCCCTGAAGACCCTGCAGGCCCATGAACTGCTGGCCCCCGTCCTCCGCCGCCTGCTCACCGACACCGGCGTGGTCCCGGCGTCGGTGGCGGATGTGGTGATCGGCAACGCCGTGGGCGGCGGCGGTAACGTGGCCCGGCTCGCGGCCCTCGAGTCCGGCCTGCCAGTCAGCGTCCCCGGCCTCACGGTGGACCGGCAGTGCGGGTCAGGGCTCGACGCGGTTGCCCTGGCCTCCCGCCTCGTGGCCGCCGGCGGTGGCGGCGTGTACCTGGCCGGCGGGGTGGAGAGCATCAGCACGGCACCGCTCCGGGCCCGCCGCGACGCCGGCGGTGCCCCGGTGTTCTTCCCGCGGGCGCAGTTCGCGCCCCTGGGCCTTGGTGATCCGGACATGGGGGTGGCCGCCGAGAATGTGGCCGCCCGCTTCGGGGTCAGCCGGGAACGGCAGGACGCGGTGGCGCTGCGCAGCCACCAGCGCGCCCTGGCGTCCGCCGCGGCAGGATTCTTCGACGCTGAGATCGTCCCGCTGCCCGGTGTTTCCGGGCCGGACGGCGTGCACACGGTCCGTGCAGACGACGGGCCACGCCGCGGGCTGACCGCAGCCGTGCTGGCCCGGTTCCCGCCGGTGTTCGCCGCCGGCGGCACCGTCACCGCGGGGAATTCCTGCTTCGACGCGGACGGCGCCGCCGCCGTCGTTATCACCTCGGTGGAACGAGCCCGCGAGTTGGGAGCCAGGGACGGGCTCCTCGTGCGTGGAACGGACACGGCAGGTGTGGACCCGCAGCTGCTGGGCATCGGGGCGGCCCGGGCGGCCGGACGCCTGCTGGAACGCAGCGGCGTTACGGCCGCGGAGCTGGGGCTGGTGGAATTCAACGAGGCCTTCGCCTCCCAGACGATCGCGTGCCTGGACCAGCTCGGCTTCCCCCCGGAGCGCGCCAACGCCGACGGCGGTGCCCTGGCCCTGGGGCACGCCTACGGGGCGTCCGGCGCCGTGCTGGTCACACGGCTGCTGGCCCAGGCACGGCGCAGCCCGGCAGAGGGGCAACTGGCGCTGGCACTGATCAGCATCGCCGGAGGAATGGGCACCGCCGCGCTGCTGGAGTACCGCAGCTTCTCCTAGCGCGGCCTCCCTCGTGGCTCCGGGGGACATGCCCATTTTTCGGCCCGGTCAGTGGACATAGTGGGTTTATGTCCAGTGTCTGCGGTCAGGGGAGGGCATGTCCCGTGATCCCGCGGTTTCGGCTGGCAGATCCGCACCACGCCACCTAGGGGACATGCCCAGTCCTGGGTCCGGCCAGTGGACATAGTGGGTTTATGTCCAGTGTCCGCGGTCAGGGGAGGGCATGTCCCGTGATTCCCGGGTGTCAGGGGAGGGCATGTCCAGCGGCGGGGGTGGCAGGCGGGGCATGCTCCCCGGTCTCGGCCTCACCCAGGCCGCGGGCCGCGAGGGCGTCGCCGGTCTGCCGGGCGAACGCCACGGTGGTAATGAAGACCGGGAGGATCAGGGCCCGGGGGTTGCGCTCCAGCCCGCGCGCCCGGGCGGAATCACGGACGTCACTGTAGGCGCCCGCGATGAACGGGATGCTGCGCAGCATGATGGCGATGGTCAGCGCGAAACGCTCCGGATCCGCCCCAAAGCGCTGGAACGGCTGCGCCAGGGAGGCCACGCCATCCAGCAGCCGCTGCACCGGGGTGGTGGCCGTGAGGACGGACGCCGCCACAATACAGACCAGCACATTGAGCACAATCCGCGCCGCGGTCGGGCCACCGAGTTGCCACCACTGAAACAGCCCAATCGCCGCCAGAACGGGCAGCACGGGCCGGACCGCGCGGAACAGCCTTGACACACCCGCCCCGCTGAGCAGGAACAGGGTGCACATCACGGCCAGGGCGGCCGCCGCCACGGCCCAGTCGACAATCAGGAAGGACGCCATGCCGCAGCCGACGACCAGCAGGAACTTCAGCCACAGCGGCGCGCGGTGCAGCAGGGAATCGCCCGGCACATAGTTGGCCAGCAGGAACCCGTGGCCGCTCACAGCTGCCCCGGATGCCGCTGCGCCACGGACGGATCCCCACGGTGAAGACTCTCATGGTGCGGCTGCCCCAACAGTGCCGCATCCGCCGCACCGGAATCAGGGAGACCCGCCGCGCACAGCGCACGGTAATGTGCGACGGCGGCGGACGGCCCGCCGTCGAACACCACCGCGCCGGCGTCGACCACGAGGACCCGGTCGAGGTCCAGCGCGAGCTCAAGGTCGTGGGTGGAAAGGATGACCTGCTGGCTGAGTCCGGCCAGGGTCCGGCGCAGCAGTTCCCGGTTGCGCAGGTCCAGCAGGGTGGAAGGCTCGTCCAGGACCAGCACCTCCGGGTCCACGGCGAGGACCGCGGCGAGGGCCAGGAGCTGGCGCTCCCCGCCGGAGAGTTCATAGATGCTCTGGTCGGCCAGCGGCAGCAACCCGAAGCGGTCCAGTGTCGCCTCGGCCTGGCGGCTGCGTTCGCGGGAGTTCCGGACCGAGCGGCGGAGGGACAGTTCCACGTCCTCCCGCCCGGTGGGCATGACCAGCTGGGACAGCGGGTCGGTGAAGACAAAGCCGACGCGCCGTCGTACCTCCCGTACCGAGCGGACCGTGTCCCACTTGTCCACCGTGACGCTCCCGCTGCTCGGCACCACGAGCCCGTTGAGGAGCCGCAGCAGCGTGGACTTGCCGGAACCGTTGGCGCCGATGATGCCGATCCGCTGCTCGGTGAGCCGCAGGGTCAGCTCGGCCAGCAAGGTTTTCGGTGCGGGGCGGCCGTCAACCGCCACCCGCACCGCAACCCGGTCCAGCACAAAGGTGCTCACCTCCGTTGACCCACGGTGGTGTGGGAAGCGGGCGCGCCGCCCGGGGCAACGGTCCCGCTGCTCCGGATCCGGCGGATCAGCAGATCCGGAAACGCCTTGTGCAGCGCCAGGGCAATGGTCACGGCCAGGATGTTCTTGATCACATCTCCCGGATAGAAGACCAGGTCCGCGAGGAACGCCTTCGAGAAGTCCAGCTTCGCGTTGACCACCATACCGAGGATGCCGAGGCCGTGGACGAAGATGATGCTGCTCACCATCGCGGCAGCGAAAAGCAGGACCGCACGCAGCCTGCCGGGACGGCCCGCGGTGCGGCGCAGCACGACGACGGTCAGCCAGCCCACCGCCGTCGCGGCGAAGACAAAGCCGATGATGTAGCCCGCCGAGGGGCCGGCCAGGACCCCGAGACCGCTGCGTCCGCCGCTGAAGATCGGCAACCCGGCGAGACCGAGGAGGACGTAGAGCCCGACGGCGGCGAACGCCCTGCCGGGGCCCAGGGCCAGCCCGGTGAGCATCACGGCGAGCGTCTGCACCGTGATGGGGACACCCATCCCTGCCACCGGAATGGCGGCAATGAGGGCGGAGCCGGCCACGAGCGCGGCGAAAACCGCGATCAATCCCAGGTCGGTGGCGTTCCAGCGGTGCCGTTGCCGGGCGGGGGTGGCGGCTGCGCTGCCGTGGGTCTGCGTCATGGGGAGTTCCTATCGCGAGTGAATCGGTCCTGTTTCTGATTTTGACTTTACGAGCATGCCGGGCCGGGTTTTTTGTAGGTGCTCCACTAACCGGGGGCCCGGCAGCTGGAGGGCCGCACCAATGGCCCCCGGTGGTGCCCGGCAGCACACGGCAGGCACCGCCGTGGTCTTGGTTTCCGGCAGCCCGCGGGTCTCTTGTCAAGAGGCGCAGGCTGGGCCGGTAGACTGGGAGAGGCCGTTCTCTCGGCCACACTGCCCCGGCCCCCTCCAGATTCCACCGTTGTGCCGCGGCGTTCCCTGTTGTGAAAGGCCTTAGCTGCATTGATTACCGTCCAGGATCTCGAACTGCGCGCCGGCGCCCGCCTCCTTATGGACCAGGTGAGCTTCCGGATCGACAAGGGAGACAAGATCGGCCTTGTGGGCCGTAACGGTGCAGGCAAGACCACGCTGACCCGGGTGCTCGCCGGCGAAGGCCTGCCCGCCGGCGGCAAGGTCACCCGCAGCGGGGAGATCGGCTACCTGCCGCAGGATCCCCGGACCCCGGACATGGAGCAGTTGGCCCGCGACCGGATCCTGTCCGCCCGGGGCCTGGACATCGCGGTCGGCAAACTTCGCCAGACGCATGAGGACATGGCCAGCGACGACGCCGAGGTCCAGCGCAAGGCGATGAACCGTTACGACCGGCTCGAATCCGAATTCCTGGCTGCCGGCGGCTACGCTGCCGAGGCCGAGGCCGCAGCGATCTGCTCCAACCTGGCCCTGCCGGACCGTCTGCTGAACCAGCCGCTCAAGACACTCTCCGGCGGCCAGCGCCGCCGTGTGGAGCTAGCCCGCATCCTGTATTCGGACGCCGAAACGATGCTCCTGGATGAGCCCACAAACCACCTCGACGCCGACTCGATCACCTGGCTGCGCGAGTTCCTGAAGAACCACCAGGGCGGCCTGATCGTGATCAGCCACGACACGGAACTGCTCGAGGCCACCGTCAACAAGGTGTTCCTGCTGGATCCCAACCGTGCGCAGATCGATTTCTACAACATGGACTGGAAGCGCTATCTCCAGCAGCGCGAAACGGACGAACGTGCCCGCAAGCGGGAGCGCGCCAACGCCGAGAAGAAGGCCCAGGTCCTCTTCGACCAGGCCAACAAGATGCGCGCCAAGGCCACCAAGGCCGTCGCCGCGCAGAACATGGCCAAGCGCGCGGAGCGTCTGCTGGGCGGCCTTGAGGCCGTGCGCGCGACTGACCGTGTGGCAGCCCTGCGCTTCCCGGATCCCTCGCCCTGCGGCAAGACCCCGCTCACCGCGGACGGCCTCAGCAAGTCCTTTGGTTCGCTGGAGATCTTCACCGACGTGGACCTCGCCATTGACCGCGGCTCCAAGGTGGTCATCCTGGGCCTCAACGGCGCCGGCAAGACCACCCTCCTGCGTATGCTCGCCGGCGTCGACAAGCCGGACACCGGCGAAGTCGTTGCGGGCCACGGCCTGAAGGTGGGCTACTACGCCCAGGAACACGAGACACTCGACGTGGACCGCACCGTCCTGCAGAACATGCGCTCCTCAGCCCCGGACATGAACGACGCGGAAGTGCGCAACATCCTGGGCTCGTTCCTGTTCTCCGGCGACGACGTCGACAAGCCGGCCGGCGTGCTGTCCGGCGGCGAGAAGACCCGCCTGGCCCTGGCCACCATCGTTGCCTCCAGTGCGAACGTACTGCTCCTCGATGAGCCCACCAACAACCTCGACCCCGCCAGCCGCGCCGAAATCCTTGGCGCCCTGAGCAACTACACCGGCGCCGTCGTCCTGGTGAGCCACGATGAAGGTGCCGTTGAGGCGCTGAATCCCGAGCGCGTTGTGCTGCTGCCCGACGGCATCGAGGACCACTGGAACGAAGACTACCTGGACCTGATTACGCTCGCGTAGGCGGCTCCGGACTGGCTTGATCAGGGCGGCAAGCTTCGCGCCCCGCGCGCGCAATGTGCCGCGTGCCCGCCCGTACCTCGCTTAAACGCACGCTGCGCAAACCGCCCGCGTTTCGGCGCTGGAGCCAAGGTCATGCCAGCTAGCGGACCGGCATTTCCTCGGCACCGGTGATTCTGCGTAGCTCGTCGTAGCTGATCGAGAACATGGAGTGGTGGTCTCCTGCTCCGGCCCAGAGGACCTCGTGGATGCTCAGGGACTCGTCCAGCAGCGTCTTGATTTTCTCCGGATGCCCGACCGGGGCGACGCCGCCCACTTCCTGGCCGGTGTGTTCAAGGACGTACCCCGGGGAAGCGCGTCGGATTCTTCCGGTGCCCAGTTGCTCAGCGACTTTCCGGACATCGACCCTGGCGGCGCCGCTGGCAAGGATCAGCAGCGGGGTGCCCTCGATGTCGAACACGAGGCTGTTGGTGATGGCCGCGACGTCGCAGCCCAGCGCGGCGGCCGCGGCGGCCGCCGTCGGGACTGTGGAATCGAGCACCATGACGGTGTCCTTGGCGCCGAGCGCGTTCAGCGCGTGCTTGACCCGGTCCACGGGCTCCGGGAACAGGACAGCCACTGCTCAGAACCCCTGGGCATCCAGGATCGCGTCTTCCTCTTCCTCCGCGGTCGCGTTCTTCCGCTTGCGGGGGACGGGACGCCGGCGGGCAACCGGGCCGCTGGAGTGCATCAGGACGCCGTCCGTGTCCGCGGACTCGGCTTCGGCGTCCTCCGCATCGATGGCGGCGTTTCGAGCCTGCTGACGGGCCGCGTACCCGAAGCCGATGAACATCAGCACGCCGAACGCGAACCACTGCAGTGAGTAGGACAGGTGCGTGCCCTCTTCGGTGGACGGCTTGGGGAACGGGAAGGGCATGTCCGCCGCCGCCGGGCTCTCCGAGGCCAGCTGGCCGTAGGCGCCCGTCAGCAGGGGATAACCCAGTTCCGCGGAGTAGGCGGAGAGATCGATCGAGGCCAGCTGCCCGTCCGGGGCGCCGCGCTGGAGCTCGGGCTCGGCGGGTTTGAGCCGGGCGACGACGGTTACGGTGCCCTGCGGGGGTGCCGGAACCGCGTCGGGGCTGCCTGGGTTTTTGTTGCCGATCGGCAGCCAGCCGCGGTCAATCACGACGGTCTCGCCGGTTTCCACCTTGAAGGGGACAACGACTTCATAGCCGGGCTGGCCGTTGAGCGGGCGGTTGCGGACAATCCGCTGGCCGGCGACGTCGTAGCTGCCCTTCAGTTCCACCTGCGTCCACTCGCGGTCCGCGGCCAGCGAGCGGAACTGGTCCTTGATGTCAGCGAAGGGGACGGGCGCGGCGGAATAATTCGAGGTGACCCGGTTGATCTCGGCGAGTGTTTCGGCGCGGCGGTCCATCTGCCAGCGGCCCAGTCCAACGCACGCTGCGGCAAAAATCGCGGCCAGCAACAAATACCCCAGCCACTTGCTGGAGAAGAGAAAACGGTACATTCAGCTTGCCCTGCCTGCCGGGTTCAGTGCCACGGTTTCCTTCCAGAGCCCGCGGGTCTGCAGATAGTCCTCGAGCCAGGCCCGGTGTTCTCCGCAGGCCAGCCAGATCTTGCGCCGTTCGGGGGTATGGATCTTCGGGTTGTTCCAGAGCAGCTGCCATTCGGCGCCGCTCCTGCATGCTTTACGGGAGCAGACAGCTTCGGCTGGCCCGGCTGCTCCGCCGCCGGCGATGTCAAATAGGCTCATGACGCGGCCCGCCCGCGACCGCCGTCGTCGTCGCCGGGGATTCCGGGATCATTCTTGGGGGAGTCCTCATCATCGACGAGTTCGCCCTGCAGCAGCGTCATCGACGGGTCTTCCGGCGCAGCGTCAACCGGGGCGGTGGCAGGCCCATCGAGCTGGGCCAGCGGCGCGTAGTCCAGCAGCGAGTCGGAGTGCACTTCCGCCTGGTCGCTGCCGTTCGCGATGATGACGGCAAACCAGGGCAGGAACACGGCTCCGATGATCGGGAGGATCTTCAGCCAGCCGTCCACCACAAAGATCAGGATCAGGCACACCATGCGGATGCCCATCGCCACGGCGTACTTGATCATCCGCTGGCGCATCTCTTCCGAGTGCGCGGCGGCGGCGTCGGTGATGCTGTGGACCTCGGAATCACCGGACGGTACTTCCGGGTCCCCGGGCACAGGGACACCGGATCGGTTTTTGAGTGTCAAGGCTGTCAGATCACGCTCCCAAGGCTTACTACAATTCTCTCACCAACGGGGGAGCCGCCCAAACGCGGGCGATCCCGGGCGCTAAGATCGGAGGCAGGAAAATCCCGCCCCCAGCGCGGCACCGTCCCGCCGCAGAATTCCGGAGCCCCACCATGTCTGAAACAGCAACCACCGGCCGAAGTGTCCTGATCACCGGCGGAAACCGCGGAATCGGCCTCGCCATCGCCGAAGCCTTCCTCGCCAACGGGGACAAGGTGGCCGTCACGTACCGCAGCGAATCGGCGCTCCCCGCGGGCATCCTCGGCGTGAAGGCCGACGTCACGGACGAGTCCTCCGTGGACGCCGCGTTCACCGAAGTGGAAGCCGCCCACGGCCCCGTCGAGGTGCTGGTGGCCAACGCCGGCATCACCAAGGACACCCTCCTGATGCGCATGAGCGAGGACGACTTCACCTCGGTCATCGACACCAACCTCACCGGCGCCTTCCGCGTGATCAAGCGCGCCTCCAAGGGCATGATCCGGGCCCGCAGGGGCCGCGTGGTCCTCATCTCCTCCGTCTCGGGCCTTTACGGCGCGCCCGGCCAGATCAACTACTCGGCCTCCAAGGCCGGCCTCGTGGGTATCGCCCGCTCGCTGACCCGCGAGTTGGGTGCCCGCGGCATCACCGCGAACGTTGTGGCACCAGGCTTCATCAACACGGACATGACCGCGGAACTGGCCGAGGCGACCCAGAAGGACTACCTCTCCAAGGTTCCCGCCGGCCGCTTCGCCGAGGCCTCCGAGGTCGCCAACGTGGTCCGCTGGATCGCCAGCGACGAGGCTGCCTACATCTCCGGTGCCGTCATCCCGGTCGACGGCGGCCTCGGTATGGGCCACTAGGAGAGATTCCCCAAGCCCACGACGACGGCGGGAGCCCCCGGTACCGTCCACCCACCCGGCGGGGCGCGCCGGGACAGCCACGATAGGACTTTCAGCCCGTAGCGCCGGGCGCTGCCGGGGTGTGTAATGGGGCTACAGCCCCTGACCACACCACGGCAGGGGCATGGAATCAGGAGGACAATCGTGGCTGAACTGAACAAGTGGGTCCCGTCGGACGTGCTGGAGCCGATCAAACGTTTCCTCGACGGCGACATGACCATGACGCCGTCCATCAAGGTCGAACAGTTCGTGGACGGCACCACCCTGGTGGTGCGCGCCGAGGTTCCGGGAATCGATCCCGACAGGGACGTGGACGTCTCCGTGAGCGAAGGCATGCTGCACATCAGGGCGGAACGTGAGGAGAAAAGCGAGCACAAGAGCAAGGACGGCTACCGCTCCGAGTTCCGCTATGGCTCTTTCTCGCGCAGTGTTGCGCTGCCGCCGGGTGCCAGGGAAGAGGACATCACTGCCACCTACAAGGACGGCGTCCTTGAGGTGCGGGCTCCTGCCCCCGTGGCCACACGGGACGCCACGGCCAAGAAGATCAGGATCGACCACACATAGCAGGCGGCCCGGCCGGGCGGGTGGACAAGAATGTAGGTCCGCCCGTCCCGGCACAGGCTGTCCGGCGCCGGCCTCAGCCCGCTGCCGCCCGCGCCTCAAGCAGCCAGCCGGCTACCTCGGCGTCGAGCTCCTCCTCGTCGTGCAGCTCCAGGTGATGCATCCACACCCCGGGAGACGGGTTGACGATCTCCTTGAACCGGGCCGAACTGATCCGGCGCGGGAGCGCGATCGACAGCACGGCGGGCACCTCGGAAGCAACGTACCGCCCCGGCCACCAGAGGTACGCGAAACCCCGCTTCTCCCGGAAGGCCACCTGGCTTGTCGTGGCGCGGATCGCCGGCGGGGCGGGCGCGGCCAGCAGCTTCTCCACGGCGTGGAACAGGTCCAGGCCCCGGGGGGATCCGCTGAAGACCTGCTCCGGTGTGGAGTCCTCGCTCACGCCCCGCGGCACCAGATCCTCTGATCCCCAGCCGTGTGGCCAGCTGCGTGGCAGCCACCGCGCGGACGTTCCATGCCCGCGATCGTACGCCCGCGGGCATGGCCGGAACTAGCCTGCCACAGCTTCTTTGTGGAACCCGGACAACGGAAAACCCCTGCGCCGCTGGCATGATGGACTGCAGACCCACCGTTTTTGGACGTTTGGAACAAAGGAGCTCGTATGGGACTGCTGGACAACAAGACCGCAATCGTGACCGGTTCGTCGCGGGGCATCGGCGCTGAAGTCGCCAAGATCCTCGCCGCCGAGGGCGCCGCCGTCGTCGTGAACTACCGCCAAAAGGCGCCCCGGGCCAACAAGGTTGTGACCGGAATCGAGGCGGACGGCGGCCGCGCCGCTGCCGTCGGCGCCGACCTCACCACCCAGGAAGGCGTCCAGGCCCTCGCCAGCGCCGCGATGGAGAACTTCGGCTCGCTTGACGTCCTGGTCCTCAACGCTTCCGGCGGGATGGAATCCGGCATGGAGGAGGGCTACGCGCTCAAGCTCAACCGCGACGCGCAGGTGAACATGCTCAACGCTGCCGTGCCGCTGATGCCCGCGGGTTCCCGGGTGGTGTTCGTGACAAGCCACCAGGCCCACTTCATCAACACCGTGCCCACCATGCCGGACTACGAGCCCGTGGCACGCAGCAAGCGCGCCGGCGAGGACGCCCTCCGCGAACTCGTTCCGAACCTGGCCGAGAAGGGCATCTCCCTCGTCGTCGTCTCCGGCGACATGATCGAGGGCACCGTCACGGCCACCCTGCTGGACCGCTCCAACCCGGGCGCCATCGAGGCCCGCCGCGCCGAGGCCGGGAAGCTGTACTCGGTCACGGAGTTCGCCGCGGAGGTCGCCAAGATGGTCACCGCCGACGTCGAATCCGGCCACACCGAGTACGTCGGCGGATCCGACTACTTCGACAAGAGCAACAACTAAGGACCCCCGCCACCCGCGGAGCGCGGTCGCAGCGCAGTAAACAGTAGTAGCGCAGTAAACAGTAGTAGCGCAGTAAACACAGTGAAGGCCGGGGCAACCGCCCCGGCCTTCACTGCTGTTCCCGGTTCCCGGTCCGGCCTCAGACGCCGGCGATGTGCCGCACGGCGTCGAGATAGGGCATGTTCACGGCGGCATCCGCGACCGCACGGACGGCCGGTTTGGCGTTGAACGCGACGCCGATCCCCGCCGCGCCGAGCATGTCCAGGTCGTTGGCGCCGTCGCCCACAGCAATCGTGTGCTCCATCGGGATGCCTTCCCGCCCGGCCCATTCACGCAAATACTTTTCCTTCGCCGCCCGGTCAATCACCTCACCGATGACTTTCCCGGTCAGCGCGCCGTCGACGATTTCAAGTTCGTTGGCCACCCAGTAGTCCAGTCCAAGGCCCTCCGCGATCGGCTGCAGAATCTGGTTGAAGCCGCCGGACACCACCGCCACCACGTGGCCGGCGGCGTGGAAGGCGGCCACGAGCTCCGCCGCACCAAGGCTCAGTTTCACTTCGGCGCGGACGGCATCGACGACGTCGGCCCGCAGGCCGGCGAGCACCGCCACCCTCGCATGCAGGCTCTGCGCGAAGTCGAGTTCGCCGCGCATGGCGGCCTCGGTGACCGCCGTGACTTCCTCGCGTTTCCCCGCGTAGGCGGCGAGGAGTTCAATCACTTCCTGCTGGATCAGGGTGGAATCCACGTCCATGATGAGGAACTTCCGCTGCGCACCCCGGAGGGCGGCGGGGACGATCGCCGTGTCCACTCCGGCGGGGCCGTTATCTGCCGCTGCCCGGCGCAGTTCCGCCAAGGCGGTCACCCCGTGGTCCGGGCCGGAGGCAAGCTCAACGCTCCCGTCCGCGGCATAGACCTCAAAGCGGTCGTCTCCGGTCCGGGTTTCGGCGTCCAGCGTCACTCCGTTCGCTGCGAGCAGCGAGCGGAGCCGCTGCACCTCGGGAAGGGTCAGTTTCGGGGCATAGCTCACGGCGGTCACGAACAGGTTCATGCCTGCAATCCTAGCGATCGGGCAGATGCGGGCCCGAATTCGTTGCGCCCCGGTGACGCCGCGGCAGCCGGGCAGCAGGCCCCCGGCACGGGCCCGGCGCCGTCCCGGGGCACCGGTTATCAGTCGTCCGTTGTTTTGTCCTAGTGTCTACTCCTATGAGTGATGTTCTTGAAATGGCCGCCGTCAGCGTTGTACGTGGGGCAAAGACCCTGCTGGACAAGGTCGACTGGCAGGTCAAGGAAGGCGAGCGTTGGGTGATCCTGGGCCCCAACGGCGCCGGCAAAACCACTCTGCTGCAGCTCGCGGCCGCGCGGATCCACCCCACCAGCGGCATGGCCGGCATCCTGGAGGAGATCCTTGGCGCCGTCGACGTCTTCGAACTCCGCCCCCGGATCGGTCTGTCCTCGGCCGCGCTGGCCAACCAGATCCCGGAGCATGAGAAGGTCCTCAACGTCGTCGTGACGGCCGCCTACGGTGTCACCGGCCGGTGGCGCGAGGGATATGAGAAGGACGATGAACGCCGCGCCTTTGCCCTGCTCAACGAGTGGGGCATGGGACCACTGCTCAACCGGCCGTTCGCTTCGCTGTCCGAGGGGGAGCGCAAGCGCGTCCAGATCGCCCGGGCCCTGATGACGGATCCCGAGCTCCTGCTCCTTGACGAACCCGCTGCCGGACTCGACCTGGCCGGCCGCGAGGACCTCGTGTACCGGCTCAGCGAACTCGCCCGCGATGACGCCGCCCCGGCCATCGTCCTGGTCACGCACCACCTCGAAGAGGTCCCGCCGGGCTTCACCCACGCCATGCTGTTGCGCGACGGCGGTGTGGTGGCCCAGGGCCCGATCGAAGGAGTCCTCACGGCCGAGAACCTGAGCCGGACCTTCGGGTTGCCGCTGGACGTCAGCGTCACAGCCGGCCGGTACACGGCCACCGCGCACCGCTGAACAGGCCGCTGACCGCGCGTGGAGCTCCTCAATAGTGCCTTAATATTCTTCGCCGGGCTCTGGGCCGGCACCATCAACAGTGTGGTCGGTTCCGGTACCCTGGTGACCTTCCCGGTGCTGATCGCCCTCGGCTACGCGCCGGTCACGGCGTCCATCAGCAACGCGATGGGCCTCGTGGCCGGGAGCGCCGCCGGCGCCTGGGGCTACCGCAAGGAACTGACGGGACGCGGCAAGCAACTGCTCAAGCTGCTGCCTGCCTCAGTGCTGGGCGGCATCACCGGCGCCTACCTGCTGCTGCACCTGCCCGAGAAGGTCTTCCATTACGCAGCCCCCGCCCTGATTGTGCTCGCGCTGCTGATGGTGGCCTTCCAGCCCCGGCTGCAGCAGTGGGTCCGGAACCGCGAACAGAACCCCGAACACGCCATCCGGGACCGCCGCCACGGCGTCATCCTCGTGGTCCTCGTGTACCTTGCCGGGGTGTACGGCGGCTACTTCGTCGCGGCGCAGGGCATCCTGCTCGTCGGGATCCTCGGCATCTTCATGACCGGGACCATCCAGAACGCCAACGCCATGAAGAACTTCCTGGTCCTTGCCGTCAACCTCGTGGCGGCGGTCTCCTACCTGCTCTTCGCCTTCGGCCGGATCGACTGGGCCGTCGTCGGGTTGATTGCCGTGAGTTCGCTGATCGGCGGCGTAATCGGTTCCAAGGTCGGCCGCCGGCTGTCCCCGGTGGTGCTGCGCGGGGTCATCTTCGTCCTGGGCCTCGTCGCGCTGGGGTTCATGATCGCCAACCTGTTCAAGTGACCCGATCCGTGACCGCGCTATCGCCCGCTGAAATGACCCGCCAGTGACCTTCCACCGCCTTGAATCCGCCGATGACCCCCGGGTCTCCGACTACACGCAGCTGACCGATGTGCACCTGCGCAAGCTCCGGGAACCCGCCGAGGGCATGTACATCGCCGAGTCCTCCCGGGTGCTCCGGCGGGCCCTCGCGGCGGGGCACAGGCCACGTTCCTTCTTCCTCGCCGAAAAATGGCTCGAGGACCTCTCGGACATCTTCGCGCAGTACCCGGACGTCCCCGTATACATCGGTTCCGCCGCGCTCCTCGAGGAGATCACCGGCTTCCACCTGCACCGCGGCGCGATGGCGGCCATGCAGCGCCCGGAACCTGTGCCGCTGCCCGAGCTTCTCGCCGGGGCGCGGCGGGTCGCCGTGCTGGAGGATATCGTGGACCACACCAATGTCGGGGCGATTTTCCGCTCCGCCGCGGCCCTGGGCATTGACGCCGTCCTCGTCTCACCGCGCTGCGGGGACCCGTTGTATCGCCGCAGCGTCCGGGTCAGCATGGGGACTGTATTCCAGGTGCCCTGGGCCCGGCTGGAAGACTGGCCGGGGGACCTGCAGGTGCTCCGCGGCCAGGGTTTCACCGTGGCCGCCATGGAGCTTACGGACGACGCCGTGGACCTCGACGATCTGGCCGCCCGCCGTCCGGAGAAACTCGCCCTGGTGCTGGGCACCGAGGGTGCCGGGATGAGCCCGGAGACCCTCGCCGCCGTCGACCTCGCCGTCAAGATCCCCATGCGCGCGGGCGTCGACTCGCTCAATGTCGCGGCGGCGTCCGCCGTCGCCTTCTGGGAGCTCCGGCCCCGCGAGTGAACCGCACCGCCGGGCAGGCAGCAAGGGCGCTGACTTTCCGCTATAATTGACAGCTGGCCCTCCGGTGCATTCCGCTGGCCATCCCATTCATACCTGGCAGCTGGCAAAATCCAGTTGTGCGAACAAAGGTCCAATTATGAAGTCCAATACCCACCCGAAGTACGAAGCTGTTGTTTTCAACGACCTGGCTTCCGGCGTCAAGTTCCTGACCAAGTCCACCGTGTCTTCCAAGAAGACCATCGAGTGGGAAGACGGAAACACCTACCCGGTTATTGACGTCGAAATCTCCTCCGAGTCCCACCCGTTCTACACGGGCAAGCAGCGCATCATGGACTCTGCAGGCCGCGTCGAGCGCTTCAACGCTCGCTTCAAGGGCTTCGGCGGCAAGAAGTAACTTCTTCTCCCCAAGGTCTTTTGGAAAAGCCCGCACCGGTGACGGTGCGGGCTTTTTGCGTCCGTCACCGGTGCGCGTGGCAGGATTAACGCCATGACAACCCGACACCTGGTTCCCGGTTCCGCCAGCGCCGACGACGGCGGAGCCTGCCGCCACGGGGAATACAAGGTTCCCGGCGGCAAACTCGTGGTGGCCGATTTCGACGTCGTCGACGGTGTCCTCGCCAACGTCTCGCTCAGCGGGGACTTCTTCCTGGAGCCGGACGAGGCACTGCTGGAGATCAACCGGGCACTCACCGGCCTCCCGACGGATGCCGCTGCGGCGGACATCTCCGCGGCAGTGGCGGCGGCCCTGCCGGCGGACGCCGTGCTGTTCGGCTTTTCCGCCGACGCCGTGGCCGTCACCGTCCGCCGTGCCCTCGCGAAGGCCACCGGCTGGGCGGACCACTACTGGAACATCATCGCGCCGTCCGTGCTGCCCACCCACATCAACGTCGCGCTGGACGAGGTCCTGACCGAAGAGGTCGGCGCGGGGCGGCGCAACCCGACCCTGCGTTTCTGGGACTGGGAGGAACCGTCCGTGGTGATCGGCAGCTTCCAGTCCGTCCGCAACGAACTGGACCCCGCCGGCGTCGAACGCCACGGCATCAGCGTGGTCCGCCGGATCAGCGGCGGGGGAGCGATGTTCATGGAGGCCGGCAACTGCATCACCTACTCGCTTTACCTCCCGCAGACCCTGGTGGACGGTATCAGCTTCGCCGACTCCTACGGCTTCCTGGACGCCTGGGTGATGGCAGCGCTCGAGAAGATGGGGATCAGCGCCTTCTATGTGCCGCTCAATGACATCGCCACCGAGCACGGCAAAATTGGCGGCGCCGCGCAGAAGCGGCTCGCGAACGGCGGCATGCTGCACCACGTGACCATGAGCTACGACATCGACGCGGACAAAATGGTTGAGGTCCTGCGGATCGGCAAGGAAAAGCTCTCGGACAAGGGCACCCGAAGCGCCAGGAAGCGGGTGGACCCGCTCCGGCGCCAGACCGGCCTGGCCCGCGCCGAGATCGTCGCGGCCATGATGGAAGTCTTCGCCGAACGGTACGCCGCGACCCCGTCGGAGCTCACCGAGGCCGAGCTCGCCGCCGCGCACCACCGGGTCGATGCCAAGTTCGGCACTCCGGAGTGGCTGCACCGCGTGCCCTGAGGGACCCCACAATCCCGTCGAGTGCTCCGTAACTGCCGTTGAGAGCCGCTAAAAGGGCCGTTACGGAGCACTCTAAAAGGGGTTCGCGGGAAGGGTCTGTGCCGTGAGGGAACGGTGCAGGTGGCTGCGCTGTTCGATGATGATGCGGCGGAGCGCCCGCGGGGCGTCCGGGTGCCCGGCCAGCCAGTGGTCCGTCCGGACGATGACGGGGTGCGTGTCCGGAGCACCGCCGTCCAGGTCCTGCCCTGCCGGGTAGAGTCCGCGGACAATGCGGCTGGCGATTTCGATGCTGCGCCCCGCCCACACGTCTTCCAGGCACTCGAAATACCGGTCAATGAAGCCGCGCAGCAGCGGGGCCGGGCCGGTGTTGAAACCGGCGATGGTCGCGCTCAGCAGCTGGTTGGAGAGGGCGGTGCCGTGCACCGCCTCGGACCAGGCCGCCTCCTTGACAGCCGCCTCGGGGCGGGCCGCGAGGGCGGTGGCGTGTCCGGATTTACCGGCGGCGGTGTTGTCCCGGGCGAGCTCCCCGTCGAGCTGCGCAACTGTGGCCTCCCCGTGGGCGGCCAGGGCATGCCAGAGGTTCCAGCGGAGCTCCGCGTCCACGGCAAGGCCTTCAATGACCGTGCTGCCGGACAGGATGCCGCGGATCAGGTCCAGACGGCTGCCGTCGTAGCGGCTGGCCGCGGCGACCGTGCGCGCCCAGGCCAGCTGCTGGTCGGAGCCGGGCGCTGCCCGCTGGAACTCGTCCGCCGCGAGGGACAGGAAGCCGTAACGGACGGCGGCCCGCTCGGCCTGCGGGACGTAGCGTTCGATTGCCGTGGCCGCATTGCCCAGGACGTTGAGCAGCACGCCGATGCCGGTTTCCGCGGGCCCGAAGTGCTTGACGGCGTCCACGTAAAGGGCCGACGGCGTGACCGCGTCACGGGCCGAGTCCCAGAGCGCGGTCCAGCACAGGGCCCGGGCCATCGGATCACTGAGCGCGCTCAGGGAGGCCCGCGCGGTGGCTTCGGAGCGCGGGTCCAGCCGGACCTTGGCGTAAGTGAGGTCCTCGTCGTTGACCAGCAGCAGGGCCGGCCGCACCTTCCCGGAGAGGGCCGTCACCACGGTCCGGGCCCCGCCGACGTCGGTCTCGACGCTGTCGGTGCGGACCAGGGCGCCGGCGTCGTCCATCCCGTACAGGCCGATCCGCAGCCGGTGCGGCCGCGGCTCCTGCCGGCCCGTCGTCGGGTCCTCGGCGTCCTGGACGATGGTGACCGTGCCGAGGACGCCGTTGTGCTCCTCGATCTCGCTGGTGAGGGTGGAGATGCCGGAGGTCTGCAGCCACTGGCGGGCCCAGTCCGCGAGGTCCCGCCCGGAAGCGGCGCTGAGCGCCGCCAGCAGGTCCGCCAGGGTGGTGTTGCCGTAGGCGTGGTCCTTGAAGTACTGGCGCGAGCCGGCCACAAAGGCCTCGAAACCCACGTAGGCGACCAGTTGCTTGAGCACCGAGGCGCCCTTGGCGTAGGTGATGCCGTCGAAGTTCTGCTTGGCTGCCTCGAGGTCGGGGATGTCAGCGACGATCGGGTGTGTGGTTGGAAGCTGGTCCTGCACGTAAGCCCAGGCCTTGCGGTTGTTGGCGAAGTTCACCCAGGCCGTGGCCCAGTCCGTGGTGCGGTCCACGCCGAGGGTTCCCATGTAGTCCGCGAAGGATTCCTTGAGCCACAGATCGTCCCACCACTGCATCGTGACGAGGTCGCCAAACCACATGTGCGCCATCTCGTGCAGCAGCGTATTGGCGCGCGCCTGGTACTGCGAATCGGCGGCCCTTGAGGTGAAGACGTAGCTTTCCGTGAAGGTCACCAAGCCGGGGTTCTCCATCGCGCCGAGGTTGTATTCGGGCACGAAGGCCTGCTCGTACTTGCCCCACGGGTAAGGGAAGTCGAAGAGCCCGTTGAAGAAGTCCAGGCCGTTCCGGGTGAGGGAGAAGAGGGCTTCAGGGTCGAACGACGGCGCCATCGAGGCCCGGCAGTAGAGGGCGAGCGGCACCTCGAGGCGGGTGCCGTCCTCAAGCATTCCGCTCCAGGAGTCCTCGGCCTTGAAATACGGGCCTGCCAGCACCGTCGTGATGTACGTGGACATCGCCTTCGTGGGGGCGAAGTCCCAGCGGCTCGTGTCCGGGTCGCTGGTGAGGAGCGTCCGCTGGGCTTCGATGCCGTTCGAGGACACCTGCCAGGCCGAGGGCGCACTAACGTGGAAGGTGAATTCCGCCTTGAGGTCGGGCTGTTCGAAGTTGGCGAAGACCCTGCGGGCGTCGGCGGGCTCGTACTGCGTATAGAGGTAGCACTGGCCGTCGGCCGGGTCAAAGAAGCGGTGCATGCCTTCCCCGGACGTGCTGTAGAGCGCGGTGCCCGTCACGGTGACCTGGTTTTCCGCCTGGAGGTTGCCGAGCCGGATCCGTGCACCGTCCACGACGTCGGCGACGGCGAGCTCCTTGCCGTTGAGGAGGACACTGTGCACCTCGCTGCTGATGAAGTCCAGGAACGTCGAGGCCCCGGGTTCGCTCGCGGAGAACGTGATCACGCTGCGGCTCGTGTAGCCGGCGACGTCCGGATCCGCAGCCTGCCGGACGTCCAGGGAGACGTCGTAGCTGTGGGTGGTGATCAGGGCTGAGCGGGTTGCGGCTTCATCGCGGCGCAGGTTCTGGTTCGACACCCCGCTATCTAATCATGAGGAACGCGGCGCCCAGCCCCAGCCCGGCGATCAGGAGCCAGGACGCCAGCGCGGCCAACAGGGCCCGCGCCCCGGTGTGCAGCAGCTCGCCCACCCGCACCGCCGAGCCGAGGCCGAAGAGCGCCATCCCGAGCAGCACGTCCTGGAGCACCGCGGCGGCGTCGAGGATGCCGGGGGAGAGCCAGCCCGTGGTGCGCAGGGCGGCCAGGGCGACGAAGCCTAGCACGAACAGCGGGACGATGGGCGGCCGTTTCAGTCCGGCGCCGGCGTCGGCACTGCTGCGGTGATGCAGTCCGGCGGCGGCGACCATGGGCGCCAGCAGGATCACCCGGGTGAGTTTGACGACGACGGCGACGGCCAGCGCCGACGCCCCGGCGGTCTGTGCGGTGGCCACCACCTGGCCCACGTCGTGCACCGAGGCCCCCGCCCAGGCCCCGAAGACTTCCGGGCTGAGGCCCAGCGGCTGAGTGAGCAGCGGCAGGACACCGATGGCCAGGGTGCCGCACAGGGTCACGAGGGCCACCGGGAGCACGGTGTCCTGCTGCCGGATCCGGCGCACCGCGGCCATCGCCCCGATCGCGGAGGCCCCGCAGATGGAGAAGCCGGTGGCAATCAGCAGCGACACCGGCGGCGGCAGCCGGAAGAGCCGGCTGATGCCGTAGGTTCCGGCGAAGGCGGCCAGGACCACGCCCGTGATCAACAGCAGCGCGGCCCAGCCGAGGCCAAGCACATCGACGAGACTGACCTTCAGGCCCAGGACGACGATCCCCGCGCGCATCAGGTGCCTGCCGGCAAAATCCAGGCCCGGCCGGCCTGGGCCCGCGGTCCAGCCGGCCAGCCCCGGGACATTCGCGGCCAGGAGCCCGAACGCCACGGCCAGCGTCATGGCCGGGAGCGCCGGAACCAGGCTGTGGACGGCAAGGGCAAGCACGACGGCGGTTGCGGCGGACAGCAGGCCCGGCAGCAGGCCCGGCAACGGATCAGTCCTGAGCAGCGGTTTGAGAGTAAGCGGTGGCACGTGTCTACCTTGACGCAACCGCCGGGAAAAGCCGTTACCGCCACGGCGGCCGCCGCGTGGTGCTCACTGGATGCCGTGCCCCGGCGCCAGCTCCAGCGGGCGCCGAAATGATTTCGCAACAAAAAGGTGATTGTCTAGTGGCATGTCTGACCTATTCCAGGATTACTCAGTGGCCGCCGAACGTTCCGGCGCCTACGACGAGATGTTTACGCCCGGGCAAGAGCCCCGGAAGTCCTACGGGCAGGTTGCCGATGCCCTGCGTGAGCTCTCGCTGGCTGATGTCACCGCGCGCGCCGATTCCATGGCCCGGACCTTCCTGGACCGCGGTGTCACGTTCGACTTCGCGGGGGAGGAGCGGCCCTTCCCGCTCGACATCGTGCCCCGGGTCATCCCGGCCGACGAGTGGACCGTGCTGGAGAAGGGCGTGGCGCAGCGCGTGCGGGCCCTCGAGGCGTTCCTCAACGACGTCTACGACAAGATGACCGTGGTGGCCGACGGCGTCATCCCGCGCCAGCTCGTCACGACGAGCGCCCACTTCCACCGCCAGGTGCACGGCTTCGAGCCGGCCGGAGGCGTCCGCGTCCATATCTCCGGCATCGACGTCGTCCGCGACGCCGCCGGGACTTTCCGTGTCCTCGAGGACAACGTCCGCGTCCCCTCCGGTGTCAGCTACGTCCTCGAGAACCGCCGCGCGATGGCCAAGGGCCTGCCCGAGGCCTTCGGCCAGCAGCTCATCCGGCCGGTCGAAGAGTATCCCCGCCGGCTGCTGTCCGCCCTGCGCAAGACGGCACCGTCCGGCGTCGACGATCCCACCGTGGTGGTCCTGACCCCCGGCGTTTTCAACAGCGCCTACTTCGAGCACACCCTGCTCGCCGGCCTGATGGGCGTGGAACTCGTCGAAGGGCGCGACCTCATCTGCCGCGGCAACCGCGTCTACATGCGCACCACCGCCGGGGAACAGCGCGTGGACGTGATTTACAAGCGCATCGACGACGAGTTCCTGGATCCGTTGCAGTTCCGCGCCGACTCCATGCTCGGCTGCCCGGGCCTGGTCAACGCGGCCCGCGCCGGCGGCGTCACCATCGCGAACGCTGTGGGCAACGGCGTCGCCGACGACAAGCTGGTCTACAGCTACGTCCCGGACCTGATCCGCTACTACCTCAACGAAGAACCCGTGATCGCCAACGTCGACACCTTCCGGCTGGAGGAAAAAGAGGCCCGGGAAGAGGTCCTGGACCGCCTCGACGAACTGGTGGTCAAACCAGTGGATGGTTCCGGCGGCAAGGGCCTGGTGATCGGCCCGGATGCTTCCAGGGACGAGCTCGAGGCGCTGCGCAAGCGCGTCATCGCGGACCCCCGCGGCTGGATCGCGCAGCCGGTCCTGCAGCTGTCCACGGTGCCCACGCTCAGCGGCGACAAGTTCGGCCCGCGGCACGTGGACCTGCGCCCCTTCGCAGTCAACGACGGCGATGACGTCTGGGTCCTGCCCGGCGGCCTGACCCGGGTGGCGCTCAAGGAAGGCTCCCTGATCGTCAACTCCAGCCAGGGCGGCGGCTCGAAGGACACCTGGGTGCTCGCCGACTCCCCGGAGGTGCCGGTGGAGACCCTGCCGCGGGCGGCCATCACTGTCCGCGAACGGGTCTCGGTCTGGCCCGTCGAAAGCAACTGGCGCGACAGCCAGAAGGAGCAGCAGCAATGACCCGCGGCCCCGTGTCGATCATTCCGCCGACCTACTCTTTTCAGATTTCCGTTGCGCTGGAGGTAACCGCGAATGCTTAGCCGTATCGCCGAATCACTGTTTTGGATCGGCCGCTATGTGGAACGGGCTGACGGCACTGCCCGGATCCTCGACGTCCACCTTGAGCGGCTCAACCACCTGCCGATGGAGGAACAGCGCAGGGTGGCGCAGGAGCTCCACGCCGTCATGGGCGCGCGGGCGCAGAGCGAGGATTTCGGTCTTCCCGAGCTGCTGAATGCGCTGGCTTACGACAAGCAGAGTGCCACGTCCATCGCGGGTTCCCTTGGCGCGGCGCGGGAGAACGCCCGGCGCGCCCGGGAAACCGTGTCGTCCGGGCTCTGGGAGAGCCTGAACACCACGTACTACGGTCTCAACCAGCACCGCAAGGACGTCGTGGGCACCTACCGCTTCTGCAACTGGGTGCTGGAACGCACGGCCATGGTCAGCGGCCTCGCGGACACCACGGTGAGCCACGACGAGAGCTGGCAGTTCCTGGTCCTGGGCCGCTCGCTGGAACGCGCCGACATGACAGCCCGGATGCTCTCCACCCGGGACGTCCTCTCCGCGGGGATGTCGTGGGTTAACATGCTCCGCTGCGCCGGCGCCTACGAATCCTTCCTGCGGACCCGCCGCGCGGCCTTCGGCGACCAGCACGCCGCCGAGTTCCTGCTGCTTGACCGGCTGTTCCCGCGGTCCATCGTGTATGCGCTGCGCGACGCCGACGAGTGCCTCGCCATGCTGGACCCCTCGGCCCAGCGCGTTGGCTTCATCAACGACGCCCGCCGGATCGTGGGCCAGGCCCGCACCTTCCTCGAGTTCCACCGCACCGATGACCTCATGTCTGAACTGCCGGAGCATATGGAGCGCGTGCAGAAGGCCGTCTCGCAGGCCTCGGACGCCATTTCCCGTAAGTACTTCAATCAGGCAGACGAACTGGCCTGGGTGGGAGAAGTTTCATGACCCGGCTGAGCATCATCCACAAGACGGCGTACAAGTACAACAAGCGCGTCACGCTCTCCTACAACGAGGCCCGCATGACCCCGCTGACGGATCCCCAGCAGGTGGTGCTGGAGTCCTCCCTGAAGGTTTCGCCGTCACAGGCCGCCCTGAGCAGCTACCGCGACTACTGGGGCACACGCGTCACGGGCTTTGACATGCAGATGCCGCACGAGTACCTCGAGGTCCTGTCCACCACCACCGTCGAGGTGCACCGGTCGGAAAGGATCCCGGCGGAGGCGGACATCGTGGGCTGGGGCGACCTCGAGTTCCCGGAGACCCTGAACAAGTTCAGCGACTGGATTCCGCAGTCGCAGCTCACCGGTCCGGGCGCCGAAGTGCTCGGGATCATTCCCGGCGTCGTCGAAGGCCGCAATCCGCACGAGGCCGCCATGGCGGTCTTTGAATGGATGCGCGGGGAAATGACCTACATGAAGGGCTCCACCGGCGTCACCACGAGCGCCGAGGAGGCCTGGAACCAGCGCCAGGGCGTCTGCCAGGACCTGGCGCACCTGGCCATCGGCGCGCTGCGCAGCCGGGGCATCCCTGCCCGGTACGTGTCCGGCTACCTGCACCCGCGGTCGACGGCGGAACTCGGCGAGACGGTCGCCGGGCAGTCGCACGCCTGGCTGGAATGGTGGGACGGGCAATGGCGCAGCTGGGACCCCACCAACCACAAACCGGCCGGCGACTTCCACGTGACCGTGGCGAGGGGCCGCGACTACCGCGACGTGCCCCCGCTCAAAGGAATCCTGTCCGGCGGCGGCGGCTCCGCGCTCAGCGTGAGCGTGGAGATCACCCGCCTGGCCTGACCCCCCGATGCGCTATCACTTGCAGCGGTTCTGAGGCTTCAGAACAGCATTGTCCGACAGCGCATTGGGGTGCCGCCAGGCGTTATTCGAGTCCGGAACGGGTGGCGTCGTCCAGCGGCGTCCACCAGGTCAGCGGCGGGACCACCTTGAAGCGTCGGCCTGTCACGGTGTCCGGAGTGATCCTGACGAAGTGTTCCTTCTTGCCGGCCTGCCAGGGGAACAGCAACAGCCCCACGGTGTCCAGGACCTCCTGCTGGTTCTGCACCGGTGCGGCCTGTCCCTTGATCACCACACTCCAGGCGATGCCGCTGTCGGCGTCCACGCCGTCGGCCTCCACCGCCACCGGGGTGTCGGACGTAGCGGCCTGGAGCTTGGTGCCGTCCGCCGTGCGGAACACCAGGGTGCCGTGGTCCACCTTGTAATTGATCGGGAATATGTCGGGATGGTCGTCCACCCAGACCGCGAGCCTGCCCACGGTGACACCGCGTAACAGACGCCAACATTCGTGGTGGTCAAGGTTCTCAACTTCGTGTGCCTGCTGGTTTTTTCCCGGCTTCGGATCAGTACTCATGGCGGCGAGCCTACGCCAGGCAAGTGGCAAGGGGGTAGGGGAAAAGGTCACAATCCGAAGCAACATCGTCTTCCGTCTGGGGTCTTTGCGCACGCTTCGGGGTATTCTGGCTTCACTATCGTCAGCGCGGACGATTGTTGCGTTCGTTGTATCGAATTGGGGCCATGAGCATGCATTCAATGGGGGAACGACCGGATCAGACCGCCGCTGAGCCACAGCCCATGATCGACGGCGTCCTCAGGGGCTTCGTTTCCAGGGCCGAGGAATTGCTCCAATCCCAGGAACGGATGGCCGGGCTGCTGGAGGCCGTCGTCGCCGTTGCCGAGGACCTCAGCCTCGATGCCGTTCTGGAACGCGTGGTGCAGTCCGCCTGCCGCTTGCTTCATGCCCGCTATGGCGCCCTGGGCGTCATCGGCGACGACCGCGCGCTCAGTCACTTCATTACGGTCGGCATCGACCAGGAAATCGCCCACCGGATCGGGCCGCTGCCCACCGGCCACGGGGTCCTGGGCCTCCTGATTTCCGACCCCCGCCCGCTTCGGCTTCATGACCTGCATACACATCCGGAATCGTACGGCTTCCCGTCGGACCATCCCCCCATGAAGTCCTTCCTCGGTGTTCCGGTGCGGGTCCGGGACGTGGTGTTCGGGAATCTCTATCTGACGGAAAAGGAAGACGGCAGCGAATTCACGGCCGAGGACGAGGGCCTGGCCGTGGCCCTTGCGGCCGCTGCGGGTGTCGCCATTGAAAATGCGCGGCTCTACGACGACGCCCGGCGCCGGGCCCGCTGGCTGGAAGCCTGCATGGACGTTTCAGGGCTTATGCTCAGCAATGACCGAGACTACACCGCCGGCGGACTGGATCCCATCGCAAGCCGGGCTCTCCAGGAGTCGGGGTCGCAGTTGGCCCTGCTGGTGGCGCCCGCCACTGACGGCCGCGGCCATATCGTCGCCGGGGTCGCCGGAAAGCGCAGTCCACAGTTCTCCGGCCGTTCGCTCAAGCTCGATTCACCGCTGCTGGAAAGTGTCCTCGACGGCGGCGAACCCGTTGTGCTTGACAACGCCTCCGCCCTCTTCGGGGAGATCGACGGCGGGATCACCGGCCCGTTGCTGGCGGTGGCGCTGAGCACCCAGGGGGCGCACCACGGCCTCCTGCTGCTGATCCGGGACCCCGACGAATTACGCTACGCCCGCACGGACATCGAGATGGGTGCCGTCTTCGGCTCCCATGTCGCCCTCGCCCTCGAACTCGCCCGCGTTCACCGGCTGCGCGAGGAGCTGCTGGTCTTCACCGACCGGGACCGGATCGCCCGCGACCTGCACGACCTCGTGATCCAGCGGCTGTTCGCAGCCGGCCTCAGTGTCCAGAGCCTGGCCCGTTATACCAAGGATGAGCTCGCCACCGAACGGATCCGCAATATCACCGGCGAACTTGACGAGGCGATCAGGAGCCTGCGGGACACGATCTACTCGCTCAAGAGCAGCAGCGGCGAAACGGAACTGCTGAGCGGACGGATCCGGCGGGTGACCCGCAGCTCGGCGAAGTCCATGCCCTTCACACCCCGCCTGATTATCACGGGCCCGGTGGACGCCGTCACGCCGGACAAGGCGGACAATGTCGTGGCCGTAGTCTCGGAGGGGCTCAGCAACGCCATCAGGCATTCCGGCGCGGACACCATCTCCGTTTCGGTCGGTGTGGTCAAGGGCCGGGTGACGGTGGTCATCACGGACAATGGAGCCGGCTTCGCTGAACCCGGAAAACGCCGGGGACTCGCCAACCTGGAGGACCGTGCCCGGATGCTGGACGGCGAATGCACCATTACCAGCGCGCCGGACGCCGGCACGAGCCTTGAGTGGTCAGTGCCGCTCTAAGAGCAGACCGTGCCGTTCAGCAGACCGTGCCGATGGCGTGGCCGTGACGGACGTCAGCTAGCGGACACCGTGCGGGCGGCTGAGTTCTGCATGGCTTCCGGGCGGTACGGGTGAGGAGGGCCCGGCAATGAACACAGCGGCCTGGGTCCGGCGTTCGAAGCCCAGCTTGGCCAGCAGCGACGACACGTAGTTCTTGACAGTCTTCTCCGCCAGGAACATTTCCGCAGCAATCTGGCGGTTCGTGAGCCCGCCACCCACCAGCTCCAGCACCCGGCGCTCCTGCGGTGTGAGCGAGGACGTCCTGGGATCCACCTCTTCGGCCTCGACAAGGCTGTCAACGATGCCGGCGGCGACGCCCTCCGCGAAGAGCGACTCGCCGGTGGCTGCCCGGCGCAGTGCCCCGATCAGGTCGGTGCCCCCGATTTCCTTGAGCACATAGCCGCTCGCACCCGCCAGTACGGCGCCGCGCAGGGCCTGCTCGTCATCGAAACTGGTCAGGATGATGCAGTTCAGCGACGGGTCAACCGAGCGCACGTCGCGGCAGACCTCAATCCCGGTTCCGTCCGGAAGCCGGGCATCGAGGACACTGACGTCCGGATGGAGGGCTGGTATACGGCGGGTCGCCTCGACGGCGGAACCCGAACTCCCCACCACCTGGAAGCCCTCACCCTCGAGGAGCTCCTGAAGTCCGCGCCTGACGAGTTCGTGGTCATCCAGGATGAAAACCCGAATGACGGCCGGCGCCACGTCGGGTGCAGTGAGACCTGAGTCTGCCCAGGCAATCATGATTCTCCTGTCCGGCGGCTTGCGCTGCCATGAATGGTGCGGTGCTCCCCAGCCTGATTTTCGCAGATCACGCCTGCGGGTAGTGCCTTGTGATGCATTGTTGCGAACCAGGTGCCGTCGTCGCCGGCGCCGCCTGGTCCCCGTTGTTACATTGTCCACTCCGGGAGCCGTTTCCCGTCCCCGGCAACAGCAATTCTTCTCCGTGGTCCGTGCCCGGGCAAGGGTCCTTGGTCCCGCCGTGAGCGGGCCGGCGTGCCGTCCCCGATGACTTTCGGCCCTAGCTGCCGCCCCGCCCGGCCTGCACTATAGGCTGGACGCGACAACCGTATGACGAAGGGATCTGCCATGACCGAAGCCAGGGACATCCGGACCATTGTGGTGGGGGTTGATGGTTCCGACGCGTCGGTGGAGGCGCTGCTCCAGGCCCAGAGCCTTGCCGTGCCGCTCTCGGCGCGGCTGGTGGCGCTGGCCAGTTGGGATGTCCCTCCGGTGTACGACGGTTACGTCGCGATGGGAATCGACGACTTCGACGTCCGGGCCGGGGAAATCCTGCGGGAGACGGTGGAGAAGGCCTTCGGGGCCGACACCCCGGCCAACGTCGAGCCACGCCTCGTGCAGGGGCACCCCCGGCACACCCTGATTGAGGCCAGCCGGGACGCCGACCTGGTGGTGGTGGGGCGCCGCGGACACGGCGGCTTCGGCGGAATGCTGATCGGGTCCGTGAGCTCCGCCCTGGTGGCCCATGCCCACTGCCCCGTCCTCGTCGTCCATGCCCCGGACGTCAAGGCAGCCAAGTAGGCGTACCCGCTCCGGGCGATCCGCGCAGGGCGGGCCGGGGCTGACCGGGTCCTTCTGGTCGGGACCTGATCGGCCGGTGCCCTATTCGAAGGAGCTCCGGCGGGGGTCGGCGAGCCGCGTGCTCCACAGATCCGGCCTGTTGACCTTGAACCGGCGCCCGGTCAGGGCCTTCGGGGAGAGCCGCACGTAGTAGTCCTTATCTCCTGGCTGCCACGGCTCAAGCAACCGGGCGTCGACGGATTCCTTCTCCTGTTGGCTCTCAATCAGTTCAGCCTCACCGCGGGCAACCACGCTCCAGGCCTGCTGTTCATGGGAGTCGTAGCCATCGATTTCGAAGGCGATGGGCTTGGCCGTCATCGCTGCCCACAGTTTGGTGCCCCCGGCGGTGCGGAACACGATCGAGCGGCGCTCGAGCGCGAAGTTCACCGGAAAGATCTCCGGATGCCCGTCCACAATCAGGGCGATCCGTCCCACGACTTCGGTGTCCAACAGCACCCAGCACTGGTCCATGGACAATCCGAAATCGGGCGCAGGCGTCGTCTCTGTATTCATGTGGACCCACGTTACGTACTGTGCCGGGCCCCCATTAGGGCCATAAGGCCCGTAGCCCCCACGGTCCGGCCCTGATATTGACCGGGTGGTTACCAGGGGCTCGGCTTGTAGTCCTTCAGGAAGACGCCGAACTGGTCCTCGCCCGACTCGCCCATGACGATCGGGTCGTACACCCGGGCGGCTCCGTCGACGAGGTCCAGGGGAGCGTGGAAGCCCTCCTCCATCAGACGCACCTTGGTGTAGTGCGGGCGCTCATCGGTGATCCAGCCGGTGTCCACGGCGGTCATCAGAATGCCGTCCGCGTCCAGCATCTCCTGGGCGCTGGTGCGGGTCATCATGTTCAGCGCCGCTTTGGCCATATTGGTGTGCGGGTGGCCGGGGCCCTTGTAGGCGCGGGAGAACTGGCCTTCCATGGCACTGACGTTCACGACGTACTTACGCCGCGCAGTGGAACGCTTCATCGCCCCCCGGAGCCGGCTGACCAGCAGGAACGGCGCGGTGACGTTGCACAGCTGGACCTCGAGCATTTCCAGGGGATCCACCTCGTCCACCACCTGGGTCCAGCTGTTGATGCTGGCCAGGTCGGGAACCAGGCCGCCGGCGTCGATGGCGGTGCCGGAGGCGATGCGTTCCAGCGAGGCGGAACCGGTGGACAGGGCCAGCGAGGTGATCGCGTCCCCGGCCAGCACCGGGTGCTCCAGAACGGTGCTCGCCAGGGCCAGCGGGTGCTTGTCGTGGGCGTGGCCGAAGGTCACGAGTTCCGGGCCGCCGTTGGCCGCCTGGAGGGCCGCGGGGAGCGGTTCGTCCTCGGCGTCGACCAGCGGCTTGTAGGCGTTGCCGGTGCGGCGCACGGTCTGGGCCGCGTTGTTGATGATGATGTCGAGCGGTCCCGCGGCGTCCAGGGAGTCGGTCAGTGCCATCACCTGCGAGGGGTCGCGCAGGTCGATGCCAACGATCCGCAGCCGGTGCAGCCACTCGCCGCTGTCTTCCATGGCGGCGAAGCGCCGTGCGGCGTCCTTGGGGAAGCGGGTCGTGATGGTGGTGTGGGCGCCGTCGCGCAGCAGCCGCAGCGCGATGTACATGCCGATCTTGGCCCGGCCGCCGGTCAGGAGGGCGCGGCGGCCGCTCAGGTCCGTCCGGGCGTCGCGCTTGCTGTGGCTGAACGCGGCGCATTCCGGGCACAGCTGGTGGTAAAAGGCATCCACCTGAGTGAAGTGCTGCTTGCAGATGTAGCAGGGCCTGGACTTGATCAGGTGCCCGGCGATACTCCCCGTCGTGGAGGGGGCAAGTTTGTTGCCGCGGGTTTCGTCGTCGATCCGGTCCGGGGCCGCCGTCGCCGTCTGGGCGATCACGGCACGGTCTGCTTCGGCGATCAGATCCCGCTTGCTGACCCGGCGGTGGCGCTTGACGGCCTTGAACATCTTGCCGGTGGCACGGCGTACCGAGACGTAGTCCGGGTGCTCCTCGTCGTAGATGTGGATGCTGTTCAGGACCTTCAGGCAGGCCTGGATTTCCTCGGGGGTCAGGTCGGACGGCAGATCGGGAGAGCTCATTGCCCCAATTTTACAGCCTGCGGGAAGCCCGGCCCGACGCCGGGGCCGGACTCCCGCTGCTGATCAGCCTCAGGGGGCGTTGCCGGACCGCGGAGCAGAGACGCCGACGGCGGCCGCCTGGACTTCAGCGACCTTGTCCACGGATTCCCGCAGCGCGGGCCAGTTCTCCGTAGCGGCCTTGACCGCATCCGGCACCAGGATCAGGTTGGCGGCCGACAATGCGCGCTCCTGCTCGCCGGGCTCCGGGACGAGCTGACCCTTGGACAGGACAGTGATGCCGGAGTCGGTGACCTTGAAGCCGCGTGCCCGGTCCAGTTCGTGGTCGAGGCCGATCGCGGCGCCCGCCGGGACCTTGACGTTCTTATCGATGATGGCCCGCTTGACGACGGCGCCTTCACCGATGTTGACCTTGTCCATCAGGACGGAGTCGAGCACCCGGCTGGACGTGCCGACGTAGACATCGTTGGACAGCACGGAGCCTTCCACAATGCCGCCGGAGATCACGGTGCCGCTGGCAACGATCGAATCCAGGGCGGTGCCGACCGTGTTTTTCTGGCCGCGGACGAACTTGGCCGGCGGGGAGATGCTCTGCCGCGTGTAGATGGGCCATTCCGAGTTGTAGAGGTTGAACACCGGCACCGGGGAGATGAGGTCCATGTGCGCGTCGTAGAACGAGTCGATGGTGCCGACGTCGCGCCAGTAGGTGCGGTCGCGTTCGGTGGAGCCGGGGATCTCGTTGAGGGTGAAGTCGTAGACACCGGCTTCGCCCTTGTCGACGAAGTACGGAATGATATCCCCGCCCATGTCGTGCTTGGTGTCCAGGCGTTCGGCATCGACATGCAGGGCGTCGACGAGCGCGTCGGCGTCGAAGACGTAGTTGCCCATGGAGGCGAGGAACTGGGTGGGGTCGGCGGCCAGCCCCGGGGTGGAGGAGGGCTTCTCGACAAAGGCCGCGATCTTCTCCGGGTTGTTATGGTCCACTTCGATCACACCGAACTGGTCGGCCATGTGCAGCGGCTGGCGGACGGCCGCGACGGTGGCCTTGGCGCCGCTGGCGACGTGCTGGTCCACCATCTGGGCGAAATCCATCCGGTAGACGTGGTCCGCGCCCACGACGACGACGATGTCCGGGCTGGCGTCGTGGATGAGGTTCAGGGACTGGTAGATGGCGTTGGCGCTGCCGAGGAACCAGCTCTTGCCCACGCGCTGCTGCGCGGGGACCGAGGCGATGTAGTTGCCCAGTTGTGTGGACATCCGCCAGGTTTCGGAAATATGGCGGTCCAGGCTGTGCGATTTGTACTGCGTCAGGACGACGATCTGCAGATAGCGGGAATTGACCAGGTTCGATAATGCAAAGTCAATAAGCCGGTAACTTCCAGCGAACGGGACGCCGGGTTTAGCCCGGTCCGCCGTCAATGGCATGAGCCGGTTTCCCTCGCCACCTGCGAGGACAATGGCCAAAACTTTCTTATTCGGCATGGTGATCGCTCCTGAACGCCTTTGTACTTCCCCAAACAGTCCGGCACGCCCGAACGTCTTCACACTAGATCAGTTCCACCGTAACGACTACCTTGGGGTTTGTGCGTATAGACATTGTGACCAAAGAATTCCCGCCCGAAATTTATGGCGGCGCCGGGGTCCACGTGGCCGAACTCAGCAGGGTGCTTGCCCAGCACGTGGATCTGCAGGTGCGCGCCTTCGGCGCGCCCCGTGAACCCGGGTATCACGGCGCGACGGTCACGTCCTACGCCGTGCCCGAGGATCTCGGGGGGGCGAACGCCGCTCTGCAGACCCTGGGGGTGGACCTGCGGATCGTCCCGGACATCGCCGGCGCGGATGTGGTGCATTCGCACACCTGGTACGCCAACATGGCCGGGCACATCGCGTCGCTGCTGCACGGCATTCCGCATGTGCTCAGCGCCCACAGCCTGGAGCCGCTGCGCCCGTGGAAGGCCGAGCAGCTCGGCGGCGGCTACGCCCTGTCCTCCTGGGTGGAAAAAACCGCCTATGAGGCCGCGGCCGCCATCATCGCCGTGTCCGAGGGCATGCGCCAGGACATTCTCCGCAGCTACCCCGAGGTGGACCCGGCCAAGGTCAAGGTGGTGCACAACGGGATTGACGTGAGCCTCTGGAACCGGGACGAGGGCGAGGACGTCGTCCGGGCCCTCGGCATTGACCCGGCCCGGCCGAGCGTCGTCTTCGTGGGCCGCAACACGCGCCAGAAGGGGGTGCCGTACCTGCTGCGCGCCGCCGCGAAGCTGCCCGCCGACGTCCAGCTGGTGCTGTGCCTCGGCGCCGCCGACACCCCCGAACTGGCGGCCGAAACCGCCCGCCTGATCGAGCAGCTGCAGACCCAGCGCAGCGGCGTGATCCTGGTGGAGCGGATGCTGCCGCGCAACGAACTCATCCAGGTCCTCAGCCACGCCACGGCGTTCGCCTGCCCCTCGATCTACGAGCCGCTCGGCATCGTGAACCTTGAGGCCATGGCCTGCGGCGCTGCGGTCGTGGCCAGCGCAACCGGCGGGATCCCGGAAGTTGTCCAGCATGGCGAGACCGGACTGCTGGTGGACATCGAGCAGGTCACGGACGGGACCGGCACTCCGCTGGACCCGGAAAAGTTCGTCACCGAATTCGCCGCCGCCCTGACCGAGGTCGTGTCCGATCCCGCCCGGGCCCGGGCCATGGGCCAGGCCGGCCGGCGCCGGGCTGAGGAGCACTTCTCGTGGGAATCCATCACGGAAACCACGCTCGAGGTCTACCGCTCAGTGCTCCCCAAGGGTTCCTGACCCGGCACTCCTTAACAGACGACGACGGCGCCGCCCCGGTGAAGGGCGGCGCCGTCGTCGTCTGTTCCGTCGTCGAATGACAGCCGGGTCAGGCGCCGGAGGCCTTCCCGTGGCTCTTGCGGGCCAGCAGGATTTTCTCGTCCACCGGGGCGTCGCCGCTGGCGCGCTGCGTGCGGAAGTACTCGCGGGCCTCGTCCTGGCGGAGCTGCTCGGCGCCCGTGGCGATCTCGGCGCGGAGGTGTTCGGGCCCGAATCCGAAGGCGTCGACCAGGTCCAGGGCGTGCGGGCGGATCTTCACGAGCAGGCGGTTAATGTAGTCGCCCACGGTCCGGGCGCGCTGCATGGAGAGCCGGCCGTTCATCAGGTACCAGGACAGGTTTTCCTCGATCAGGGACAGCCCGAAGAGGTCGCGAAGCCAGGTCAGCACCTTCCTGGTGCCCGGGTCGGTGACCTTGCCCAGCGCTTCGGTGAAGGCTTCCCACTGCAGCAGCTCGGCGTGCGCCTGGGCAGCTTCGATGAGTTCGTTCTGGTGGCTGTTGAACAGTGCCGCCCCCTGCTGCTGCGGCAGCTTGTTGGCGCCCTTCAGCGCCGAGCCGACGTCGGCGACCATGGTCTGCACCCGGTCGGTCAGCAGCGCGCGCTGGCTGGCCTCGTCCTTGATCGCGATGGCGGCCTTCTGCACCGACCCGGTATCCGCCATGAACTGCGCGACGCCGCGCAGGCCGGTCCGGTGGATGGCGGCGCCGGTGGCCTGGCCGACCACGTAGCGGGCCAGCACGCCGAAGTTCACGGTGCGGAATTCCTTGGCGTAGTCGGCCAGCAGCCGCTTGGCGACCAGCTGCAGCAGGACCGTGTTGTCCCCTTCGAAGGTGGCGTACACATCAAGGTCGGCGCGCAGCGAGGCGAAGCGGTTCTCAATCAGGAAGCCGGCGCCGCCGCAGGCTTCGCGGCATTCCTGCAGGGTGTCGAGCGCGTGCCAGGTGCTGAGCGGCTTGAGCGCGGCCGCGAGGGTTTCCAGGTCCTGGCGGTCCTCGTCGGTGTCAGTCCGGCCGGAGAAAACGTCGTCGAACTTCTGCAGCAGCTGTTCGCTGGCGAAACCCGCGGCGTACGTTGTGGCCAGGCGGGTGAACAGCCGGCGCTGGTGCCGCTGGTAGTCCAGCAGCACTTCCTCGTCGGTCTGCGAGGACGCGTTGAACTGGCGGCGTTCCGTGGCGTACTGGATCGCCGTCTTCAGGGCGAGCTTCGACGCGGTGACGGCGGCGCCGTCGAGCGAGACGCGGCCCTGGACCAGGGTGCCGAGCATGGTGAAGAAGCGGCGGCCCGGGCTGGCGATGGGGGAGCTGTAGCTGCCGTCGGCGTCAACGTTGCCGTAGCGGTTCAGCAGGTTGGTGCGCGGGATCCGGACGTGCGTGAAGTGCAGCCGGCCGTTGTCGATGCCGTTCAGTCCGCCCTTGACGCCGTCGTCCTCGCCGCCGATGCCCGGCAGGAATTCCTTTGTCCCGGGGTCGCGGAGGTCCATATAGAAAGCGTGGACGCCGTGGTTCACGCCCTGCGTCACCAGCTGGGCGAAGACGACGGCGGCGAGGCCGTCCATGGCGGCGTTGCCGATGTAGTCTTTCCACGCGGCCCGGAACGGGGTGTGCACCACGAATTCCTCGGTGGCCGGGTCGTAGGTGGCGGTGGTGGCGATGCTGGCGACGTCCGAGCCGTGCCCGGTCTCCGTCATGGCAAAACAACCGGGAATGTCCAGGCTCATGATGCCGGGCAGCCACTGCTGGTGGTGCTGCTCGGTGCCGAGGTGGCTCACGGCGGAGCCGAACAGTCCCCACTGCACACCGGCCTTGATCTGCAGCGAGGGGTCGGCGATGACAAGCTCCTGGAATCCGGCCACGTTGCCGCCGTGTTCGTCGGCGCCGCCGACGGACGCGGGGAAGGCGCGGTGCACTGCGCCGTTGTCCACCAGGATCTTGAGCTGGCCGAAAGTCCGACGACGGTGCTCGGTATGGGTCAGCCCTTCCGTCTTGTGCAGTTCCGGCTGGCCTGCGAGTGCCCGTGAGGCGCGGCGGGTGTCGGCCCACTTTCCCAGGAGCAGCTCGCCCAGTGCGGCGACGTCGACAGTGGGAGCCACCGCTGCCGGCGCGCCGGGCGTGGCCGCCGGGCGTGTGGAGGCCGGCTTCGCGGCAGGGACGTTCGTCGGGGGGCCCGCGGGGCGGTCGGCTAGTTCGGTCATGTCGATTCCTTCGTTGGTTCTGACAAGGTCGGTGCTGAAGTTGGAAGTGAAGTCGGTGCTGAAGTGCGCAGTTCGGGGGCGATGCCGAGGCACAGCCAGTCGGTGATCTGGCGTGCCATGGCCGCCTGGTCTGGTTTGGTGGGGGACGCCGGACTGGCCAGCCATTGTTCGCCGGCGTTCCGGACGAGGCCGATCGCCGCGTTCGGCCAGTATCCGATCACGGCCTCGCGCCCGGCCGGGTCGCTGAGGTGGTTGCGCATGGGCCGGGCAATCATGTCGCTGATCGCCGCGAAAAAGTGACCCAGGGCTCCGGCGGTGGCGAGGGTGCCGCTCGTGGCATCCCCGGGGGTGTAGCGCGTGACGAAGGTGTAGACATTAGGGCTTGTTTCCGCCATCTGCAGGTACGCGGACACCATTGCCAGCAGCCCCTCGCGCGGTGTTTGGGCGCTCTGGGCCGCTTCCTGGATGCGGCGCTGCATCTGGCTCAGCACGACTTCGCCCACGGCCTGCTGGAGCCCGGCCTTATCACCGAAGTACCGGTAGAACACGGACTTGGAGGTACCCGCCGCGGCGGCGATGTCTTCCATGGACGCATCACTGCCCAGGCTGTGGACGGCCTTACGGGCTGACTTGATCAGCTCCCGGCGGCGCTCTTCACGGTGCGACTGCCAGCGCGAGGCGCGGCCGTCCACACCGCTGGCACCGGCAGTGGCGGAGCCTGGCGCGCTGCCGCCGGGAAGGTCGGTCTGGGGGATGTTCACGATACTCAGCGTATCAGGTACGCTGGGTATCGGTAACCGCTTTGATCAAAGGAGACAGCCCATGTCCGTCCACGGACAGTCCGCACCCGGACCAAAGGAATCAAACGCCCCGGCGACGTCCGAGGCCGTCGCGGCAGCAGCCTCCCCTTCCGCGGCAAGCGCCACAGCATCGACAGTGCCGCGGCTCCGCAAGGCGGTCATCGTTGGTGGCAACCGCATTCCCTTCGCCCGCACCGGGGGCGCCTACACCAAGTCCTCCAACCAGGACATGCTGACCGCCGCCCTGGACGGGCTCATCGCGCGGTTCGGCCTGCAGGACGAACGCATCGGTGAGGTTGCCGCCGGGGCGGTGCTCAAACACTCCCGCGACTTCAACCTGACGCGGGAAGCCGTGTTGGGCTCCGCACTGTCCGCAGAGACCCCTGCCTACGACCTGCAGCAGGCGTGTGCCACCGGGCTGGAAACGGTGCTCGGCCTCGCCAACAAAATCAAGCTCGGCCAGATCGATTCGGCGATCGCCGGCGGAGTCGACTCCGCCTCGGACGCACCCATCGCCGTGAGTGAGGGCCTGCGCGAGGTGCTCCTGGACCTGAACCGGGCCAAGACGCTGCCGCAGCGGCTGCAGGTCCTCGGCCGCCTCCGCCCCAAGGACCTCGCCCCGGACGCTCCCAACACGGGCGAACCGCGCACCGGCCTGTCCATGGGGGAACACCAGGCGCTCACCACAGCGCAGTGGAAGATCACCCGGGAGGCCCAGGATGAACTGGCCTTCAACAGCCACCGCAACCTCGCCGCGGCCTACGACGCCGGGTTCTTCGATGACCTGCTCACCCCGTACCGCGGCCTCACCCGGGACTCCAACCTGCGGGCCGACACCAGCCTCGAGAAACTGGCCACCCTCAAGCCCGTTTTCGGCAAGAACCTGGGCGCCGCGGCCACCATGACGGCGGGCAACTCGACCCCGCTCACCGATGGTGCCTCCACGGTGCTGCTCGCGGCCGAGGACTGGGCGGATGCCCATGATCTGCCCAAGCTGGCCACCGTTGTCGACGGCGAGGCGGCCGCGGTCGACTTCGTTCACGGCAAGGACGGTCTGCTGATGGCTCCGGCCTTCGCTGTGCCGAGGCTGCTGGCCCGCAACGGGCTCAGCCTCGACGACATCGACTTCTTCGAGATCCATGAGGCCTTCGCCGGTACAGTGCTGAGCACCCTGGCCGCGTGGGAGGACGAGGAATTCGGCCGCACGCGGCTGGGGCTGGACGGAGCCTTCGGCAGCATCGACCGGTCCAAGCTCAACATCAACGGGTCCTCCCTCGCGGCGGGCCACCCCTTCGCGGCCACCGGCGGAAGGATCGTCGCCTCGCTCGCGAAAATGCTCCACGCCAAGGGCCACGTTGACGGCCGCCCGGCCCGCGGGCTCATCTCCATCTGCGCCGCCGGCGGCCAGGGTGTCGTCGCTATTCTTGAAGCACACTAGGGGGATCCGATGACCGACAAATACACCCAATTCGTGAGCCAGGGCCCGGGCAGGGACATCGCCAGGAAACTCGGGCTGCCCCAGCCGGTAGTGCTGCGCCGCCACCAGCCGGGACAGCCGCTCGTCAGCGGCCCCGTCCTGGTCCAGGGTGGCGGCAGCGGCGCCGATGCGCTGGCCTCGACGCTCCTGTCCTGGAATCTCGATGTGCGCCGCCACGCGGTGCCAAAGGAGAAGCTCGGCGCCATCATCCTCGTCCTGGATGAACTGGGCCGTCCGGAGGACCTGGAAAAGCCGGTGCTCACCGCCGCCACGTCCCTCCGGGACCTGGCAGCCAACGCCCGCGTCATCACCATCTCCCGCGCGGCGGCGGACGCTGCAAATCCGGACAGTACGGACCCGGCCGCCGCGGCGGCCCGCCAGGGAGTGGACGGGCTCCTCCGCTCGCTGGCCAAGGAGCTCCGTGCCGGCGCCACCGCCAACGGCATCCTGCTCTCCGACGGCACCGGCACCACCAGCCCCAGCACCCTCGGAGCGCTCCGGTTCTTCCTCTCCGGCCGGTCCGCGTTCGTCGACGGGCAGTTCCTCACCGTCAGCTCCGCCGAAGGGCAGCTGCCGGCCGACGCCGACAAGCCGCTCGCGGGGAAAGTCGCCGTCGTGACCGGAGCCGCGCGGGGAATCGGCGCCGCGATTGCACGCACCCTCTACCGCGACGGCGCCACGCTCGTCGTCGTCGACATCCCGGCGGCCGGTGACCACCTCGCGGCCGTGGCCAACGAGGTGCACGGCACGGCTTTGCAGCTGGACATCTGCCGCGAGGACGCCGGGCAGCGGATCATCGACCACGCCGTGGAACGTCACGGGCGTCTGGACATCGTGATCCACAACGCCGGCATCACCCGGGACAAGCTGCTCGCCAACATGGACCAGGGCCGCTGGAACTCGGTGATCGCGGTCAACATCGCCGCGCAGCTGCGGATCAACGAGGCCCTGCTGGCCTCTGAGCATTTCCGGAGCTCCCCGCGGATCGTCTCCGTCGCCTCGACCAGCGGCATCGCCGGCAACCGCGGCCAGACCAACTATGCCGCCTCCAAGGGCGGCGTGATGGGCATGGTCCGGGCCACGGCTCCGCTGATCGCCGCGCACGGCGGCTCCATCAACGCCGTCGCCCCGGGCTTCATCGAGACCGAGATGACCGCGAAGATCCCCTTCGCCACCCGCGAGATCGCCCGGAGGCTGAACTCCCTGCAGCAGGGCGGCCGGCCGGGCGACGTCGCCGAGGCCATCGCGTTCCTGGCCAGCGACGCCGCCGGGGGCATCTCCGGTGAGGTACTGCGCGTCTGCGGGCAGAACCTGGTGGGAGCATGAGCCTATCGCAGCCGGTCATCCTGGGGGAGATGCCGTCGCTGTCCAAGCTTTACGTCAACGCGGCAGCCACCGCGGCCCGACGCCGGGTTCTCGGCACCCATGCGGGCGCCGGGCTCCCGGAGGCACGGCACGAGGTCCGCGGCGTCAAGGCGTCGGTGGAAAACCTCACGGCGTACCAGCATCTGATCGGCGAGACCGCGAGCGATGTCCTGCCGGCCGGTTTCATCCATGCGCTGGCGTTCCCGCTGGCGATGAGCGTGATGAACCGGGATGATTTCCCCCTGCCGCTGCTCGGCATGATCCATCTGGAAAACCATATCGTGCAGTCCTCTCCGCTCCGGTTCACCGAGGCCCTGGATATCCAGGCGTGGGCGGCGAACCTGCGCGGGCACCGGTCCGGCACCCAGCTGGACCTCGTCGCGGAGGTGCGCCGCACGGGGGAAGACGCCGTGAGCTGGCGGGGTGTCTCGAGTTACCTCGCGAAGGGCGTGTTCCTGCCCGGAATCGACAAGCCCACGGCCGCTGCGGCCGCGGCGGATTTCTCGGCGCCGGATCCGACCGCGCTGTGGCAGCTGGGCGTCGACACGGGGCGCGCCTACGCCGCCGTGTCCGGCGACTTCAACCCGATCCACCTGAGCGTCCTCTCGGCCAAGGCCCTGGGCCTGCGACGGTCGATTGCGCATGGCATGTATCTGGCGTCACGGGCCCTGGCGGATGTGGGTGCCGCCAGGGGCGATGCCTTCAGCTGGGATGTGGCCTTCGAGGCGCCGGTCTTCCTGCCGGCCAGCGTGGCGCTGGGCATCAGCACCAGCCAGGACGCTGACGGGGCGTGGCGACGCTCGGACTATGTCGCCTGGAATGCGCGGTCCGGACGCAAGCACTTCAGCGGATCGGTTGCCGCGCTTTAGTTCCACCCGGCCGAACCAGTCGACGGCGGTGTCCGCCCCGGAAAGGGGAGGGCACCGCCGTCGTTATCTGCGCTGTTGCCTGCCTGGTAGCTGCCGGGTACCCTTTGGCGAGCTACGTCCTGTCCGCGGCAGACTTCGCCACGCGCAGCACCCGGTGCAGGCTCAACAGGATCGATTCGACGGCGCTGGGAGCGTCGGTCGCCGCTTCCTCGGCGCCGACCCTTGCCGTCAGGGCCTTGACGCCGGCGTCGGCCGCTTCAATCTGCTCCGACTGCTGTTCCGGGCCCTCCTCCTCGACCGAGCGCAGGACGTCTCCCACGGCGGACATGGCGTCGGCAAGCGGAGCCGCGTATTCATCCGGCACCACAAAGGGAGTGTCCTTGGCCCAGATGACATCCGAGAGCACCTGCGTCACGTCCTGGACATGGAAGGTCACCCGTTCCAGGTCGCGTAAATTGCGGTAGTCCAGGTCGATGTCCCGAGGGTGGAGCCGGCGCCGTGGATTCGCCCGCCGGCTGGCGTCCGCCTTCTCCACGGCGAGGCGGACGGAGCGCGCAGACGCATCGAGCGCGCCGGACCGCTTCGACCAGTCTTCGTGTTCCGGCGGCCAGCTTTCCTTCAGCGCCTTGGCCATGTCCCAGAGCTGCTGGGCGAGCGCGAGGCGCAGTTCGGCGATGCTGAGCTCGGCGGCGCGGAAGTGCAGCGGCGGGAAGACCAGCAGGTTCACGAGGATGCCCACCGTGACCCCCACGCCCATCTGGAGGAGGTAGCCGAAGGAGAACTGGTCCGGATCGTGGCCGCCGACCAGCAGTACCAGGAGTGCCGCCGTCGGGATCCAGTCCCGGCCCGCGCCGATCTTCGGGAGTCCGGCCAGGATAACGCCGAAGGCCATCACCACGCCGACTGTCAGCGGCGACGGACTGCCGAGAATAAACAGTACAAAGGCCAGCCCCACGCCGATGGCGAGGCCAAAAAGCGTCTGCACACCCTGCTTCATGGAACCGGCGACGTTCTCGTACATGGCCACCAGGGCGCCCAGCGGAGCGTAGTAGGGGTAGTCGGCCGCGGAGCCGGGCATAAACGGGGCGATCGCGAAGGCAATACCCGCAGCCAGCCCAGCCTTCATGGCCAGCTGCAGCCGGGGCCACAGCAGCGCTGAGCGGACGTTGCCGGTCACGATCCGCCAGAGTCGCAGGGGCAGTGAGGGGCCACCGGTGTGCGTGGCCTCGTCTGTAGTAGTCACCCGGCTCACCCTAGGGTGGGGACGTTGCTGCGACAACTGGACAAACCCCCGGGCCCTGCGCCGTTCGGCTCAGCCGGCGCCGTGCCCCGGAGCGACTTCCTCCCCGGTCCGGACCGGTCCCGGCGGCGTTCCCTCGCCGAAGGGACGGCCGCCGAGGGCGTCGCGGCCGTGGGCGGTCAGCCAGTTGCCACGCTCCGGCCCCGCCGGAACGATCCCGGTGGGGTTAATGTCCTCGTGGACGATGTAATAGTGCTGCTTGATCTCCACGAAGTCGATGGTGTCGCCGAACCCGGGGGTTTGGAACAGGTCGCGGGAGTAGGCCCACAGTGCGGGCATCTCGCTGAGTTTCTGCCGGTTGCATTTGAAATGCCCGTGGTACACGGCGTCGAAGCGTGCCAGCGTGGTGAAGAGCCGGACGTCGGCCTCCGTGATCGTATCTCCGACAAGGTACCGCTGTCCGGTGAGGCGCTCCTCCAACCAGTCCAAGGCGGTCCAGAGCCGGTCGTAAGCGGCGTCATAGGCCTCCTGGGAGCCGGCGAAGCCGCAGCGGTACACGCCGTTGTTGACTTCGGTGAAGACCCTCCCGTTGACGGCGTCGATCTCCTCGCGCAGTGCCTCCGGGTAGAGGTCCGGGGCACCGGGGCGGTGGTACCCGGTCCACTCGGTCGCGAAGTCGAGGGTAATCTGCGGGAAGTTGTTGGTCACCACCTGTCCACTGGCGACGTCGACAATGGCGGGCACGGTGATGCCGCGGGGATAGTCCGGGAACCGGCGGAAGTAGGACTCCTGGATCCGTTCCACGCCGAGCACCGGATCCTTGCCGCCGGGGTCCAGGTCGAAGGTCCAGGAGCGTGCGTCATGGGTGGGGCCGGGCTGGCCGAGGGAAATGGCGTCCTCGAGGCCCAGCAGCCGCCGCACGATCACGGTCCGGTTGGCCCACGGGCAGGCGCGGGCCGCGATCAGCCGGTAGCGTCCCGGCTCCACCGGCCAGCCGGGCTCACCATTCCGGCCGGGTCCGCCGTCGCGGGTGATGCGGTCCTCGATGTAGTTGGTGTCCCGGGTGAACTCCGCGCCGCCGGTGACGTATGCGCCCTTGGTGCTGAATCCCGGGTCGTCCGCGTGTGTTGTGCTCATGGTCCCAGCCTATGCCTGGTGCCCGCCTTGTCCGGGCACTGCAGGCCATGGCAGTGTTGCGAACACCTGCGACATCGGCTGCCAGGCTACCCACCAGGCGGCACCGACGACGGCGGCGAACAGGACGATCCAGACGGCTGCGGGGACCCGGGTTGCGCGGGAGAGCAGGTACGCGTCCGACGTCGTGAGCCGGTCCCGCCGCTTCAGGTGGACGTTGGCCAGCTTGCCGAGGTCCCGGACGGCGGCGACGAGGAGCGCCAGGCCAAGGACGATCATCACATGGCCGTTGAATTCGGGCGGGACGAACAGTACGAGCAGGGCGGCGGCCAGCACCGCGGCGGCGGTGATCAGCAGCCCGATGCCGTTGCGGATGAACAGGAACGAGGCCAGCAGGATGAGGGTCCCGAGTGACATCGCCGCCGGACCCCAGCCGTTGAAGCCGCTCCAGACCATCGCGGCGCCGACGACGGCCGGCACCGGGTATCCCCAGAACGTGGACCAGACCGCGGCCAGGGGTTTCCGGCTGTAGGTGGTGGTGGTGCCCGAGTGGTCCAGGCTCAGGTGGATGCCGCCGAGGCGTTGCCCGGTCATCAGCGCGGCGAAGGCGTGGCCGAGTTCGTGCGTCACAGTGGCCAGCAGCCCGAAGTACCGCCAGGTCACACGCGGCAGGGAAAGGGCAACGGCCAGGAGGACGACCAGGGCCAGTTCAGTGCCGGTGACGTGCGGGACGGGGGACTGGGTGAATCCGGCGACAATCCGGTTCCACCAGGTTTCGGCAGCGTTGTTCATGATGAGGTCCGGTCCGTTGTTCCTGCGGCGCCCGCCGGGCCGGCGCTGTGCCGGATGCAGTACGGGGTCCAGGGCCGGGCCTCCAGCCGTCCCTCCGCGATGTGTTCCCCGCACACGGCACAGATACCGTAAGTGCCGGCGTCGATCCGTGCCAGGGCCGCCTCGATCTGCGCGAGGCCCCGACGGCTCTGTTCCAGCAGGGCGGAGGCCTGGGAGAGCTCAAAAGCGATCGTCGATCCCTCGGGATCGTGTTCGTCGTCGACATTTGAATCCTGCCGGGCGGCGTTCACCGAGGAGATGTCCCGGCGAAGCGCGGGGAGGAGTGCAAGTTTCCGGCTGCGCTCCTCCTGGAGGAGGATCCGGAACCGTTCAACGTCGACCATAACCTGCAAGGCTAGCGCGGAGGTTGCGGCCGCGTCTAAAGCCGGCGCCGGAATCCGCGGCGGGCCCGGCTTCATTCGGCTGGGCCGAAAGGCCCGGTGCGCGGGTGGGTCTCCGCCGTAGAGTGGGAAGAGAGCGCGCATGCCCCTATCCAGCAGCCCGGGAGACGTCATGGATCAGCCAGCGGCCAGCACCGTCAACAAGAACGCCGATGAGGACGCTGAGGCCCTGTCGGCGGTGGAGCAGCACCACGCGGGCATGCTCAAGCGCCTCAATGCCCTGACAGCGACACTGGTCCGCGCCGTCCGGGAGGGGGACACGGTGGCGGAGCACGACGCCCATGAGGTGCTGGTGGAGTGGTGCGGGACCGATCTCGTCCCGCATGCGCTCGCTGAGGAGGGTCCGCTGTACAGCGCGCCCCGGAACCTGCCGCAGGGAAGGCTGCTCGTGGAGGGGATGCTGGCCGAGCATCAGGTGATCGTCGGACTCGTCGAGGAACTGCGGGGATCCACCGGGGTGGACGCCGCCGTGGCCGCCGGTTCCATCCGGAACATCTTCGCCCTGCACCTGGAGAAGGAGAACCGGCTCCTGATGCCGTTCATCGTTGCCTCCCCGGAGCTGTCCCTGGCGCGCGCCGTCGAGGGCCTGCACGAACTGGTCGGCGAAACCCACGTCCATCGACACGGCACCGGGCACGGGGGCAGCGTCTAGAGTTGCCCCATGGCTGATGGCATGCACCACCACAACGGGTCCAGCGCACCCATACTGCTGCGGGAACTCGCCGCCGCCCACGGCGTGGGGACCTCCTACTGGGGCTGGGACGGCGTCGAGCGCTCCGTCGCGGACAGCACCCTGCGCAGCGTCCTGGCCGCGCTGGGCGTCCCGGCCGGGGCACCGGAGGAGATGGAACGGTCCCTGGCTGAGGCCCGCCGGGCACCGTGGCGGCGCCTGCTGCCACCGGTCGCCGTCGCCCGTGAAGGGCAGGAGTTCCACGTCAACGTCCACGTACCGCACGGAAGCGCCGTCAACGTCTGGATCATCGCAGAAGACGGCCGGCGGTATGAGGCGACGCAGCGCGAGAACTGGGACGCGCCGGTCGACGTCGACGGCGTCCGCACCGGCCGGGCCGTGTTCGCGGTCCCGGACCTAGTGCCCCTCGGCTGGCACACCCTGTGGGCGGACAACGAGGGCACAGTAGCCCAATGCCCGCTCATCGTCACACCGCGGAGGCTCCGCACGACCGAGGCGCTCGCCGGCCGGCGGAACTGGGGCCTGACCGCGCAACTCTATTCTGTGCGTTCCTCCCGCTCCTGGGGTATCGGCGATTTCTCCGACCTCGCCGATCTCGCCGCCATGACCGGGGAGGAGGGCGCCGGCTTCCTGCTGGTCAACCCGATGCACGCCGCCGAGCCCCGGCCCCCGGTCGAGGACTCGCCCTACCTGCCCACGACCCGGCGGTACGTCAACCCGCTCTACCTCCGGATAGAAGAGATCCCGGAATACGGCTACCTCGACCCGGCCGGCCGGGCCGAGGTGGAGCGGCTGGCCACTGCGCAGCACGCCGCGAACCATTCCACCGGGCTGCTGGACCGCAACGCCAGCTACGGGGCCAAACTGGCTGCCCTTGAGCTGCTGTTCGGCGTCCCGCGCGACCCCGCCCGTACCCTCGCGTTCGCTGACTTCTGCGACGGGGAGGGGAAAGGGCTTGACGACTTCGCCCTGTGGTGCGCACTGGCCGAGAAGCTGGCCCCCGGCGCCCCCCAGTGGGCGGCGGAAGCCTCCTCGCCCGGCACCGCCTACTGCAAGGAGCAGCGGGCCCTCCTGGCGGGCCGGATTGAATTCCACCGCTGGCTGCAGTGGCTCTGCGACCAGCAGCTCGAGGCCGCCCAGCGCTCGGCCCGGCTGTCGGGCATGGAAATCGGCGTCATCCACGATCTGGCGGTCGGAGTGAAACCCGGCGGGGCGGACGACTGGTCGCTTGCCGGGGTGCTGGCCCGGGACGTCACGGTCGGCGCCCCACCTGACATGTTCAACCAGCAGGGGCAAAACTGGACCCAGCCGCCCTGGCACCCCGGCCGGCTCGCCGAATCAGGCTACGCCGCCTACCGGGACATGCTCCGGACCGTGCTGCGCCATGCCGGCGGAATCCGGGTGGACCACATCCTGGGCCTGTTCCGGCTGTGGTGGATCCCGGCAGGGGCCGGGCCGGAGCAAGGCACTTACGTCTACTACGACCACGAGGCACTGATCGGCATCCTTGCCCTCGAGGCGCAGCGGGCCGGCGCGATCGTGATCGGCGAGGACCTGGGGGTGTTTGAGCCGTGGGTCCGGGACTATCTGGCCGAACGCGGGATCTTCGGCACGTCGATCCTCTGGTTCGAGCACGACGCCGACGGACCCATCCCGCCGGAACGGTACCGGCAGCAGTGCCTGACCAGCGTCAACACCCACGACCTTCCCCCGACCGCCGGCTACCTGGCCGGCGATCACGTCACCCTCCGCGAATCACTGGGCCTGCTGCAGCGTCCGGTGGACGAGGAACGCGCCGAGGCCGCCGCTGAGCAGCAGGCCGTACTCGGGCTCCTGCGGGAACGCGGTCTCCTGCCGGCGCCGGGGCACCAGGACGTGCAGGCCACCGTCGAGGCGCTCTACGCTTTCACCACCCTCACGCCCTCGTCCCTGCTGGGCGTCGCCCTTGTGGACGCGGTGGGGGAGACCCGGACGCAGAACCAGCCCGGGACCAGCACGCAGTACCCCAACTGGCGCATACCACTGGCCGGTCCGCGCGGACCCGTCCTGCTCGATGCGCTGCAGGCCGATCCCGGGTTCCGTTCGCTCGTCGGAACCATCCGGTCCGCGTTGCCTCCAGACGCCTAGCGGCGGGGGATCCAGTGAGGCGCGTTGGCAGTCCCTCCCTGGCCATTGTCCTTGCACTGGGCCTGCTTCTGGCCGGGTGCACTTTGTCGCCGCCCGGCCCCGCCCGAGCCGGGACGATCGATCATGTCGTCATCATCGTGATGGAGAACAAGTCCGCCAGCCGGATTCTGGGAGCCGATGATGCCCCGTACCTCAACTCTCTGGCAAAGGACCACGCCCTGGCAGCCAACTATCATGCGATAACCCGGCCCAGCCTGCCGAACTACATTGCCCTGACCAGCGGCTCCACCGCCGGCATCACCAGCAACTGCGACCCCAAGGCACTCAGCTGCCGGGCAGATGTACGCACCATTGCCGATGAAATCACCACGTCGGGGCGGAAATGGCGGATGTATGCCGAAGGAATGCCCGGGCCGTGCCAGGCCGGGGACTCCGGACGATACTCGGTGAAACACAACCCGTTTATGTACTACCCGTCCGTGACGGATGACAGGGCGTTGTGCGCCGAGCACGTGGTGCCCTTGAGCTGGCTGGACGAGGACCTGAAATCTGCCCGGAGCCTGCCGGACTTCGTCTTCATCACTCCTGACATGTGCAGCGGCACCCACGACTGCCCGGTCCGGACCGGCGACGACTGGCTGTCCCGGCAGATTCCCAAAATCCTCGCCTCACCGGCGTTCACCACAAAGAACTCCCTGCTGGCGGTCACGTTCGACGAGGGCAGCCGTGGCAGCAACCGGGTCGCCACGGTCTTCGCCGGACCGGCCGCGCGGAAAGGCTACATCTCGGACACCCGCTACACCCACTATTCCCTGCTCCGCACGATCGAAGACGCCTGGGGCCTGGACCCGCTGACGGACAACGACCGGAATGCCGCCAGCATGGCCGAACTGCTCAAATGAGGCACTGCTCCAGCTAGCGAACGCCGTGTTGCTTTCCGTCGGCCAGTTCCCTGACCCACTCCGGGGTGGACCGGCCGAGGCGCCGGTCGGTGACAAGGCGGAGCCTGGCCGCCGCGCTCTGCACGCCGGGGTCGCGGGAGGAGGCGCGGTGTCCGGAGACGGCAGCTTCCGACGGCGGGAGGGCGGTCGGCCGGGCCGGGGCGCTGTCCAGCGGGTCTTCCCAGGCCACCGTGATGATCTTGAGTTCCTCAGGGCTGGCCAGTCCGCTGTCGGCCAGGACCGCCAGGACACCCAGGCCCAGTTCGGTCCGGCGCGGGTCAGCGGCGAGGGAGCTGTCCAAGGCCCACTGGGCGCGGTTCCACCATTCGCTCCGGTTGTCCGCCTCCCGTTGCTGGGCCAGCGCGGCCGTGTCAGCGGCGGCGCGCTGCTGCAGGGTGCGCAGGCTGATAGCGGCACCGATGGCCGCCGCGAGCAGCACGGCCAGCGGACCCAGGGCGGCGAGGACCTGCCACCACTCGGCGGGGCCGGTCTGGACGAAGACGTCGACGGGAGCTGGGGAGGGTGTCACGGCACCAGCTTAGGCCCCGTGCTTCCCAACGATCACGAACCTGTCGTCCGGGCCCAGAACGCCCCGGAGCTACTTCCGGGAGAGGGCCGAACCTGAGATCATTCAAGCAGGGGAGGGACTGAAACAACCGGGCCGGCGGCGTGCCGTCCCACACCGAGTTATCCCGTGGAGGACTCACATGCATCCTCTGATCCTGATATGTATCGTCCTCACTGCGGCGGTTCTCTGGATGGCTTTTACCTGGGGCATGCTCGCCCATCTCGCTCGCTCTGAACGCCGGGCCGGGCTGAGAGCTCCACGCAAGAGTGCTGATGCTGTCGGGCGGAGGCATGGGGCCGGAACCCCGAGCAGACTCAAGGTGCGGCGCCGGGGGACGTCGCGGCGGGTCGCCATACACCGCCCCATTAGGTAGCCTCTCCGCGTGAACCGGACCCCGGCGTCCGCCCCAGTCGAGGTGTTCCTGTTCTTACTGGACCCTGCACAACCGACATTCCTGGCTGTCACCGGCGTGGAGATGAGCGTCCGCGGGTGGAACCGGAGCTCGCGTGGGCGAAGACAGAAAAAAACCCCCAGAATCCAAGGATTCTGGGGGTTTTCCCGTTGTGCGCGGAGGGGGACTTGAACCCCCACCCCCTTTCGAGGACTAGCACCTCAAGCTAGCGCGTCTGCCATTCCGCCACCCGCGCAGGTGGTATTCGGTGTACCTTTTCGCCTTTCAGCGTTTCGGTTTTCTCCGAAGCAGCGAGAAAGACTCTAGCATGAACTTTCCCGAAACAAATAATCGGGGCCTGAACGGGCATGTGGGTAGGCTGAAGCCAGCAAGAGAGCCGACGCCACGAGGAGTGAAACATGACTGATATCAGGCCCGAGGACGAAGTCGTCAGAATCTGCCAGGAACTGATCCGGATCGACACGTCCAACTACGGCGACGGGTCCGGCCCGGGGGAGCGGGCGGCCGCCGAATACACCGCGGGGCTGATGACCGAAGTGGGGCTGGACGCCGAAATCTTCGAGGCCGCCCCGGGCCGCGCCAGCGTGGTGACCAGGCTCGCCGGGGAGGACCCCTCCGCCAGCGCCCTCGTGGTCCACGGGCACCTGGACGTTGTCCCCGCACTCCGCGAGCAGTGGTCGGTGGATCCCTTCGGAGCGGAGCTCAAGGACGGCATGATCTGGGGCCGCGGCGCCGTGGACATGAAGGACATGGACGCCATGATCCTCTCCGTCCTGCGGAATTTCGCCCGCACCGGCCGCAAACCCAAGCGGGACCTGATCTTCGCGTTCTTCGCCGACGAGGAGGCCGGCGGCACCTACGGGGCCCGCTACGCGATCGAGAAACGGCCCGAACTCTTCGACGGCGCCACCGAGGCCATCTCCGAGGTGGGCGGCTTTTCCGCCACCATCGGCGGGCAGCGCACCTACCTGCTCCAGACCGCCGAAAAGGGCCTGTCCTGGCTGCGCCTCGTCGCGCACGGGCGCGCCGGCCACGGCTCCCAGATCAACACGGACAACGCCGTGACTCGGCTGGCCAGTGCGGTGTCCCGGATCGGTGAATACCGCTGGCCGGTGGAGCTGACGCCCACCACACGGCAGTTCCTTGACGGCGTGACGGAACTCACGGGCGTGGAGTTCGACCCCGACGACCCGGACAAGATCCTCAAGGAGCTCGGCACCGTGGCCCGCTTTGTCGGCGCCACCCTGCAGAACACCACCAATCCGACCCTGCTCAAGGGCGGCTACAAGCACAATGTGATCCCTGAGTCGGCGGAGGCCCTCATCGATTGCCGCACCCTGCCCGGCCAGGAGGAGCACGTCCTCGAGATCGTCCGCGAACTCGCCGGCAAGGGCGTGGATGTGAGTTACGTCCACAACGACGTCTCCCTTGAGGTTCCGTTCGCCGGTAACCTCGTGGACGCCATGATCGACGCGCTGCACGCCGAGGACCCGGGAGCCAAAGTCCTGCCCTACACACTCTCCGGAGGCACGGACAACAAGTCCCTGAGCCGCCTGGGCATCACCGGGTATGGCTTCGCCCCACTCCAGCTCCCCGACGAACTGGACTTCACCGGGATGTTCCACGGCGTGGATGAACGCGTCCCCACCGACTCCCTGAAGTTCGGCGCCCGGGTACTGGACACCCTGCTCACCCATTACTGAGGACTGAAGGACACCGCCCATGAGCCCTGAAGCTGCCCTGTCCGATGGCTTGCCCGATGCCCTGCTGGAACGGATCCGCGGCCGCGCAGCCGGCTACGACCTGGACAACGCCTTTTTCCACGAGGACCTCGCGGAGCTGGCGGAGGCCGGCTACCTGAAGATCTTCGTTCCGGCGTCCGACGGCGGCCTTGGACTCGGGCTCCAGGCGGCGGCGCAGCTGCAGCGGCGGCTGGCGACGGCGGCGCCGGCCACCGCGCTGGCGGTGAACATGCATCTTGTCTGGACCGGCGTCGCGCACGTCCTTGCCGCCCGGGGCGACGCGTCACTCGACTTTGTCCTCCGGGAGGCCGCGCAAGGTGAGATCTTCGCGTTCGGGAACTCGGAGGCAGGCAACGACTCGGTGCTCTTCGACTCCCGCACCACGGCTGTCCCGCAGGCCGGCGGCGGGTATGCCTTCACCGGCCGCAAGATCTTCACGAGCCTCTCGCCGGCGTGGACCCGGCTGGGGATCTTCGGGAAGGACGCCTCGGCCGCGGACGGCGCAGGGCAACTTGTCCACGGATTCCTCAGCAGGGACACGACCGGGTACGAGATCCTGGCCGACTGGGACACCCTGGGCATGCGGGCCAGCCAGTCGAACACGACCGTCCTGGACGGCGCGGTGGTGCCGGCGGAGCGGATCTTCCGGAAGCTGCCGGTCGGCCCGAACGCGGACCCGCTGATCTTCGCCATCTTCGCCTGCTTCGAGACGCTGCTGGCGGCGGTCTACACGGGCATTGGGGAACGGGCCCTCACCGTGGGTGTTGAGGCCGTGAAGGGGCGGACGTCCTTCAAGAACGGCGGGCGCAGTTATGCCCAGGATCCCGACATCCGCTGGAAAGTGGCAGACGCTGCGATGGCGATGGATGCGCTGTACCCCCAGCTCTCCAGCGTCGCCGCGGACGTCGACGCGCTGGCCGACCATGGCAGCCAGTGGTTCCCGAAGCTGGTCGGGCTCAAGGTCAGTGCGACGGAGACGGCCCGCACGGTCGTGGACCTGGCCATCAGGGTGTCCGGGGGATCGAGCTACTTCCGCGGTTCCGAACTGGAACGGCTGTACCGTGACGTGCTGGCGGGGATGTTCCAACCCTCGGACGACGAATCGGCGCACAACACGGTGGCCAACGCGTGGCTGGGACCGCTCGAGAAGCCCTAAACGGTCCGCTGGACTCCAGGGCCCTAAACGGTCCGCTGGACCTGGGTGACCCGGCGGCGGAGCCAGAACCTGCGGCCGCCGCCGAGATACAGCACGCTGCGCTCCAGTTCCCACTTGCCGTACTCGGAGTGTTCCACCAGTCGGCGGCGCGCTTCCGGCAGGGAATCTTCAGGACTTACCGTCAGTACGAGGTACTCGTACTGCCTCACATAGTCCCGTTCCCGCCGGACTGAACTGCTGAGAAAATGTTCCTTCATTGCTCTCCATTTTCTTCCTTTTCCGGCTAACGTGAAGTCATGAGCATCGATCCGCGTGTCGCGCTTGAAGCCTTCACGGCTGCCCTGGAAGAACACCTCGCCGCTGCGTCAGCACGCCGGGGGCCCGGGGACCCCGCGGTCGAGGCAGCGTTTTTTTCTGTTGCTGATGCCTTTGAAGTCTACGACGACTCTCTCTATGAAGCGTACGGCGAAGTGACCGGACTTGGGGTCCTTGATGAGGACAGCGATGACGACGAGGATGAAGACGTCGACGACGAGGAAGACCTCGAAATTCTCCAGTGACTGAGTCGGTCCGGGGACGCCGCTCAGGCGGGGCTGGACACATCCTCAAGGGCCTGGGCGATCTGCGGCGGAAGCGGTGCCAGCGTTGAATCCAGGATCTCCTTGAGCTGAACCGGGGTGCGGGGGCCGACGATCGCCGTCGCCACGCCGTGCTGGGACAGCAGCCAGCTCAGCGAAACGTCGAGGGCTGTCCGGCCCAACCCCTTCGCCGCCATCGCGACGGCCTCCACCACGCTGGACGAGGCCCCCTCCAGGTACGGCTCCACATAGCCGGCCAGCCGCGCATGGGCTGCCCGTGAGTCCGCTGGAATGTGCCCGCGGTACTTGCCGCTCAACACCCCGCGCCCCACCGGCCCCCACGCCATCAGACCCAGGCCGGCGTCCTCGATGGCAGGGATGAGTTCAGCTTCGGGGGAGCGGTGCAGCAGGGAGTATTCCGACTGGTTCGCGACCAGCGGGAAGCCCGCGACCGCTGCGGCTTTGGCGGTTTGCCAGCCGTTGAAGTTGGACACTCCCGCGTAGCGGGCCCGGCCCGATCGGACGGCGAATTCGAGCGCGGACAGGGTCTCCTCCAGCGGGACGTTGGGATCCCAGGCATGGGCGAACCAGAGGTCCACGTAGTCGGTTCCCAGCCGGGCGAGGCTCGCATCCAGGCCGGAGAGCATCCCGTTCCGGGAAGTGTCGACGCTGCGGCGGCCTTCCGACGTCGACAGCCCGGCTTTTGTGGAGATGACCACTTCGGAGCGGGCCACGACGTCGCCCAGCATTCCGCCCAGCATCGCCTCAGCCTGGCCCTCGCCGTAGGAGGCGGCCGTGTCGATCAGGGTTCCGCCGCCGTCCACGAAAGTCCGCAGAAGAGCCGAGGCATCCTGCTCATCGGTTTCCCGGGCCCAGGACATGGTGCCGAGGGAAAGGGAGGAGACGCGCAACCCACTGTTGCCGACATAACGCTGCTGCATGTCAGCAAGCTTACGGGGGTCCGGACACCTTCATGACGTAGGGTCTATCTACGTGAACTGGTTTGAAGCGGCCTTTTTGGGCCTTGTGCAGGGACTGACAGAATTCCTCCCGATTTCCTCAAGCGCCCATCTGCGGATCGTTGGCTCCTTCCTCCCCAACGCGGCCGATCCAGGTGCCGCCTTTACGGCAATCACCCAGCTGGGCACGGAAACCGCGGTTATCGTCTACTTCTGGCGCGACATTGTGCGGATCATCACGGCGTGGGCCGGCTCCCTGACCGGCAAAGTTTCGCGGCAGAACCCCGACGCCAGGATGGGCTGGCTGGTGATCCTGGGCAGCCTGCCGATCATCGTCCTCGGACTGCTGTTCCAGGACCAGATCGAGTCCGTGCTCCGCAGCCTCTGGGTGGTGGCCACGATGCTGATTGTCTTCGGCATGATCCTCGCCGTCGCCGACGCGATCGGACGCCAGGAACGCGAACTCACCCAGTTGACGTATAAACACGGCATCCTCTACGGCCTGGCCCAGGCCATGGCACTGATCCCCGGGGTCTCCCGCTCCGGCGGCACGATCACCGCCGGCCTGCTGATGGGCTACACCCGCGAAGCGGCGGCCCGCTATTCCTTCCTGCTGGCGATCCCGGCGGTGTTCGGCAGCGGTTTGTACCAGCTCTACAAAGTGGCTTCCAAAGACGGCATCACCGGCCCCTACAGCCTGCCGGAAACGGCGCTGGCCACGGCCGTCGCGTTTGTGGTGGGCTACATCATCATCGGCTGGTTCCTGAAGTACGTCTCGACCCACGGCTACCGGCTCTTCGTCTGGTACCGGATTCTGCTGGGCCTGGCCCTCTACCTGCTGCTCGGTTTCAACGTCATCAGCGCCTAGCACTAGGCTTGGGCTGTGAAGTCTTGGATCTCCCGCCCCGTTCCCCAGCTCCCGGGCAGCATGCCTGCCCTCCGCCTCTTCGACACCGCAAAGGGCAGCGTCGTCACCCTCGGGGCGGCAGGCGAACAGTCAATGTATGTCTGCGGAATCACGCCGTATGACGCCACGCACATGGGCCACGCCGCCAGCTACGTCGCGTTTGACCTGCTCAACCGCGCCTGGCGGGACGGCCGCCAGCAGGTGTCCTACGTCCAGAACGTCACCGACGTCGACGACCCCCTGCTGGAGCGCGCGGCGGCCACCGGAGTGGACTGGCGCGATCTCGCCGCCGGCCAGATCAAGCTCTTTCAAACAGACATGGAAGCCCTCAACGTGCTGGCCCCGGACCACTATGTGGGTGCGGTTGAAGCCATTCCCCTGATCGTGCCCGCCATTGAGCAGCTGGTCCAGCGGGGTTTGGCCTACCGTGTCGCCGGCAGCGCGGGCGAGCCCGACGGGGACGTCTACTACGACGTCGAAGCGGCCGGCAAGCACTCCGCCGAGGCCACGGACGCCTGGACCCTCGGCGCCGTCTCCGGACTGTCCGACGCCGAGATGCTCGGGCTTTTTGCCGAACGCGGCGGCGACCCCGGCCGGGCCGGGAAACGCCAGGCGCTGGACCCGCTGCTCTGGCGGGTTGCCCGCGAGGGCGAACCGAGCTGGCCCGGAGACGGTCTGGGGGAGGGCCGGCCGGGCTGGCACATCGAGTGCACCGTTATCGCCCAGAAGTACCTGCCCGCCCCGTTCACGGTGCAGGGCGGCGGCTCGGACCTGATCTTCCCGCACCACGAAATGGGTGCCGGGCACGCCTATTCCCTGTCCGGGGTGCCGCTGGCACAACACTTCGCACACGCCGGCATGGTGGGCCTCGACGGAGAAAAGATGAGCAAGTCCAAGGGAAACCTGGTCCTGGTCTCCAAACTCCGCGCCGCAGGCGAGGAGCCGGCCGCGATCCGGCTGGCCATTCTGGCCCACCACTACCGCAGCGACTGGTCCTGGACCGAGGCCGGGTTCGCCCAGGCCAAGGAACGGCTCCGCACCTGGCGGGCTGCCCTGGACGTCGCGCCCGAAGGCTCTGCTGACGGGCTGGTGTCCCGCCTGCGGGCCGAACTCTCGAACGATCTGAACGCCCCCGGGGCTGTCGCCGCCATGGATGACTGGGCCGCGGCCGCCCTTGGGGCCGCTCAGGCCGGATCCGCGTCCGACGCCGCGCTGGCGAGCGACGCCATTAACGCCCTGCTGGGCGTCGAACTCTAAGGCTTGTCCTTGCCGCGGCGCTTGAGGTAGCGCTCGAATTCACGGGCGATCGACTCGCCGCTGGCCTCCGGGAGGTCTGCGGTGTCTTTCGCTTCCTCCAGTTGGCGCACATACGCCGCGATCTCGGGGTCCTCGGTGGCCAGTTCGTCCACACCGCGTTCCCACGCGTCGGACTCCTCGACGAGCTCCTGGGTGTCGAGCGGAACCTGCAGGAGCTCCTCGATGCGGTGCAGCAGCGCCAGCTGTGCCTTGGGGGAAGGTGCCTGCGCCACATAATGCGGCACGGCGGCCCAGAGTGAAACCGTGGGCAGCCCGGCGAGCAGCGCAACTTCGGCGAGGACCCCCACGATCCCTACGGGCCCCTCGTACTGCGAGGCTTCGAGGTCCATCCGCTCACGCAGCGCAGGGTCATCCGTCGATGTGCTCACCGGGATCGGCCGGCTGTGCGGCACGTCGGCGAGGAGGGCGCCGACCAGGATGACGTAGTCCACGTGGAGTGCCTCGGCGTGGACCAGCAGTTCGGCGGTGTAGGCCCGCCACTTGTACGACGGCTCAGTGCCCTGGACGAAAATGACGTCCACCTTGGAGTCGGGAACGCTGGCTTTGAAAATACGGGTGGAGGGCCACTTGATCTTCCGCTCTCCGGACGCCGTGCGGCGGATTGTGGGCCGGGTGAACTGGAAGTCGTAGTACTCGTCAGCGTCGACCGAACCGACTTTCTTGCCGCCCCAGAGCTTGTTGAGGTAACGCAGGGCATCGCTTGCAGCTTCCCCGGCGTCGTTCCAGCCTTCGAAGGCGGCGAGCATCACCGTGATGCGCCGGCCCTCGGGGACCGGCTGCAGTAGCCGTTCCGGCTCGGGCACGTCGCCCGTTTCCGCGGGGTCTACCTCGAAGCTATTCATCCCTTCACCCTACGTCCAAGGACACGGCCCCCGCAGGGAATGAAGCGCCGGGAATCGGCGACCCGCGGGCGATATTCGCCGTAGGCGTAGTATCAGGCCCCTCACAGGGCCGCCCCGTAGACTGGAAGGCATGCAATCCTCAGCTCCCCAGCCCCTGCTCAAAGCCGCGCTCTGGGACATGGATGGCACCATCGTGGACACCGAGCCGTACTGGATCGAGGCCGAGCACGCCCTGGTTGCCGCGCACGGCGGGCAGTGGTCGCATGAGAAGGCCATGCAGCTGGTGGGCCAGTCCCTGGTCTTCTCCGCGGGTATCCTGCAGGACGCCGGGGTGGCGCTGGAGCGCCGGGAGATCATCGACATCCTGACCGCCCATGTCATCAGCCAGGTCCGTACCTCCGTGCCGTGGCGGCCCGGTGCCCGCGAACTGCTGGAGGAGCTCCACACCGCGGGGATCCGCTGTGCCCTCGTGACCATGTCCGAGGCCCCGCTGGCCCGGGAGATCGTGGCCAGCCTGCCCAAGCCCTACTTCGATTTCCTCGTCACCGGCGACACCGTCACGCAGGGCAAGCCGCACCCCGAGGCGTACCTCAAGGCTGTCGAGCTGCTGCAGGAACAGGACCCGGACCTCGGCCTGCAGCATTGCATCGCGCTGGAGGACTCCGGGCCGGGTGTGGCGGCCGCCGTCGCCTCCGGCGTGCTGACCGTCGCCATCCCCCATATCGTGCCGCTGCCGAAGGATCCGCGGCACGCCATGTGGGACACCCTCGCGGGGCGTACCGTTGGCGACCTCGAAGAGCTCGTCGCCCTGCGCCACGAGTTCCCGGACGCTACCTTCGGCTCGGGCAGCGGCGCCGGCACCGACGTCCGGCAGGTAGGCCGCGCAGCTAAGGTGCCGGTCCATGACTGACACCGACACCCGCGGCCGCAGCGGCCAGGATCCGCAGAAGCAGGGCCGCAAAGAGGGTATTTCGCTGGGGCGCATCGCCGGCATCCCGGTGATCCTCGCCTATTCGTGGTTCATCATTGCGGCGTTCACGGTGATCGTCTACGGCCCGGTGCTGCAGGCAAACAACCCGTACCTCGGCGTCGGCGCGTACTTCGTGGCGTTCGCCTACGCTGTCCTGCTGCTGATTTCCGTGCTGGTGCATGAGCTCGCGCACGCGTTGACCGCAAAGATCTACCGCTGGCCCAGCGAAAAGATCGTCCTCAACCTCTGGGGCGGCCACACCCAGTTCGAGAGCTTCACTGCCTCGCCCGGGCGTTCCGTCCTCGTCGCGATGGCGGGTCCGGCGGCGAACTTCGTCCTCGCCGCCGGCGGCTGGCTCCTGCTGACCGCAGCGGACCTCACCGGTGTCGCGGGGATCCTGACCAACATCTTTGTCTGGGCCAACCTGCTGATCGGTATCTTCAACGTCCTGCCCGGCCTGCCGCTGGACGGCGGCCGGCTCGTCGAATCCGCCGTCTGGAAGCTGACCGGCAGCCAGGAAAAGGGCACCGTGGCGGCCGGCTGGGGCGGGCGGATCATCGTGATCGCCCTCGTGGCCTGGTTCGTGGCACTGCCCCTGCTCAGCGGCGACCGCCCCGACATTTCCCTGATGCTCATTACGGTCCTCGTCGGCAGCTTCCTCTGGATGGGCGCCACCGCCTCCATTGAGCAGGCCCGGCTGCGGTCCCGCCTGCCGTCCGTGGAAGCCGGCGCGCTGTCCGAACCCGCGGTGGGCCTCCCGGAATGGGCCTCTGTGGCCGAAGTGCGGGCGCTGGCACCGGTTCCCGCCACGGGGGCGGCTCCCGCCGTCGTTTTGTACCGTGCGGACGGGCGTCCGGCTGCCGTGGTGGACGCCGGGGCCGTCGCCACGGTGTCCCCGGCGGCCGCCGCCACAACACCCCTCACGGCCGTGTCCTACGCCCTCGGCGCGGGTGCCTACGTGCCGGAGTGGTCCAAAGGCCAGGAACTGATCCAGTACCTGGCCCAGCTCGACGGCCTGGAGTACGCCGTCGTCGACCGCGACGGAACCGTCACCGGCCTGCTCCGGCAATCCGCCGTCCTGGCGGCGCTCACCGGTAAGGGTCCCGGGTCGGGCAAGCGGATGTTCGGCCAAAACCGGTAGAGTTACCTGCCGGTCGTGTATTTCCGGCCTGGGCGCACTGCCCTGGGCGCAAGCAGCCGTGCCGCCGGCACATTCCGCGGCCACACAGCTTTACAGGAGCGAGGAACATTTTCATGAGCAGCGACACCGCCGCCAGCACCAGCCCCGACGACGCCGTAACAGCCGGCGGCGCGGCCATCAGCCCGGCCCTCGGCACAGAGGCCCCGGCTGCCAGCCCGGCACGTGCCGGCGGCGCTCCCGTCGGAGCAGCCCGCCGCCGCGGACCGTTCCGGGAGGGCGAACGCGTGCAGCTCACCGACGAGCGCGGGCGCATGAACACGATCAGCCTCGAAGCCGGCGGAGCTTTCCACACGCACCGCGGCTTCCTGAACCACGACGAGATCATCGGCAGGCCGGACGGCTCCGTGGTGGTCAACAACGTCGGCCAGCAGTACCAGACGCTCCGCCCGCTGCTCTCGGACTTCGTCCTCTCGATGCCCCGCGGCGCGGCCGTCGTCTACCCCAAGGACGCCGGGCAGATCGTCACCATGGCGGACATCTTCCCCGGCGCGCGCGTCGTCGAAGCCGGCGTCGGCTCCGGCGCCCTGTCCATCTCGCTGCTCCGCGCGGTAGGCGACAACGGCTACCTGCACTCCTTCGAGCGGCGGGAAGAGTTCGCGGACATCGCCCGCGGCAACGTCGAGACGATCTTTGGCGGCCCGCATCCGGCCTGGCAGATCTCCCTTGGGGATTTCCAGGAGGAAGTCGTCCGCACTGAGGAGCCCGGGTCCGTGGACCGCGTGGTCCTTGACATGCTGGCCCCGTGGGAGTGCCTCGACGCGGTTGCCACCGTCCTGGCCCCCGGTGGTGTGTGGATCAACTATGTCGCCACCGTGACGCAACTGTCCCGGACCGCGGAGGCCATCCGAGCCGACGGCCGCTTCACCGAACCCGACGCCTGGGAATCCATGGTCCGCGGGTGGCACCTCGAGGGCCTGGCAGTCCGTCCGGACCACCGGATGGTCGCGCACACCGGCTTCCTGCTGGTCACCCGGCGGCTGGCTGACGGCGTCACGGGCATCTCCGTGAAACGGCGCCCGTCCAAGACCGACTTCAACGAAGAGGACGTCAACGCCTGGACGCCCGGTGCGGTGGGGGAGCGGGCCGTCTCGGACAAGAAACTGCGCCGGGCCGCCCGCGACGCCATTGCCGGGACCAACGTCAAGGACGATCCGGATATTACGAAGTAGTCCGTATTTCGGAAGTCTTCAGCGGGGTCCGGCTTCTTGGGGCTAATGTCTTAATAGAAGCGTAGGAAGGGGCTGATGCACGATGGAGACTCCGAACACCGATCCGGGCCAGACGCCGGCAGAGGATGTGACCGCATCCGCGGGGCAGGCGCACGCCGCCAGCGAACTGTCCGTGGCCGAGCGCCAGGTCAATATTCTCCGGGACAAACTCCGGCACATTGACCGCCAGCTCGCCGCCGCGACGCAGAACAACTCCAAGCTCGTGGGCATGCTGGAAACCGCGAAAGCGGAAATCCTCCGGCTAAAGAACGCCCTCGACCAGGAAGGTCAGCCGCCGTACAGCTTCGGTACCGTGCTTCAGCTGAACCCGAAACGCCACCCCTCCGCCGGCAACGGCGGGCAGGCCGCCACCGAGGAATCGGTCGACATCTTCAACGCCGGCCGCAAGATGCGTGTCGGGATCAGCCCGCTGGTCAACATGAACCAGCTGGCAGTCGGCCAGGAAGTTCTTCTCAACGAGGCGCTGATGGTGGTCGCAGGGCTGGGCTACGAACGGGCCGGGGACCTTGTCACGCTGAAGGAAATGCTGGGCGCGGACCGCGCCCTGGTGGTGGGCCGGGCGGATGAGGAACGTGTCATCCGGCTTTCCGGCGCCCTGCTGTCGCAGAAGCTCCGGGTCGGCGACGCCCTCTCCATCGATTCCCGCACCGGCTACGCCCTCGAAAAGATCCCGCGCTCCGAAGTGGAAAACCTCGTCCTCGAGGAAGTGCCGGACATCACCTACCAGGACATCGGCGGCCTCGGACCTCAGATCGAACAGATCCGCGACGCCGTGGAACTGCCGTTCCTGCATCCGGACCTGTACCGCGAACACGGGCTCAAGGCCCCGAAAGGCATCCTGCTCTACGGCCCGCCGGGCTGCGGCAAGACGCTCATCGCCAAGGCAGTCGCCAACTCCCTCGCCGCCCGGGCCGCAGAACGCACCGGCAAAACGGACATGAAGAGCTACTTCCTGAACATCAAGGGACCGGAGCTGCTGGACAAGTACGTCGGCGAGACCGAACGGCACATCCGGCTGATCTTCGCCCGCGCCCGGGAAAAGGCCTCCGAAGGCAGCCCGGTGGTGGTGTTCTTCGACGAAATGGACTCGCTGTTCCGCACCCGCGGCACCGGCATCTCCTCCGACGTCGAAACGACCATCGTCCCGCAGCTGCTCAGCGAGATCGACGGCGTGGAGCGGCTCGACAACGTGATCGTGATCGGCGCCTCCAACCGTGAGGACATGATCGACCCCGCGATCCTGCGGCCGGGCCGGCTTGACGTCAAGGTCAAAATCCACCGCCCCGATGCCGAGGCGGCGGCGGACATCTTCAACAAGTACATCACCGCCGACCTTCCCTTCCACGAGTCCGACCTCGCCGAGCACCACGGCGATGTGCAGGCCACCGTGGACGCGATGGTCCAGCGCACCGTCGAGGCCATGTATTCCACCGACAAGTCCAATGAATACCTCGAAGTCACCTACGCCAACGGCGACACCGAGATGCTCTATTTCAAGGACTTCAACTCCGGTGCCGTGGTGCAGAACGTCGTGGACCGGGCCAAGAAGTACGCCATCAAGGACCTGCTCACCGTGGGCCAGAAGGGCATCCGGATCGACCATCTGCTGCGCGCCGTGGTTGACGAATTCCGCGAGCACGAGGACATGCCCAACACCACCAACCCGGATGACTGGGCCCGGATCTCGGGCAAGAAGGGCGAACGCATCACGTACATCCGCACGATCGTCCAGGGCAAGGCGGGGCAGGAACCCGGCAAGTCCATCGAGACGATGCCGAGCACGGGCCAGTACCTGTGACGTCGGCGGTGCCCGGCAGACCGGCCGGCATATCGGGCGGGCTGCCGGCCGGCGGCGCCATGCGGGTGATGGGCTCCGAAACCGAATACGGCATTCATGCGCCCTCCGCACCGGGCGCCAACGCCACGATGATGTCAGCCCGGGTGATCCAGGCCTACGCCCAGATGACCCGGCAGCGCGCCGCCGGCGGGGCCGAGACCCGCTGGGACTACACCGACGAGGAACCGCTGCATGACGCCCGCGGCTGGACGCTGGAGCGCAGCCAGGCCGAACCGGAGCAGCTGACCGACCAGCCGCCCGTCCTCGACGCCGAGGCTGTCGCCCTGGCCTATGGCCGGCAGGAGCTGGAAGCCGACGGCGAGGACGAGTCCGGCACCCTGCTGATGAACATGGTGCTCGGTAACGGTGCCCGGCTTTATGTCGACCATGCCCACCCCGAGTACTCCAGCCCGGAAGTGACCAACCCGCGCGACGCCGTCGCCTGGGATGCTGCCGGAGACCTCGTGGCCCTCGCCGCGGTGCGGCGCCTGGCCTCGGATCCGGGGCTGCCGCCGGTCAACCTGTACAAGAACAATACGGACAACAAGTCGGTCTCCTACGGCTCCCACGAGAACTACCTCATGCCCCGCGCGGTGCCGTTTGGGGACATTGTCCGGGGCCTGACGCCGTTCTTCGTCACCCGCCAGGTCTTCTGCGGCGCCGGCCGGGTCGGCATGAAGCAGGACGGCTCCCGCCCCGGCTACCAGATCAGCCAGCGGGCGGACTTTTTCGAGACCGAAGTCGGCCTCGAAACCACGATCCGCCGGCCCATCATCAACACCCGCGACGAACCGCACGCGACCGCGGACAAGTATCGGCGGCTGCACGTCATCATCGGTGACGCCAACCTCAGCCAGACCGCCAATTACCTGAAGTTCGGCACCACAGCGCTGGTGCTGAGCCTGATAGAGGCCGGGCTGGCCCCGAAGCTGGAAGTCCATGAGCCGGTTGCCTCGCTGCAGGCCGTCAGCCACGACACCGCCCTGACGGCCACCCTGCGGCTGCTCGACGGACGCCGGATCACCGCCCTGGACCTGCAGTGGATCTACTTTGAAGCGGCCGCCAAGCACGCCCAGGACACCGGCGTCGCCGATGCCGTGGACGGCGACGGCCACACCCATGACGTGCTGGAACACTGGTCGGCGACGCTGACCGAACTGGGCAACGACCGTGCGGCGGCAGCGTCCTCCGTGGAATGGCTGGCAAAACTCTCCCTGCTGGAGGGCTACCGGGACCGCGACGGACTGGAGTGGGGCCACGCGCGGCTGGGCCTCGTGGACCTGCAGTGGGCGGACATCCGGCCGGAAAAGGGGCTCTACTACCGCCTGCTGGCACGGGACCGCATGCAGCGTATCGTCGACGACGGCGTGATCCAGCGGGCGGTCACAGAGCCGCCGTCGGACACGCGGGCCTACTTCCGGGGCCGCTGCGTCAGCCGCTTCGGGGCCGACGTTGTCGGCGCCAGCTGGGACTCCGTGATCTTCGATGTGCCCGGCCGCGGCAGGCTTCAGCGGGTCCCCACCCGGGAACCGCTGCGCGGAACCGAGGCCCTCACCGGCGGCCTCTTCGCCCGGCACCGGGAGGCCGGGCCCTTCCTGTCCGAGCTGCTGGGACTCCCTCCCGGTTCGTAGGCCCAAAGAGTCCCGCAGGGGCTCCGGGCGTGGCAATATGGCTTACAGGAAGTCCCTTGCGAAGAAGGGACGGACAGAAGGAGAGAACAATGGCAGGCCAGGAGCAACAGCAGCCGCAGTCGCGGGACACCGAGGTCGACGAAGACGTCCCCGCAGCCCCGCCGGCTCCCGCGGAGGGCCAGGCGTCAGCCGCCACCCAGGGCGTCGACGATCTGCTCGATGAGATCGACGGCGTGCTGGAATCCAACGCCGAGGAGTTCGTCCGCGCGTTTGTCCAAAAGGGCGGCCAGTAGCGCACCGCCCGGACCGCGGCGGCCCAGGGGTTGCGCCGGCACAGGGCTGAGGGCCGGATGTCGTTGATTCACTACGTTGAGGGAGTGCACCAGTGCAGGAAACCACCGCCAACCAGGTAGCAGCCAACGCCACGTCCTCCTTCACTGAACATCTGCAGCGCCAGCGCCCCGATCTACTGCCGTTCGGCCAGCTCCCGGCCGGCCAGCAGCTCCCGGGAGGGAACGCCGCCACAGCCCTGCAGGCGCCGCACGGGACCACCATCGTCGCGCTGACCTACGCCGGAGGGGTGCTGATGGCGGGCGACCGCCGTGCCACGATGGGCAACGTCATCGCCAGCCGGCACATCGAGAAAGTCTTTCCCGCGGACCAGTATTCCGTGCTCGGCATCGCCGGGACCGCGGGGATCGCGCTCGACATCACGCGGCTCTTCCAGGTTGAGCTCGAACACTACGAGAAGATCGAAGGAACACTCCTGAGCCTGGACGGCAAAGCCAACCGGCTCGGGGCGATGGTCCGCAGCAACCTGCCGATGGCGATGCAGGGCCTTGCCGTCGTACCGCTGTTCGCAGGCTTCGACCGACCCGCGGGCCTGGGCCGGCTGTTCTCCTACGACGTCACCGGCGGCCGTTACGAGGAGCAGGAACACCACACCGTCGGTTCCGGCTCGATGTTCGCGCGCGGCGCGCTGAAGAAACTCTGGCGGCCCAATCTCCCGGAGCGGGACGCCGTCTCCGTCGCCGTCGAGGCGCTCTACGACGCCGCCGACGACGACTCCGCCACGGGCGGCCCCGACCCCGTCCGGCAGCTCTGGCCGGTCGTTTACACCGTCAATCGAACAGGTGCCTTCCGGGTCCCGGAGCGCGAGCTCGCGGCAATGGCCGGCGCCATCATCGAGTCCAGGGCCGTTGCCCAGCGGGAGGCCTGAGATGACCCAGCAGTTCTACGTATCGCCCGAACAACTGATGAAGGACCGTGCGGACTTCGCGCGGAAGGGTATCGCCCGCGGGCGCTCAGTGGTGGTCATCAGCTGCAGCGACGGGATCGCCCTCGTGGCCGAGAACCCCTCGCCGTCGCTGCATAAGATCGGCGAAATCTACGACAAGATTGCGTTCGCAGCCGTAGGCAAATACAACGAGTTCGAAAGCCTCCGGCAGGCCGGGGTCCGCTACGCGGATGTGCGCGGCTACTCCTACGACCGCGAGGACGTCACGGCCAGGGGCCTCGCCAGCGTCTACGCGCAGAGCCTGGGTGCGGTGTTCACCGCGGAACAAAAACCCTTCGAAGTCGAACTGGCCGTGGCCGAGGTGGGGTCCTCCCCGGAGGAGGACCACCTCTACCGGCTTACATTCGACGGGTCGATCGCCGACGAGAACGGCTTCATCGTCATGGGCGGCCAGGCGGACAAGGTCTCCGAGGCCGTCGCGGCGGGCTGGCAGGGCGCCCTGGACTTCGCCGGTGCGATCAGGCTGGCCCTGGCCGGTCTGGTTCCGGACAAGGAAACCACCACGCTGCCGCCCTCGGCCGTGGAGGTGGCGGTGCTGGACCGCGGCTCGGAAAGCAGCCGCGGCACCCGCCGGGCGTTCCGCCGGCTTGAGGACGCAGATATCACGGCATTGCTGGCTGAGGAGAACTGAGATGGACAAGCGCATTTTCGGCATCGAGACCGAGTTCGGGATTTCCTATTCAAGCCCGGAGTCCCGTCCGCTGGCCCCCGAGGAGGTGGCCCGCTACCTGTTCCGCAAGGTGGTCAGCTGGGGGAGGTCCTCCAATGTGTTCCTGACCAACGGGTCCCGGCTCTACCTCGACGTCGGGTCCCACCCGGAGTACGCCACCGCGGAATGCGATGACCTGGCCCAGCTGATCGCGCACGACCGGGCCGGGGAACTCATCCTCGACGACCTCGTCGACGAGGCGCAGGAACGGCTCGCGGCGGAGGGCTTCAACGGCACCGTGTACCTGTTCAAGAACAACACCGACTCCGCCGGAAACTCCTACGGCAGCCACGAGAACTACCTCATCCCGCGGCGCGGCGAGTTCTCCCGGCTGGCCGAGATCCTGATTCCGTTCCTCGTGACACGGCAGCTGATCGCGGGCGCCGGGAAAATCCTCAAAACCCCGCACGGAGCCACGTTCGCGTTCTCCCAGCGGGCCGACCACATCTGGGAGGGCGTCTCCTCCGCCACCACGAGGTCCCGTCCGATCATCAACACCCGCGATGAGCCGCATGCGGACGCCGAGTTCTACCGCCGGCTGCACGTGATCGTGGGCGACTCCAACATGTCCGAGACCACGGCGCTGCTCAAGGTGGGGACCGTGGACCTGATCCTGCGGATGATCGAAGCCGGTGTCATCATGCGCGACATGCGGATGGAGAACCCCATCCGCAGCATCCGGGAAATCTCCCACGACCTCAGCGGCAAGGCCCTGGTCCGGCTCGCGAACGGCCGGCAGCTGACCGCGCTGGAAATCCAGCGTGAATACCTGGGCAAGGTCACGGCGTTCGTCGCGGAGCAGGGCGCCCATAACGCCCACGTCCCGCTGATCCTGGACCTCTGGGAACGCACCCTCGATGCGATTGAGAGCGGCGACACCAGCAAGATCGACACCGAAGTGGACTGGGCGATCAAGAAGAAGCTCATGGACAACTACCGCGAACGGCACAACCTGGGACTGGACGCGCCCCGGATCGCCCAGCTGGACCTGACCTACCACGACATCTCCCGCACCCGCGGGCTCTACTACCTGCTGCAGTCCCGCGGGGCTGTGCGCCGCGTGGTGGATGACACCGCAGTCAAGGACGCGGTGGATGCCCCGCCACAGACCACCCGCGCCAAGCTCCGCGGCGACTTCGTCCGGCGGGCGCAGGAACTGGGCCGCGACTACACCGTGGACTGGGTGCACCTGAAGCTCAACGACCGCGCACACCAGACCCTGCTGTGCAAGGACCCGTTCCGCAGTGTGGACGAGCGGGTGGATGCCCTGCTGAACTCTATGGGCTGATACCCAGCTTTCCACGTTATTCTTGAGGGGTGCCGTTCGCGGCCAACGCTTGCTTTGCCGCTGGCATTTGCCCGGCGACGCGTCCATCCTGCCCCGACGAAAGTTCTTAAGTGCGCCGACTACTAGCAATTCTTCTTCCCGGACTGCTGCTGCTGACCGCCTGCGGCGGCGGCGAACCAGCTGCCCCGGAACCCACCAGCCAGTCCGCTGGCGAGACCGCCAAGCTGGACTCCCTCAAGCTGACGGAGAACGGCGACAAGAAGGCACCCGGTGTTGAATTCGACAAGCCCCTTGAGGTTAAGGAACCCACCGTCAAGGTCATCACGGAAGGCGACGGCGACCGGGTCAAGGCCAACCAGATCGCCTCGATCTCCATCGTCGCCCTGAGCGGCAAGGACGGCTCCACGCTGGAGGACACCTTCCCGGGGGAACCGGAGGAGCTCGAACTGACCGACGATCTTAAGACCGAGAGCCCCGTCATCTACAACGCCTTCGTGGGCGCTAAGATCGGCACCCACCTGGCACTGGCCGTTCCCGGCGCGGCAGCCGCTGAAGGCGCCGAAGCGCAGCCCACCCAGGTCCTTGTCGTCAAGGTGCTGTCCGCAAAAGATGCGCCCAAGGTCCTGGACAAGCCCGAAGGGGAGGCGGTCACCCCGCCGGCCGGCCTGCCGACCGTCAAGGACAATGACAAGGGCATCCCGGAGATCTCCGTCGAGGGCGTCGCCGCCCCGACCGCCCTCGTGTCCCAGGACCTCATCAAGGGCACCGGCCCCGAGGTCAAGGAAACTGACACCCTCACCGTGAACTACGTCGGTGTGGCCCTTGAAGGCGGCAAAGTCTTCGACTCCAGCTTCGACCGCGGCGAGAAGGCCACCTTCCCGCTCACCGGCGTCATCAAGGGCTGGACGCAGGGCCTGACCGGCAAGACGGTCGGCTCCCGTGTCCTCCTGGTCATCCCCAAGGACCTCGCATACGGCGATGAAGGCCAGGGCGACGCGAAGGGCGACCTCGTCTTCGTCGTTGATATCCTCGGCACCAAGTAACCTCCACACCCGCACCACCCCCAAGCCACGCTAGAAGGAGCAACCATGTCATTTGGACAGCGCAACATTGACCGCCAGAAGCCGGAAATTGACTTCCCGGAGGGCGCAGTTCCCACCGAACTGGTCATCACCGACCTCATCGAGGGCGACGGCGCCGAGGCCAAGGCCGGCGACACCGTCTCCACACACTACGTCGGCGTGGCCTGGTCCACCGGCGAAGAGTTCGATGCTTCCTGGGGCCGCGGCGCACCGCTCGACTTCCGTGTCGGCGTCGGCCAGGTCATCCAGGGCTGGGACCAGGGCCTGCTGGGCATGAAGGTCGGCGGCCGCCGCCGGCTCGAAATCCCCTCCGAACTGGCCTACGGCCCGCGCGGCGCGGGCGGCGCGATCGGCCCCAACGAGGCCCTGATCTTCGTCGTCGACCTCGTCGCCGTCCGCTAGTCCCCACCGGCTCCCTGCCCTCGCAAGCTCGGGCCGGGGCCCTCGCCGGCGTGGGCCCACTCAGCGGAACCACTGGCGGCCGTCCTGACGGACACCGTCCTGCTTTCCAAAGCGCGGTAACAATCGGAAAAGTTCTTCCGGCTGTTGCCGCGCTTTTGTCAGTTTCGGGCAGGGACTTTAGTACCCTTGCGGGGTGTCAGCCTCCCGTACCGAACGCCTCCTGAACCTGCTCATCGCCCTGCTCAACACCACCTACGGCCTGCGCCGCAGTGAACTGCGCGAGAAGGTCTACCACGACACCACCAGCAACGACGTCGCCTTCGGACGGATGTTCGAACGCGACAAGGGCGAGCTGCGGCGGTTCGGCTTTGACGTCGAAACCGTCATGGACAAGGGCTGGGGTTCGGATGATCCGGCCACCACCCGCTACCGGATCGGTAAAGAGTCCAACCGGCTTCCGGACGTCAGCCTCACCCCGGCAGAGTGCACCGTGCTCATTCTCGCAGCCCAGCTCTGGGAGCACGCCGCCCTGGGCTCCGCAGCACTCAACGCGGTGCGCAAGCTGCAGGCCTCCGGCGGCCTGGTCGACGCCGAACTCCCCGCCGGGGTCCAGCCGCGGATCCGACCCGCCGGGCAGGCGTTCGAGGACCTCGTCGCGGCCATGCACGCCCAGCACCCCGTCAGCTTCCGCTACCTCGCCGGCAGCACCGGCAAGGAAGAGGAGCGGCTGGTGGAACCCTGGGGACTCGGCAGCCGCTTCGGCCAGTGGTACCTCGTGGCCCACGACAGGGCCCGCGGCGACAAACGCTTCTTCCGGCTCTCCCGCCTTACGTCCGCCGTGACCGTCCTGGACAAGGAAAGCTTCATCGCGCCCGCGGACTTCAATGTGCGCGCCGAACTGGCCGGCCTGGCTGAGTTGCCGGTCCGGACCGCCGCCGTCGATGTCCAGGCCGGCAGGCTGCGCGGACTCCGCAAACGCGCCCTCCCCGGCCCCGCTGCCGAAACCGGCGCCGGACTGCCCAGCACGGTCCGGGACCGCCTCAACGTGCCATTCCGGGATGTCGAGACGCTCGCCGAGGAGCTCGCCTCCTACGGGCCCCGGGCCGTCGCGGTGTCCCCGCCCGAGCTCGTCAGCTCTGTGCGGCGCCGCCTGTCAGCCGCGGCCGACTTCGCCGCGGCGCCCGTCCCGCCGGTCGCTTTCCCGGCCGGCTCTTCCCTTCCGGGGGGGAAGTCCCGGCACGGCCGCAAACGGACCTCTGAGGACCAACTGAGCCGGATGCTGCAGCTGGTGCCGTTCCTGGTGCACAACCAGGGCCTGCACATCAGCGAAGTGGCGGCGAAGTTCGGTATCACCCGCAAGGAACTCGAAGCGGACCTGCGGATCCTCATCTGCTCCGGCCTGCCCGAGGGCTACCCGGACGATCTGCTGGACATCCAGTGGGACGACGACCACGTCACCATCAGCCAGGACCTCGACCTGAACCGGCCCGTCCGCTTCACCGTGGAGGAAGCCTGCGCCCTGCTGACGGGGCTGGAGACGCTCAACGGCCTGCCCGAGCTGGCCGAAGGCGGTGCCCTGGAATCCGTCACCCTCAAGCTCATGGCGGCGGCGGGGGAGGAGGGCCTCAAAGCGGCCGCTCTGTCGGGCCCCGGGGTGGGCCCGGAGAACTCGGCAGCGCTGGAAACGGCCCGCGAAGCCATCCGGTCCGGCGCCCAGCTGCGGCTGCGCTACTTCTCCCCGCTGCGCGATGCTGTCTCCGAACGCAACATCGACCCGCTGCGGCTCTATTCACTGGACAACACCTGGTACCTCGAGGCCTACTGCCATTCGGTGCAGGGCCTGCGCAACTTCCGGCTGGACCGGATCGAGGCGCTGAAGACCACCGGGGTGCCCGTCTCGGCGACGGCGGCACCGGGGACGAGTTTCCCCGTCAAACTCTTCACCCCCAACGACGACGACACCGTGGTGGTGGTTGAACTGACACGCCGCGGCATCGGACTCGCCGATGAGTACTATGCGGAGCGGACGGCGGAATTGCCGGACGGCGGGCTGCTGGCCGAAATCCGCTTCGGCAGCACCGACTGGCTGCCGATGTTCGTGGCGCAACACGGCGGGACGGCACGGATCCTTCACCCGGATGAACTGGCGGACGCGTCCCGCGAGTGGCTCGCCGCTGCCCTGGCCCAATATGAAGACTAGCCAGTGCGGCGGCTAGACTACTCAGCATGCCTTGGTGGTCCTGGATCGTGATCTGGATAGCGCTCGTTGCGCTGTCCCTGTTGTTCTTCGTTGTGCTCGGCGTCCGCTTGTTCCGGAAGTTCATGGCCACGGTCAAGGAACTCGGGGAAGCGGGGGAACGGTTCTCCACGTTCCCGGCGGCCCCTTCCGTGGACACTGCCGGCGTGGACGGCCAGTCCGTGAACGGCGCAGCGGCCGGGGCGGGCACGGAACCGCAGCCCGAACCCGGGTCCGCCGTTTTTGCCTCCCCTATGCGGATGGGGCATGATTACCGCGCGTCCAAGTTCGCCCGCCAGGAAGCCCGCCGCCAGCGGCGTGTCCAGCGCAAGCTGGACCGCGGCCAGCCCCAGCGGCTGCACGACATCGAATTGAGTTAGACGTAGGATGTATTCAAACGAAAGGACCTCCTGTCATGAGGCTTGAAGGCTGGCATCTCATCATCATCATCGTTCTGGCACTGGTGCTTTTCGCTGCACCGAAGCTGCCCGGCATGGCCCGGAGCCTTGGCCAGTCGATGCGTATTTTCAAGTCGGAGGTCCGGGAAATGAAGAAGGACGGCACCACGGACGCCGCAGACGGCTCTGAGCCTGTCGAGGGCCGGGTCGTGAACCACCCGAAGTCCACCGGCCCGGAAACCCGCGCCGGAGACGGAACCGACGTTCCGCCGCCGAACCGCGCCTAACACCGCGTGGCAGTAACCATGGGCCGCCGGTCGAACCCCGAGGGGAGGATGGCGCTCCTCGATCACCTGAAGGAACTCCGGAACCGTCTCTTCAAGTCCGCGATCGCCGTCATCCTGGGGACCGTCGTCGGGTTCCTCGTCTACCAGCCCATGCTCGAGGCCCTGATCAAACCGATCGCTGACCTCAATGAGAATGAGGGCCGGCAGGCGACACTGAACTTTGACGGGGTGGCCAGCTCCTTTGACCTGATGATCCAGGTCTCCGTCTTCCTGGGCCTGATCGTCGCGAGCCCGGTCTGGCTGTACCAGCTGTGGGCGTTCATTGTCCCCGGCCTGCACAAAAAGGAACGCCGGCTGGCGCTGTCCTTCGTGGCGGCCGCCGTCCCGCTGTTTGTGGGCGGTGTCCTGCTGGCCTGGCTGGTGCTTCCGAACGCGGTCCGGGTGTTGACCGATTTCACCCCCTCCGGCGGCTCCAACTTCATCAGCGCCCAGGTGTACCTGTCCTTTGTGCTGCGGCTCCTGCTGGCCTTCGGCATCGCCTTCCTGCTGCCCGTGATCCTCGTCGGGCTGAACCTGGCGGGGATCATCAAGGGCAAGCAGCTCGTCAAGAGCTGGCGCATCACCGTGTTCCTGGTCTGCCTCTTCGCCGCCATGGCCGCCCCCGGAGCGGACGCGATGAGCATGTTCTACCTTGCCGGGCCGATGCTGCTCCTGTTCTTCGCCGCCATCGGACTGTGCCTGCTCAACGACCGCCGGCGTGAACGGCGCGCCGTCAAGCGCGCCGCGGAGACCGAAGCCACCGCGGACCAGGCGACTCCCAGCTCCGAGCTGGAGAATCTCTAGCCCTTGGCGCATTAGGCTGGAACCATGTCCTCACTACCCGGGCCGGAATCGCCGTCTGACCGCTACCGAGCCAGCGCCGAGCGGGCCGCAGAAGCCAAAACCTATCTGGGCGGCTTCCTCCGTTCGCTGGCCTTCGAACTCGACGACTTCCAGCGCGAAGCCTGCCTGTCCCTGCAGGCCGGCCGGGGCGTCCTGGTCGCCGCCCCCACCGGTGCCGGCAAGACCATTGTGGGGGAGTTCGCCATCTACCTGGCGCTCCAGCGCGGGCTCAAAGCCTTCTACACCACCCCGATCAAGGCCCTGTCCAACCAGAAGTACTCGGAGCTGGCGGACAAGTACGGTGCCGACCGGGTGGGGCTGCTGACCGGTGACACCAGCATCAACGGCGACGCCCCGGTGGTGGTGATGACCACCGAGGTGCTCCGCAACATGCTCTACGCCGACTCCAGCACGCTGGCTGACCTCGGCTATGTCGTGATGGATGAGGTCCACTACCTGGCCGACCGCTTCCGCGGCGCCGTCTGGGAAGAGGTCATCATCCACCTGCCCAGCGAAGTCCAGGTCGCCTCGCTGAGCGCCACGGTCTCCAACGCCGAGGAGTTCGGCGCCTGGCTGGACACGGTACGCGGCCAGACCGACGTCATTGTGTCCGAGCACCGGCCGGTGCCGCTGTGGCAGCACGTGATGGTGGGCCGGAAGATCGTGGACCTCTTCGCCGGTGACACCAGCTTCGATGAGATTGCCCCTGCCGGCGAAGCCGCCGTGTCCGCTGTGTCCGCCACCGCGGAAACCGCCGACCTCAGTGCCCGCCCCGGCTTCGAGGTCAACCCCGAACTGCTCTCCATGGCCCGCGCCGAGAGCCAGATGAACTTCCGCGGACGCTTCGGCCAGGGCGGCCGCAACGTCCGGCGCCAGCGGAACCAGCGCGACGACGCACCGCAGGGCGGACCGCGCAGCCCGGTCCGGAAGGCAAGCCGCCCCCAGGTCATTGCCAGCCTGGACCGGCAGGACCTGTTGCCTGCCATCACCTTCATCTTTTCCCGCGCCGGCTGCGACGCCGCCGTGGCACAGTGCGTCGCTGCCGGTCTGTGGCTGACCACCGAGCAGGAACAGCTCATCATCGCCCGGCGCGTCGACGAGGCAGCGCAGGACATCCCCTCCGACGACCTGGACGTGCTCGGATTCTGGAGCTGGCGCGACGGGCTGCTCCGCGGACTGGCGGCCCACCACGCCGGCATGCTGCCCACCTTCAAGGAAGTCGTCGAGAAGCTCTTCGTCGACGGGCTCGTCAAGGCCGTGTTCGCCACGGAAACCCTGGCGCTTGGCGTCAACATGCCGGCGCGCTCCGTCGTGCTGGAGAAGCTCGACAAGTTCAACGGCGAAGCGCACGTCAACATCACGGCGGGGGAGTACACCCAGCTGACCGGCCGCGCCGGCCGCCGCGGGATCGACGTCGAGGGCCATGCCGTCGTCCTCTGGCAGCCCGGCACGGATCCCGCATCCGTCGCCGGTCTCGCCTCGCGGCGCACCTACCCGCTGAACTCCAGCTTCCGGCCCACGTACAACATGTCCATCAATCTGCTCGCCCAGTTCGGCCGGCCCCGGGCCCGGGAGATCCTCGAGTCCTCTTTCGCCCAGTTCCAGGCCGACCGCTCTGTCGTCGGGCTGGCCAAACAGGTGCGCAGCCGGGAGGAATCCCTGGCCGGCTTCAGCAAGGCGATGAGCTGCCACCTGGGTGACTTCACCGACTACTCCCGGATCCGGCGGGCACTTTCCGACGCCGAAAAGAACGCCTCCCAGACCAGCTCCCGGGCCAGGAAATCCGTGACCGAGGACTCCCTGAGCCGGCTGCTCCCCGGGGACGTGGTGGATGTTCCCACCGGCCGGGCGCCCGGACTCGCCGTCGTCCTCAGCTCCGACCACCACTCCCGCGAACCGCGGCCCGCCGTCATGACCCTGGACAACCAGCTGCGGCGGATCGGCACCCAGGACGTGGAAGGGCCGCTGGCTCCCATCACCCGGGTGCGGATCCCGAAATCCTTCAACGCCAAGGTGCCCAAGTCACGGCGCGACCTGGCCTCCTCGGTCCGGAACGCCCTCCGGGAAAACCGGCCCCCCGCGCCGCCGAGCCGTAACGACGACTTTGGCCGCGCCGCCGCCCTGCCGGACCAGGAGAAGAAGATCACCGAGCTGCGCCGCGACCTCCGCGCGCACCCGTGCCATGGCTGCAGCGAACGCGAGGACCACGCCCGCTGGTCCGAGCGCTACTGGAAGCTCCGCCAGGAGACTGACGGGCTGGTGCGCCAGATCCAGGGCCGCACCAACACCATCGCCAAGACCTTCGACCGGGTCTGCGGTGTCCTGTCCAGCTACGGCTACCTGGAAACCTCCGACGCCGGGGTGCTCACCATCAGCCCCGACGGGCAGCGGCTGCGCCGGATCTACGGCGAAAAGGACCTGCTGATTTCGCAGGCCCTGCGCCTGGGCGCCTTCAGCGACCTGGACGCCGCTGAGGTCGCCGCCCTCGCCAGCGTCCTGGTCTACCAGGCCAAACGTGAGGACCGCGGGCTGCGGCCCAAGATGCCGAGCGTGTCATTGGAATCCGCCGTCGACATTGTGGTGCATGAATGGTCGGCCCTGGAGGACGTCGAGGAGTCCAACAAGCTCCCCCTGACCGGTGAACCCGAACTCGGCCTGGTCTGGCCGATTTTCAAGTGGGCCAAGGGCCGGCACCTGCAGGACGTGCTCAGCGGCACGGACCTGGCCGCGGGCGACTTCGTCCGCTGGGTCAAGCAGGTCATCGACCTGCTGGACCAGCTGGCAAAGATCCCGTCGCTGGACCCGAGGGTCGCGCGGCTGTGCGGGGACGCGATCAAACTCATCAAGCGCGGCGTCGTCGCATATTCCTCCGTGGCCTGACCGCCCCGGCCGGCCCTCCGGCCGGAACCTCCCGCCGTCGAAATCGTCCGGTCCGCGCCGGCCACCAGCAACAAGGAGTCCCCGTCCCATGACCGATTCACCGGCCACCCCCGCGCCGCACAAGGTAACGCTGTACCGGAACGGTTCCGTCTACACCGCCGCCGATCCCTTTGCGACGGCGATGCTGGTCGACGGCGACACCGTCGCCTGGGTCGGCTCCGAGCAGGCGGCCACCTCGATTGCCGACGCCTCGATGGAGGTCATTGACCTGCACGGCGCGCTTCTCGCCCCCGGTTTCGTCGATTCCCACGTCCATCTCACCGAAACAGGCATCGCCCTGGACTCGCTGCAGCTCGGCGGGGTCCGCTCTGCCCGGGAACTGCTCGACGCCGTGGCCAGCTTCTGCGTCTCCGCCTCCAGCGCGGGCGGCACCGTGCTGGGCCATGGCTGGGACGAGACCCAGTGGGTGGACTCCGCCCTGCCCACGCGGGACGAACTGGAGCGCGCCGCCGGCGGGCGGCACGTCTACCTCTCCCGCGTTGATGTGCACTCGGCGCTCGTGTCCTCCTCGCTGGCGGCGGCCGCCGGCCTCCCCGCCGCCGGCAGCAACGATACCGACGGCTCCGGTGCGGGCAGCCAGGTGAAACGGGCCGCGCACACGGCTGCCCGGCTGGCGGCGCGCCGGTTGCCCGCCGCGGCGCTCCGCGGCTACCAGCAGCGGACCCTCGCGGAGGCGGCAGCCAACGGCTACGTGGCGCTGGCGGAAATGGCGGCTCCGCACATCGGCAGCATCGAGGACCTTCAGCTCGCCGTTGCCTGGAACACCGGCCCGGACGCGGTTCCGGAGATCCTGCCGTACTGGGGCGAGCTGGCCGGCTCGGCGGAACATGCCCGGTCCATCCTGGACCGCCTGGGCGTGCCCGTGCTCGGGCTGGCGGGGGACCTGAACCTTGACGGCTCGATCGGTTCGCGGACCGCGGCCCTGCGGGAGGACTACAGCGACGCTGCGGGGGAGCGGGGCAGCCTGTACCTCTCGTCCGCGGAGGCGGCCGCCCACCTCGCGGCGTGTTCGCTGCTGGGGATCCAGGCAGGCTTCCACGTCATTGGTGACGCCGGCCTCGACGCCGCGCTGGACGCGCTGGATCAGGCGGCGGCCGACGTCGGGGAGCAGAAGGTCCGCGCCGCGGGCCACCGCCTGGAACATGTCGAGCTTGCGGATGCGGATGCCATCCGCAGGCTCGCCAACTACTCCGTGACGGTCAGCGCGCAACCGGGCTTCGATGCGGCCTGGGGCGCGGCGGACGGTCTTTACCAGCAGCGCCTGGGATCCCGGCGCGGCGGCATGAACCCCTTTGCCTCCTTTTACGCCGCCGGCGTCCCCATCTGCTTCGGCAGTGACAGCCCGGTCACGCCCCTGCGGCCCTGGTCCAGCGTCCGCGCCTGCCTGCAGCACAACAATCCGGCCGAACGGATCTCTGCCCGCGCCGCGTTCCTCGGGCACACCCGCGCCGGTTGGCGGGCCGCCCGGTACCGGAACCCGATGGCCGGGCAGCTGGTGCCGGGTGCCCCTGCCAGCTTCGCCGTGTGGGCAGTCGAGGAACTGATGGTCCAGGTGGCCGACGGCCGGGTCCAGTCCTGGAGCACGGACCCCCGGGCGAGGACGCCGCTGCTGCCGGCACTGGACACCGGTTCCGAGCCGGTGTGCCTCCAGACCGTCAGGGACGGCCGGGAACTGTTCGCCAGCGGCTCGCTCCGGGGCTGACGGCCGGGACGCTGAACCCCCGGTCCGGAGCGAAACTTCACCGCCCACAAGGCGGCTCTGACCTGCGATGATGAACGAAACGGCTGGTCACGGACCGGTTGACAGATCAGGGCCGCCCCGTAGCATTGAGGGTCAACGGAGGGTTGTGTAAGTCGCAGACTCCGGACGCCCCCCGGTCAGTTCCAGGTTGCCGCCACCACGGTAGCTTCCTCGGTCATGGCCACGGGTACTCCCAAGGGGCGGGTCCACTTCGCAGCAGAAAACGGTTCCGGCGGCGCTGTTCGCGCCCTGCCGCAACTGGCCCGAGGCGGGTGGGCCTGCCCGGGGACCGGCATCGGCCTCAGCGGGCCCGGCGACTCCCTATAATGGAGAGTTGCGCCTGGTGTCAGCTAAGCACTGACCGCCCGGCTCTCGACCGCTCCCTTCAAGGAAAGGCCTCGCTGTGCGTGTCCTCACGATCATCCCGACCTACAACGAGCTGGAATCGTTGCCCAAGACCCTCGGGCGGCTGCGCACGGCGGTGCCGGGCTCCGACGTCCTGGTTGTCGACGACAACAGCCCCGACGGTACCGGGCAGCTGGCGGACCGTTTCGCCGCTGAGGACAACCAGGTCCACGTCCTGCACCGCGCCGGGAAGGCCGGACTCGGAGCAGCCTACATCGCCGGTTTCAAGTGGGGCCTCGATGCAGGTTACGACGTCCTCGTTGAGATGGACGCTGACGGCTCGCACCAGCCGGAGCAGCTTCCGCAGTTGCTGGAGGCCGTGGAGCAGGGAGCCGACCTCGCGATGGGCTCCCGCTGGGTACCCGGCGGGAGCGTCGTCAACTGGCCGCTGTACCGGCAGGCTATCTCCCGCGTGGGCAGCACCTATGCCCGGATCATGCTGGGCGTGAAGATCAAGGACGTCACCGGCGGATTCCGTGCGTTCCGCCGGAGCACGCTGGAGAAACTGGACCTGAACACCGTCGACTCTGTCGGCTACGGCTTCCAGGTGGACCTGGCCTGGCGCGTCGCCAAGCTCGGCCTGACAATCGTCGAACGCCCCATCACGTTCGTCGAGCGTGAGCTGGGCGCCTCAAAGATGAGCGGCAACATCGTGGTCGAAGCCATGATCAACGTCACCAAGTGGGGCCTCACTGCCCGCTGGAACACGCTCACCGGCAAGCTCACCGGCAAAAGGGCCTAGACGCTGTCCGCATAGGTGAGCCGGCATAAGCAAAGGGCCGGATCCACCCCGTCTGTGCTGACGGTGTGGGTCCGGCCCTTTGAATAGCAACGCGGGGTCACCTACGGCCCATCCGATGCATCAGGATGGGCCGTAGGTGACCCCGCGTTGCTTGAAGTGGCGGGTGCGTAGGCTGTCTAGGCCGAGCGCCGTTCGCCGCGGCGTTCACGCAGGATCGTGAGACGGTCTTCGAGGATCTGCTCGAGTTCGGGCAGCGAACGACGTTCCAGGAGCATGTCCCAGTGCGTGCGGACTGCCTTTTCGTTGAGGTTCACAGGGCGTTCGCCGTCGACCAGCAAGGCTTCCTTGCCGGTCTTGGATACCCACACCGGGGGGATCTCCGCTTCGGAGGAGAAGGTCACGAATACCTGCTCGCCGTCCTCGCAGCGGTATTCGACCCGCTGGCGCGGAGCCGGTTCAACACCGGATTCAGTCTCCATGCTCTGTGCGCCAAGGCGCATACCCCGCAGGCTGCGATCGCTCATCTTTTCTCCCTCTATTCGGTTCGCAGGGTCATGCCCTGCGTTAGCCGGGGGCTGTGAGGCCGCGCCGGACTACTGTTTGCACCGCGCCGTCTCACTGGACCCAAACCGGATGAATCGTCACTGGATAAAACGCTTTGCGAAGCTTAATTGTTCCGCCGGACTGAACCAGCCGGACAAATATTCAAGTATACGGGAACAGGGCACTCCGGGTAAAGCCTGCGGGGGCGGGGCGCCGGTTTCGCGCACGGCAAAGGGGAGGCATCCGCGCGGCGGATGCCTCCCCTTCCGCTACAGCGCCTACGCCTCCGGGTGCCCCGGGAAACCAGCGCCGGACCCTGCAGCCGGACCGGCGGCGGGCGCAGCCGGGCGCGGAGCAGCCGGCTGCGCCGCGGCGTCGGAATCGGGGCCGAACAGTCCGTCATTGAACTGGCCGTCCCTGCTGCCGCCCAGCGCGTTGCCGATGCCCTTGAGGGCTTCGCCGACTTCGCTGGGAATGATCCACAGCTTGTTCGCGGAGCCTTCGGCGATCTTCGGGAGGGTCTGCAGGTACTGGTAAGCGAGGAGCTTCTGGTCCGGGTTGCCTTTATGGATCGCGTCGAAGACCTTCTGGATGGCCTGGGCCTCGCCATCGGCCCGGAGGATCGCCGCCTTCGCGTCACCTTCGGCCTTCAGGATCGAGGACTGCCGCTGGCCTTCGGCGGTAAGGATGGCGGACTGCTTGGTGCCTTCCGCGGTAAGGATGGCGGCGCGGCGGTCACGCTCGGCGCGCATCTGCTTCTCCATCGAATCCTGGATGGAGTGGGGCGGATCAATGGCCTTGAGCTCCACCCGGGAGACCCGGATGCCCCACCGTCCGGTCGCTTCGTCCAGGACGCCGCGGAGCTGGCCGTTGATCTGGTCACGCGAGGTCAGGGCCTCTTCGAGGTTCAGGCCGCCGACCACGTTGCGCAGCGTCGTGGTGGTGAGCTGTTCAACCGCCTGGATGTAGTTGGCGATCTCGTACGTGGCCGCCCGCGCATCGGTGACCTGGAAGTAGACTACCGTGTCGATCGAGACCACCAGGTTGTCTTCGGTGATCACCGGCTGCGGCGGGAAGGAGACCACCTGTTCACGCAGGTCAAGCAGCGGCAGCAGCCGGTCCACGAAGGGGATCAGGATCGTGAGGCCAGGGTTCAACGTGCGCTGGTACTTGCCCAGCCGTTCGACGACGCCGGCGCGGGCCTGCGGGACAATCCGCACCGCCCGGACGAGGACGATTATTACGAACGCAACGAGAACCAGCAGCACGATTGCGACTGCGATATCCATACATCACCTATTCCCCAGATTTGGTCTTGCTATGGTGTGCGGCGGTGTCCCGCCGCGTGCCCGGCGCCGGTGGCCGCCGCCGGAATTCTTGCGTAGCTATTGGATGGCGGTTTCCGGCTCGGGGGCGACAACGGCGGTCGCGCCGTCGATCGCGCTGACGATGGCGTGCTGCCCGGGTGCCAGGATTCCGGTTTCGGAGCGGGCGCTCCAAACATCGCCGCCAATTTTGACCAGACCTCCGGTTGCGGTCACCGGTTCCATGACCAGGGCGGATTCGCCAATCAGCCGTTCGACGTTGCTCCGGAGATCGGCCGGCCCTTTGCGCAGGTGCTTGAGCGCGACCGGCCGGACGAAGCCGATCATCAGGAGGGAAACTACGCAGAAGGCCACGATCTGCAGCCCAAGGTCGGCGCCTGACAGTGCCGCCGCCAGTCCGGCGAGGGCTCCGCCTCCGAGCATGATGAAGAACAGGTCGAGGGTGATCATCTCCACGACGGCGAATACCAGGAACACTGTGAGCCACAGCGCCCACCAGTTTTCGGGTAGCCATTCGAACATCTTCTCCCCCTTCGCCCCGGGGGCTGCAGGTGCAGACCCTCAGTCACTGTGCTTCCATCCTAAGCCGAACAGTAACGCCTGCGGAGGGCAGGGGAAGGCACTTCGCGAAAGTGGCCAAGTCGTTACCTCCCGGTACTCCTTTGGCACTGGCGGAGCCGCTAGCGGAGCGGTTCGAAAACACTGATCCGGAACCGGGCCGACACGGTGGTCAGCGGCGGAAGCCCCGCCTCGAGGGTGGCCAGCGCCCCGCGGTCCAGGTGGTGACCGGCGGGTCCCATGAGCGCCAGCCGGGTGACGTCCCCGGGGGACAACAGCAGCGGCACGTCCAGATTGTCGGTGGAGAGCGCCGAAAAGTGTCCCTCGAGCGAGGCCACGAGCCGCTCGTCCTTCGCCGGTTCGATCCCCAGCATGCCCGTCTGGCCTGCCACCTCCTCGAGGTGGCCCGGCCGGGGAGTGACGACCACCAGCCGGCCGCCCGGGCGGAGCACCCGGGCGAACTCTGCCGCATTGCGCGGCGCGAAGACCACTGTGACGGCGTCGACGGCGCCGTCGGCGACCGGCAGCGGCTGCCACACATCGCTGACGAGGTTAACGGCGTCCGGGTTGAGCCTTGCGGCCCTTCGGAGCGCGAACTTCGAGATGTCCAGGCCGATCGCCGCGGCGGGCGTCCGGTCCAGCGCCACCCTGTCCAGCAGGGCACGGAGGTAGTGGCCCGTCCCGGTGCCGGCGTCCAGCACCGTCCCCGGGGCCCCCGCCGTGCTGCCGGTGAGGGCCGGGATCGCCAGTTCCGCCACGGCGGAGGCGAGGGGTCGGTAGTGACCGGCGGAGAGGAAGTCGAAGCGTGCCGCCACCATCTCGGCCGTGTCCGCTTCGAACACGGTGCCTTTGCCGACGAGGAAGTTGAAGTACCCCTGTTTCGCCGCGTCGAAGCGGTGGCCGGACGGACACCCGAGGGTGCGGCCTTCGCCGTCGCTGAATCCGAGGTGGTTCCGGCAGACCGGGCACAGCAGGGAGGCAGCGGATACGGGGGGCATAGTGTCCATCCTAGATACCCCACGGCTCTAAGTTGTCAAGCGGCGTGTAGTTCAATGTTTTGGGTTGTGGTGTGCCAGGCGGTGTCCTCGTTGTAGGTGGTGTGGTGGCGGAGGCAGCCGTGGAGGATCCCGGCGTGCCCGGCCCGGGCCGGCAGGGCCGCACCGCCCGGGGCTGCGACCCGCCGAGGTGAGCTATTTCACTGCCGGGGAAACTGGGACTAGGCTCGCACACGTGAAATCAGAACATCTGCCGCTGCTGAATTCCGTCTCCGCCCCTGCCGTACACCCGGACGGCACGCGCGCCGTGGTGTCGGTGCTCCGGCCCGACTTCGACGCCGATGCGTACGTCGGCCAGCTGTGGACGGTGCCGCTGGACCCGGACCGGCCCCCGCGACGCCTGACCCGCGGATTCCGCGACACGGCGCCGGACTTCTCCCCGGACGGGGAGGTGCTGGCATTCCTGCGCGCCGCCGCCGGCGGCAAACCCCAGCTCCATATCGTGGAGGCCGCCGGCGGGGAGCCGCAGCCCGTCACCGACGCGCCGCTGGGAGTGTCGGCGTTCGCGTGGTCGCCCGATTCCCGGCACATTCTCTACGGCGCCCGGACTCCGGAAGACGGCCGCTATGGCAGCACCGAGGGGGTTTCCGCCGGCAGCGAGGACGCGCGGCTGATCACCGACTACCAGTACCGGATGAACGGCGTCGGGTACACCGCGGACAAGCCGGTCCAGCTCTTCCTCGTTGAGGTTCCGGATCCCGGCGCGGAACCCAGGGTGGCGCCCCACGGCAGGGCGCTGAAGGCCCGCACCGCGGCTGCCGCCGGTCAGTCCGCGCCGGAGGCCACCAGCGCCACACCGGCCGGGCTGCTGCCGGCGGCACGTCAGCTGACCACCGCCGCCACCGACCACACCGGCGCGAGCTTCAGCACCGACGGGCGCACCATTTACTTCACTGCCGCCCTGCATGAGGGCAGCGACAACGACCTCGCCAGCGGCATCTACCGCATCACGGTGGGCGAAGGCGCCGGGGGAGCGGAGCCGGAACCCGTCGCTTTCGGCAATACCGGCCGGCAGGGTGTCCACGCCGTCCGCGAGTCACGGGACGGGCGGTGGCTGTTCTTCCTGGCCCAGGATCTTGGCCCAACCGGCCAGGACTTCGTGGCACGCAACACCGCCCTCTACGTGGCGCCGGCGTCCGGCGGCGACGCCACGCGGCTGAGCGACGTCGAGACGATGGACCTCGCCTGCAACGGCAGGCTCGAACTGCGCGGTCCCGACTCGGTGCTGCCGCTGAACAACGCCCGGGGAACCGTCGAACTGCTCGAGTTCCAGGCCTCCGGCAGCCACCAGACACTGGTCCGCGGCGAGCGTGTGGTCACGGGTGCCGCCGCCCACGGAGAATCGCTGGTGCTCAGTTTCGCCGACGCTTCCACCGCTGGCGACGTCGCGGTGCTCGACGGCGGGCAGTTGCGTGTCCTGACCGATTTCTCCGCACCGCTGCGCTCCGGCGCCGAAATCATCGAGCCCCTCGAGCTCACGGTCCCCTCCGGCGACGGCTACCCCGTCCACGGCTGGCTCGTAAAACCGCAGGGCCAGGGTCCCCACCCGGTCCTGCTGAACATCCACGGCGGCCCGTTTGCCCAGTTCACCGGTGCCCTTTTTGATGAGGCCCAGGTGTACGCCGCGGCGGGGTACGCCGTCCTGATGTGCAACCCCCGCGGTTCCGCCGGCTACGGCCAGGAGCACGGGCGGGCCATCAAGGAGAAAATGGGCACCCTGGACATGCAGGACGTCCTGGCGTTCCTCGACGGCGCGCTCGGCAAGTTCGAGGAGCTCGACGCCGGGGCACTCGGCATCATGGGCGGATCCTACGGCGGCTACCTCACCGCCTGGACCATCAGCCACGACCACCGCTTCAAGGCCGCCATCGTGGAACGCGGTTTCCTCGATCCCGTGAGTTTCACCGGATCCTCGGACATCGGCTGGTTCTTCGGCGGGGAGTACACCGGCCGTTCGGCCGAGCAGATGGCGGCGCAAAGCCCGATGGCCCGGGTGGACCAGGTGCGCACACCGTCCCTGGTCATCCACAGCGAGGAGGACCTCCGCTGCCCGGTGGAGCAGGGCCAGCGGTATTTCACCGCGCTGAAACAGCTCGGCGTGGAGGCGGCGTTCCTGGTTTTCCCCGGGGAGAACCATGAACTCTCACGTGCCGGGACGCCACACCACCGCAAGCAACGCTTCGACCAGATCCTGCAGTGGTGGTCCCGCTACCTTCCAACGGCAGCAAGCCCCGCCCCTGCGGCCCGCCCCTGAGCGTAACGCGGCATCGGTTAGACGCCCGGCAGGAACCCGAGTTCCTTCCGGGCGAGGCTGATGTCGGGCTGCGCCCAGCGCGCGGAGTACTCGGCGTTGCTGCTGATGGAGCGCAGCTCGGCGCGGTCCAGGTAGAGGATGCCGTGCAGGTGGTCGGTTTCGTGCTGGACGATCCGGGCCTGCCAGCCCGTGAATTCGCGCTGTTGCCTGGTTCCGTCCGGGGCAGTGAATTCCAGCCGCACCGACTCGGGCCGGCTGACGGCGGCCTGGAGCCCGTTGACCGAGAGGCACCCTTCGTAGAACGCCACGGTGGAACCGTCCGTTGGCTGGTAGCTCGGGTTGAGCATGGCGAAGAACGGCAGCGGCTCCCGTCCGCGTGCGGCGGCGACCTCGGGATCGACGTCGAACTGGTCCTCCAGCACGGCGAGCTGCAGCGGTATACCGAGCTGGGGCGCCGCAAGGCCCACGCCGGGGGCCTTGTGCATCACACTGCGCATCAGGTCGATCAGCTGGCCAAGTTCGACGTCGCTCACCTGCCCGTCGAAGGGAGCGGCGAGCTGCCGGAGCACCGGATTTCCCGCCTGGACGATGGCGGGGAGCACACCCGCAGTGAGTACCTGGTGGACGGTTTCGTGGATGCGTGCGGCGCTGAAGTCAGTGGGCTTGGCGTCAGGAGACATGGCAACAGACTACTGGCGTCCGCACGCCGTTGTTATAAATCCGTAAATGCGTCCACGCAGCTGCGCTCCGGCGTCGATTTTCAGTACGCCGTCGCGGCCGCCCGCGGTCACCCTCAAGGGCAGCAGGGTGCCCAGTTTGTCGTCCGCGATGGCATGCGGATCGCAGCGTGCCGGCCGGATCCCCAGCCGGAAGCGCTGGCTGGCGCCCCCGGCCTGGACCGAGACGGAGCGCGGCCAGGGGGCGCCCGCATCCTCCTGGACCAAGGTGGTGCCGTCGATCCGGTTGATCGTCAGGGATCCCGTTGACCCGGGATTCGCGCCACCGGGCGCACTCCGCGGCGTGATGGCAAGTGTCAGCACGGCGCTCCGCGCGTCTGCGGACACCTCGAGGTCCGGTTCCAGCCGGATTCCGGCGACCGCGGCGGCCGACTGGACCAGGCACATTTCCGTGTTGTTCCGGTCCAGCACCCCGTACGGATCAGTGGCCGGCACCGTCGTCGCGGGCAATGTCGTGAGGGGCGCCGCGTCGCTGTCCCCGGCAAGGAGGAGTTCCACCGCCGCTCCCGCGTCCGGCGGCGCCGCCCGGACTCCGCATTCCGGAGCATGCAGCCGGGCCGGCAGGATCTTGGTCTGGCCCGGCGGCAGCTCTATCCCGCCGGGCGCCGGCTGCCACTCGATGGTGCCGGAAAAGAGCGGAGTGACCACGACTGCGCCGAGCACCGTCACCGGGCTGTCGGTGGTGTTCGTCAACTGCACGGCAATGATCTGTTGGCTGTAGTTGTCGCGCAGCTGGTTGATCACGGCGGTGACCGGAGCGGCCGGGGGCGCTGTTGAGGGCGTGGGCGCCGGCGTGCCGGGCGCCCACGCGCTGCAGGAGGCCGTGAGGGCGAGGGCAGCGACGGCGGCGGCCAGCCTGGCCGCCCGAACGTGACGGGACCCGCCGGCCGGGCGTCGCAGCAGCGGGGGAAAGCAGCCCATGGGGCCAGTGTATTCCCGGCGAAGGGCCCTGGGACCGGGGTCCGCCGGAGAGTTCAGCTAGTCTCGTTCCATGACTTCACGCACCCCCCTGGATTGCGTCCTCGCGCTGCTGCGCGCTATCGAAGGCGGCGGCGGGGCCGCGGAGATCGCTCCGTTCCTGGCCGAGGGCTACACCCTGAGCGAGGCGCCCCATCTGCTGGCTCCGGCCGGAGCAACCCGGAACCGCGACGAGGCCCTGGCCGGGGCGGAGGCAGCCCACGAAGTCGTCTCGGGGCAGCGCTTCGCGGTGCGGCGCACGACGTGTGAAGGCAACCGTGTGGTGGTGGAGGCCGAGTGGAGCGCCACACTGCTGATGGACCTGCCGCACTGGGACGCCGGCGAGCTCATCCGGGCCAGGGTTGCGTCCGTCTTCGAGGTCCGTGACGGCAGGGTCGTCAGCCAGGACAGCTACGACTGCTACGTCACGCCCCCGCCGGGCTGAGCCGGGCTGTCCGCCGCCCTGCGTCCCGGCGGCTACTGCATGGTGAACCGGCGGGCCACGAACGCGTGGAAAGCGGGTTCGGAGGCGGCCGCCGACACGGCGCGGTTCCGTACTTCACACGGTCCGGCCGGCAGGGGCCGGCCCAGTGCCATGTTGATTTCGGACTGGCGCGCCGCCCGGGCCGCCGCGGCCATGCGGCTGGTCTCGAAGTTCCGTAGCTTGGTTCCCACGTCCGCGCCGTGCAGCGATGCGCGAACCACCGGGGCCAGGGCGGCTGCGTCCAGCCAGCCCAGGTTCATACCCTGCCCGCCAATTGGGCTGATCTCGTGGGCGGCGTCGCCGATCAGCACTGTCCGGCCCGTCACCATCCGGCGTACCAGCCGGGTCCGGACGCCAAAATGGCTCAGCATGCTGTTGCTTGCGGGATCGACGTCGATTCCGGTGCGTTGTTTGATGGTGTGAGCGAGCCAATTGGCGTCCCCGGCGTTCCCGGGGTCCGCGAGGCGCACTACCCAGCGGCGCAACATCCCTGGCAGCGGGAAAGACTCCACTATTCCCGCGGATTCGAGGAACAGGGCCGCGTCCGGACCGAATCCCGTGCTGTCCGCGAAGTCGCCCATCAGGTAGCTGTCCCGGTAGTCCTTCGTCCGGACTGCCGTGCCGAGCTGAGGGCGAACCGTGGACTTGACGCCGTCGGCGGCAATGGCAATGGCCGCAGTGTACTGAACGGCCGAGCCCCCCGCGGTCGCTTCCGCGGTGACCTGGCGGCCGTCGTCGTGCAGCCTCTCAACCCGGACGCCGCGGTGCAGGGCGTCAGGGTCGAGCTGCCGGACGCGGAGCTCCAGTGCGGCTTCCGTGCGGGACTGCGGCAGGGCAAGGACGAACGGGTAGTTCTCTGAGACCTGCGCGAAGGACATCCGGGCGAGCGTCCGCCCGCCGCCGATGGCGATGCCGCGCCGGATCGGCACCCCTTCGGCCACCAGGGCCGGTGCCACGCCGATGCCCTGCAGCGCGTCCAGCGAGGGGGGATGGATGCCAATGGCCCGGGAGTGCGGTTCGGTGCCGGTCCGCTGCTCCAGGATCCGGACGCTGACGCCGTGCTGGAGGAGCACCGCGGCCATGAACAGTCCGACCGGTCCGCCGCCGATCACCAGGACGTCAACCATGGCCCCTGTCCCTGTCGAGGACCAGCAGGTTACGGAAGGGGGCGCGGCGGAGAACGGTCCAGCCCGGGGGAGCGGCGGTCTGGAGCTCGGCGGCGGTGTAGCTGCGGCGGATCGAGGTGAGGCCGTCCTGCCTGATGTAGGAGCCGGTGAAGGGCCAGGAACCGGCGAAGAAGAGGGCATAGGCGGCCGGGCTGCGCCGGAGGTCGTTGTGGATGACCTGGCCGTGGCAGAGCCCGGCGGATTCGGCCAGGAACGCCGGCAGCTCGTCCTCCGCCAGGTGGTGCAGTACGTGGTTGGACACCACCACGTCGAAACTGCATCCTTCGCTGGCGAGCTGGGCTGCCGTGGACTGTCGGAACGTCACGCCGGCGGCCGCGTGCCGTCCCGAGGCGAAGCGGCTGGCGCGCGGATCCGGATCGATGGCAGTGATCTCCAGCTGGAGTCCATCCCGGGCAGCCCAGCGGGAGAGCATCACCGGCACGTCGCCGCCGCCGCAGCCGATGTCCAGCAGGGTGGCCGCGACGCCCTTCCGGAGTCGTGGCCTGAGCTGGTTCAGGTAGATGCCGCGCCAGCCGGAGACCGCCCGGTTCACGATCGCAAATTGGGCGTAGGTGCGGTCCAGCCGGACGGGATCACAGCCGGGCAGGTCCATCTCCTCAATGGCGTGGGCCGCACGTTCCCGCAGCAGGTCCACCGGTTTCAGGCCAGGGCCGATTCCGGCTGGGCGGACTCGGTCTGCGCCGCCTCCCCGGCCAGCGTTGGCGGGTGTTCACGGCGCGGGTTGCTGAGCTTGGTGAACAGCGCAGTTTCGACCGTCAGCCCGGGACCAAACGCCATGGAGCAGATCCGTTCCGCGCCGTCGTCGGCGCTGTCCCGCTGCGGCAGGTCAAGGATGTGCCGGAGCACGAAGAGCACGGTGGCGCTGCTCATGTTTCCGTAGTTGCGCAGGGTCTCACGGGCGGGGACCAGTTGCTCGTCGCTCAACTCCAGCCGGGACTGGACCTTGTCCAGGATGCTGCGGCCGCCGGGGTGGATGGCCCAGTGCCGGATGTCGCGGTAGGGGAGTCCCCGCAGCGCACCGTCCCGGGAGAGGAGCGGCTCCAGGGCGCCGATGATGTGGTCGTCAATGATGTGCGGGACGTAATTGCCCAGGACCATCTCGAAGCCTTCATCGCCGATGTTCCACGCCATGGATTCCTCGCCGACCGGCGTGAGGACAGTCTCAAAGTGGTCCAGCTGCAGCAGTGCCGGATGGTCCTGGTCCTCCCGGGCGGTCACGATGGCCGCGGCCGCGCCGTCGGCAAACAAGGCCGATCCCATGATGGTGTCCGGGTCGTTCGAGGTCCGGACGTGCAGCGAGCAGAGCTCGGCGCAGACGACCAGGACGACGGCGTCGGGATCCGCTTCGCAGAAGGACTTGGCCGCCCGCAGCGCGGGAAACGCCGCGTAACAGCCCATGAATCCGAGGTGGTAGCGCTGCACGGCGGGATCCAGGCCGAGGGCACGGACGATTTTGTAGTCAGGCCCGGGGTTGAAGAACCCGGTGCAGGACACCGTGACGAGGTGCGTTATATCAAGGGTCGTGAGCCCGGGACACGCGTCCAGGGCCTTCTGTGCTGCCTCAATGAAGAGTTTGGTGGCTTCGGTGGCGAAAATGTCGTTGCGGACCTTGGTACTGGGGCTGAGCAGCAGTCCCGTGCCGGCGTCGAAAAACCGCGGGTTCTCGGCCTGCCGGTCCCTGGTCAGTTCGTCGACAGCCGTGTGGCGGGTGTCGATGGCGGCGGAATCAAAGCACGTGCTCACCAAACGGGTGCCCAGCCTGGTGAGCCCCGGCTGGGCCGCGAAGACGTCCCGGGCCTCCGTTTGGATCAGGACAGTTGGCGGGACAGCAGTTTCCAGGGACCTCAGGTAGACCGTCATGGTTCATTCTCAGCGAGGTCGGCGCAGAAGACAATGCATTCGCCCGCGGATGCGGGCTCGAAGCTGGTTAGATAGAGCCAGACGACGCCGGCGGAGACCGCGGAAGCGGCCCCGCCCCAGAGATGGAGACACGATGAGCATGCCCGCCGGGACCGAGGCGAAGTCGGACACGCAGTCGCTCGCATTGCATGTTGCTGACAGCCACGACCTGATCCGTGTGCAGGGCGCCCGCGAGAACAACCTCAAGGACATCAGCATTGAGATCCCGAAGCGCCGGCTGACAGTGTTCACAGGTGTCTCCGGGTCGGGCAAGAGCTCGCTCGTGTTTGCCACCATCGCCGCGGAGTCGCAGCGGATGATCAACGAGACCTACAGTGCCTTCGTACAGGGATTCATGCCCAGCCTGGCGCGGCCCGACGTCGACTTCCTGGAGGGGCTGACGACGGCGATCATCGTCGACCAGGAGAGGATGGGCGCGAACCCCCGCTCTACGGTTGGCACTGCGACCGATGCCAATGCCATGCTCCGGATCCTTTTCAGCCGGCTGGGATCGCCGCACGTGGGACCCCCCACGGCGTTCTCCTTCAACGTCCCGACGCGGAAGGCAAGCGGGGTGATGAGCACCGAGAAAGGCGGCAGGGTCGAGAAGAACGTGGTGCACGATGCGGTCTACCTGGGCGGGATGTGTCCGCGGTGCGAGGGTATGGGCTCGGTCTCCGACTTCGACCTCACTGCGCTCTACGACGACAGCAAGTCGCTCGCCGGGGGTGCGCTGACGATCCCCGGCTACAGCATGGACGGCTGGTACGGCCGCATCTTCAGCGGCGCCGGCTTCGACATGGACAAGCCGATCGCGAAATTCACCAAGAAGGAAATGCACGACCTCCTCTACAAGGAGCCGACCAAGATCAAGGTCGAGGGCATCAATCTCACGTACGAGGGCTTGATTCCGAAGATCCAGAAATCGATGCTCTCCAAGGACGTCGACGCGATGCAGCCTCACATCCGGGCCTTCGTGGAACGCGCCATCACGTTTCAGGCCTGCCCCGAGTGCGAGGGCACGCGGCTGAGCGCGGAGGCCAGGTCCTCGAAGATCCAGGGCAGGAACATCGCCGAGCTGTGCGAGATGCAGATCAGCGACCTGGCCAGGTGGGTCAGCGGGCTCAACGAGCCGTCGGTCGCGCCGCTCCTCAAAGGCCTGCAGCACCTGCTCGACTCGTTCGCCGAAATCGGGCTCGGTTATCTCTCGCTGGACCGGCCGGCGGGCACGCTGTCCGGGGGAGAGGCCCAGCGCACCAAGATGATCCGGCACCTCGGCTCATCGCTCACGGACGTCACGTACGTCTTCGACGAACCGACGATCGGCCTGCACCCGCATGACATCGAGCGGATGAACCAGCTGCTGCTGCAGCTCCGTGACAAGGGCAATACCGTGCTCGTCGTCGAGCACAAGCCGGAGACCATCGCCATCGCTGACCACGTCGTTGACCTGGGCCCCGGCGCGGGCACCGAGGGCGGCCGCGTCTGCCTTGAGGGAAGCGTGGAGGGCCTTCGGGGGAGTGACACCATCACCGGCCGCCACCTCGACGACCGGGCCAGGGTAAAGGAAGCGGTGCGCACGCGGTCCGGGATGCTCGACGTGCGCGGTGCCTCGACACACAACCTCCGAGACGTGGACGTCGATATCCCGCTCGGGATGCTGTGCGTGCTCACGGGCGTCGCCGGTTCCGGCAAAAGCTCACTGATCCAGGGATCGGTCGCCGGCCGGGACGGCGTGGTGGTGATCGACCAGGGCGCGATCAAGGGGTCCCGGCGCAGCAACCCTGCGACGTACACGGGCCTTCTCGAGCCGATCCGCAAGGCGTTCGCCAAGGCCAACGGCGTGAAGCCGGCGCTGTTCAGCTCCAACTCGGAAGGAGCCTGCCCCACCTGCAACGGCGCGGGCGTTATCTTTACCGACCTGGGCGTTATGGCCACCGTCGAGTCCACCTGCGAGGACTGCGAGGGCCGGAGGTTCCAGGCCTCAGTCCTGGAATACAACCTGGGCGGACGCAACATCGCCGAAGTGCTGGCAATGTCGATGACCGAGGCGGAGGCGTTCTTTGGTGCCGGCGAGGCGAAGACGCCGGCGGCGCACAAGATCCTCGACCGGCTCGTGGACGTCGGACTTGGCTACCTGACACTCGGACAGCCGCTCACCACACTGTCCGGCGGCGAGCGGCAGCGCGTCAAGCTGGCCACCCAGATGGCCGAGAAGGGTGACGTTTACGTCCTCGACGAGCCCACCACCGGCCTGCACCTCGCCGATGTCCAGAACCTGCTGGGCCTCCTCGACCGCCTGGTGGACTCCGGCAAGTCGGTCATCGTCATCGAGCACCACCAGGCCGTCATGGCGCACGCCGACTGGATCATCGACCTCGGCCCGGGAGCCGGCCACGACGGCGGCCGGATCGTCTTCGAGGGGACACCGGCCGAGCTGATCGCCGGGCGCAGCACCCTCACCGGCGAGCACCTGGCGGCCTACGTCGCCCGGTGACCGGCCGCTGTGAGCCCAGCCTCGCCGCGGCGTCGTCCGCCATCGCCTCGACGGTCTGGCGCCCAGGTGCGGCTGCCTGGTCGTCTGTTGTCCGGCGCCGCAGGCGAATCTATACTGTGGACACCGCGAACTGTTCCAGTACCTTGGCGGCTGGAAGTATCGCCCTGCAGCGCCGACCCCGGCGAGATCAATTCCATTATTGGACCTGGGGTACCAATCCCTATGGCACGGAGGCAGCAGACCGATGAGCACAATGCATCAGGGGGAGCAGGCCGGCGAAATGGACCGCGCTCTGCAGGAGTTGCGCGGGCACCTGGCGGGGTCTGTGATCGAACCGCAGGATCCGTTGTACGACGAGGCGCGGGCGGTATGGAACGGCATGATCGACGTGCACCCCCGGGCGGTCATCCGGGCGGGAGCGGTCGGAGACATTGATCCCGTCCTTCACACGGCCCGGCGCACCGGCCTGCCGCTCGCCGTTCGCGGCGGCGGGCACAACATCGCCGGCCACGGCACTGTCGAGGGCGGGCTCGTCCTGGATCTAGGCCAGTTGCGCGGTGTGGAGGTCGATGTGAAAAACCGGCTCGTGACCGTGGAACCCGGGGTGACCTTGGCAGACGTGGACCGGGCCACCACCACGCACGGACTGGCTGTGCCGCTTGGCGTGATCAGCGCCACAGGGGTCGCCGGGCTGACCCTCGGCGGAGGGGTGGGCTGGCTGACCCGCTCCAACGGTCTGAGCCTGGACAACCTGGCCTCCGCCGATGTCATCACGGCCACCGGAGAGCACCTGCACGCCAGCGAAACGGAAAACCCCGAGCTGTTCTGGGGGTTGCGCGGCGGGGGCGGAAACTTCGGGGTGGTCTCGTCCTTCACCTTCCGCGCCCGGCCACTGCCGGCTGCCGTACTGGGCGGAAACTTCTTCTACCGCCCGACCCGCTGGAAGAGCGCGCTGGGCGCGTTCGCCCGGTGGACGCAGGACCTACCCGAGGAAATGAACCCTATCGTCTCCTTCCTGGTGCTTCCGCCAGACTTCGAGATGGGGGAGGAGCCATGGATGATCATCGGCTTTGTCTGGGCTTCGGAGAACCACCAGCCTGGGCTCAAGCTGATCGAGCAGCTGCGCGACGCCGCGCCCCCGGACGAGGAGGAAGTCGCGCCGACCGCCTGGCCGGAGTGGCAGTCCGCCATGGACGGCCTCTTTCCCAAGGGCTCCCGGGGGTACTGGAAAAACTTGTCGTTCTCCCGAATGGACGATGACGCCGTCGGTGTTCTGGCCGGTTTCGCCTCTGAAGTGACCTGGTTCGGGACCGGGATCGATATCCACCACATGGAAGGGGCCTTCGGGCGAGTGCCGGAGGAGGCCACGGCGTTTCCCAACCGCTCGGCGAAGTACTGGCTGAACATCTACGGCTTCTGGAACGACCCGGCGGAGGACGAGCGGCTGAGCGCATTCGCCCGGAAGGCCTACACGCTTATGCAGCCGTTCGGCGAGTACGGCCAGTACGTCAACTTCCTCGGTGCAGAAACCGGACAAGACATCACCGAGGCCGCACGTGAGGCCTACGGGGCGGAGACATATGACCGACTGGTGGCCCTGAAGAACCGTTTCGACCCGCACAACCTTTTCCGCCTCAACCACAACATCGTGCCGACCTCCGCCTGAGACCGCAAAGGCGCGAGCATAACGGGACAGCTAAACCCTGCGCTGCGTGCCGCTCCGGAGGCGAGCAGGAAGAGCATCGCCATAATCGAGTTCGGGCCAGAACGGAGGGCGCATCTCCCGCCGGTGTTTCCCGGAACTCTAAACGCCGATAATCAACATTATGTAAAGTAAACCCAACAAGAGTGGCAAGTATGGGGCGGATGACAACTGTCCCCCGTTGCCACCAACCACGCTTTACCGTTGTTTTATTGGACGTAGCCAAAATCGCGGCGCGTCATAAGCTCACTATTAAGCAGGACGCGGGCGTAGTCAGGGTCGAGTTCGAAACCGTTGTAGTCCATCCCGAAAATCAACACAGCCTCCGCGGCGATCCGGCGCCAAAGGCGCGCTTCGACGTCATCGCTGAACTCATAGTTCGGGACGTCCCTGTCGCCCTTGAGGTAGACACTCGTGCCGAAGGAGACAATCTCGGATGTAAAAAATGGCCTTTCGGTCAAATGGTCAACGAGGCCCGTTCGTTCTTCCGTGTGAAACGGGATGCGCATGTCCCCATGGCTCAACACAAAAGCCTTTCCCGAATCGCGTCCTGTGAGGGCACCCAGCTGCACTGAAATATCACGGTCAACATCCAGCACCCGCCGCCGGCTCGAGAACCACGGCTCACCCGCAGGTAAATAGATTGAAAACAAGAGACTCCCCCAACTCGCTCACCAGATATCTCGCGCGAATTAACAACTGCGACCATGCGGCTTAACCATAGCGACGCTGCTCCCTCAAACATTCGCCCCTTGAAAACAACGGATCACCAACAGCGCCACTCCCTCAGTCTCAATCGCCGGACGCCAAAGATGCCTGGCCGATGGGCCAGCGCAGGTCTGTCCGTTGGGTGTTGACGATCCCCCTGCGCGGCTGCTGACAATTGCCGACTGTGCGGGGCTATTCGGCAGACGGCCGCTGTCGCTGCCGTTTCGTCGCCGACCGCTGTACCTTTGCGGCGAGGCGACGACGGTTTGAGCCCCGGGTGGGTTTGGTTGCACGGCGTCCGGCGGCTTCAGGAGCGAGTCCCTCTGCCACGAGGTCTGCGAGCTTAGCCAGGGCGATCTCGCGATTGCGCAGCTGGGAGCGCCGCTCGGAGGCGCTCACGGTAATCACTCCGGCGCTCAGACGACGGCCGAGACGCGTAACGAGCAGCAGCCGCTGGTCATCCGAAAGCGCCACGGAGTCGACGACGTTCCACGAGAGCTCGGCGCGGCTGTCCGAGGTGTTGACGTGTTGACCGCCCGGCCCGGACGATCGCGAGAACCGCCAGCGCAGTTCCGACGACGGAATCGTGAGCGCGGGAAACACCTCCAGATCCATGCCACCAGCGTTGCACAACATGGGCCCGATCGAAGACCATGACCCCAACGCAAAGTCCGGGTGACCTTTCCGCGGAACGATTCGCGGTCCTTGCCGACTCCCCCACCCTCCGATCGATAAGTCTCGTTCGGCCTCTGGCCTCACCTCACCCCAGCAGATATACTAAGCCTACTGATGATTAGTTGACTCTCGTCAGTTTCCGAATTAAGTCAAAGGAGACATCGTGAGCACCAGGGTTGAAAAGCGGATTCTCGTCAACGTTCCTGTGAGCGTTGCCTATAACCAGTGGACACAGTTCGAGGAATTTCCCCACTTCATGGGCGGGGTAAAGAGCGTCAAACAGCTCAGCGACGACCGGCTTGAGTGGATTGCAGAGATCGCCGGGGTGCGCCGGCAATGGCAGGCCCGAATCCTGGAGCAGATACCGGACCGGAGAATTGCATGGGCCGCGACCGAGGGTGCCACCAACGCAGGCGCGGTGTCGTTCGAAGATCTCGGCGGCGGGCAGACATCCGTGCAGCTGGCACTTGATTATGAACCCGAAGGCATCGTGGAAAAGGTTGGCGACAAGCTCAATATTGTGGACAAGCAGGCCGAGAACGACCTCAACCGCTTCAAGGCCTTCGTCGAAGATGAGGGCTATGCAACTGGTGCTTGGCGGGGAACCGTCAGCGAGGGCGCCTCCGAGGTCACGCCAGGAATTGACGCGGCAGCCGCATCGCAGGGAGACAGCGGCAAAGCCGGCGTTTCAGGCAAAGTCATTGCCGGCGTGGGACTCGTTGCCGCGGCCGCGGCAGGCGTAGCGGCGGCAGGCCACAAAGACACTGCCGCCGACGCGGCGTCACCCGGCACTGCGAAAGCCGTACCGCCAGCAACGACGCCGCCTTTAGCCGAGCCACCCACCGGCACCGCGGGCAGCGTCTTCCCTGGAGAGGGGATCACCCAGGACACGACCCGTTCCGCGAACGACCCAGTTGGCCGGTCGGACGCGAAGCCGTTCGACCAGACCAATGGCCTCGTGGATACCGACGGCGAATCCGACGGGACAGCGTTGAGCGACACCACCAGCGCGGGCGAGCGCGAGCGGGGCCTGGGAGATCGACCAGGCCCCGTCCCACCGCTCGGCCGCGGCTTGGGACAGCACTAAACTTGGCCTGAATGTCCGGTCCGGCCGCTTAACGGTCGGGCCGGGCTCTTGGCCACAACCCGGCTGACGACCGGCACGTCGCCGTCCGACCCCTTCCCCCGGATGCTTGACAGTCGCGGCACGGTGTCCACATACTCCCAAGACGTCAACGTTTGGCCAGGAACAACAGGGACCAGGGAGCGAGCAATGGCCGGCCACGCCCGAACTGCAGCCATGTTGCCCGCGCTGGTTGCGCTGTGCACTTCGGCCCTGATCGGTTGCGGACCCGGCCAGGCCCCGCCGGCGTCCCAGTCAGCGACCAGTCCCGCGCCAACTCCCGCTCCCAGGGGCTCACCCACTTCCGGACTGGCGGATCCGAGTGCGTTGCCGGCACTCGAGACCGAGGAATTTTCGGGTTCGGGAGACATTTCGGATGACTCCGCGATTTGGGCCGATCCTGCCGACCCCGCCAACAGCGTGGTGATAGCTGACAACAAGTCGCAGTCCGGCGGGGGTATCGGGGTCTTCGATATGAGCGGCAAGTTGCTCCACTTCCGCCCGGACGGAATGATCGGCAATGTCGACCTGCGGACCGGGTTCCCGTCGTCGGGGTCGTCGATGGTCCTGGTCGGCGGCAACAACCGGTCGGACAACACGCTCGCATTATGGTCCCTCGACACCGCAGCCAGGACCCTGTCACCGGTCGCAGCCCGAATCATCGAGACTGAGGCACCCAACTACGGTTTCTGCATGTACCGCAGCCAGGCCAGCGGAAAGTTCTACGCCTTTGTGACACCCAACGGGCCAGGGTCGGTCCAGCAATTCGAGCTGGTCGATGACGGCGCAGGTATGGTTGACGCCACCCTCGTCAGGACACTGCCGGTCAGCAGCATCACCGAGAGCTGCGTCGCTGATGATGAGCTCGGCCACCTGTACGTCGGGCAGGAGGACAGTGGCATCTGGAAGTACGGCGCGGAACCGGACGCTGGTACCGGTCGAAGTTCCGTGGACGAAGTGGGGGCGGGCCGGCTCGAGGCGGACATCGAGGGGATGGGCATCGCCTCTGGCGCGGACGGCACGGGCTACCTCTTCGTATCCAGCCAGGGCAACTCCACCATCGCCATCTACGACAGGGCTGGAGACAACACGTTCCTCAAGACTTTCGAGGTCGCCGGCAATGGGTCAGTGGACGCGGTGACTGGCACCGACGGCCTGGCCGTGACCGCTGAAAACGTCGGACCAAGGTTCGAGCAGGGGCTGCTGGTGGTGCACGACGAATCCAACCAGGGCGGCACGACGTCGAATCTGAAGTACGTCCCGCTCAGCGAGGTACTCAAATGACGCCGCTTTCTACGGCCGTGCCGCGCGATGTTCACGGTCAGTCACGCTTCTCTCCGCGAAGGCTTGACACCGGCCCCTAATGCTCAGCAGACTTCCCACTACAGCCGACTCTCCGTGAGGGCTCCGAGTTCCTTCCCGACGCATACTGGCGTCAAAAGCTTCTCCATCGCCGCCAACGGGACTATCGATGCCGTGACGGGCACGGACGGGTTGGACGTCACAAGCCTGAATGCCGGACCGCAGTTAGAGGACGGACTGCTGGTGGTCCACGATGCCACCAACACCGGCGACTCCACGTCAAACCTGAAGTACGTCCCGCTCTGCGAGGTGCTCAAATAGGCCACACGGCGGAGCCGCCGTCGCGTCCCGTCCGCAGGCCCTCAGTCCTTCGTGGCGGCGCGGGCGGCGGCGACGGGCACCGGTTCGTGGCGCAGGTAGCTCCGGCTGAAACGGCCGCTCCCCGACGTCAGGGCACGCAGCTCGATCGTGTACCGCAACAACTCCTGGTCCGGCACTTCGGCGGTGATTTCAGTCAGGCCTCCCCCGCTCGACGTCGTTCCGGTCAAACGGGCACGGCGCGATGACAGGTCACTCATCACCGCGCCCACATGCTCATCCGAGACGCTGATGATGACGGCCGAGACGGGTTCCAGGAGCTGGATGCGTCCTGCGGCCGCGGCCTCCCGCAAGGCCAATGCCCCCGCGGCCTGGAAGGCGGCGTCCGACGAATCCACACTGTGGGCCTTGCCGCCGAGCAGCGTCACCCGGATATCAACCACCGGAAAGCCGGCCGAAACGCCCTTCTGCATCTGCGCCCGCACGCCCTTCTCCACCGAGGCGATGAAGGGTCCCGGGATCACCCCGCCCACGGTGTTGTCGACGAATTCGAAGCCGGCTCCGCGGTCCAATGGCTCCACCTCGATGTCGCAAACGGCGTACTGGCCGTGGCCGCCCGACTGCTTGACGTGCCGGCCGTGGCCCGCCGAGGGGCCGGCAAACGTCTCCCGCAGCGGAGTGACCACATCGACCGTGTGCAGGTTGACGCCCTGCTCGCGCAGCCGGCCCAGGACGACATCCGCGTGCGCCTCGCCCATGCACCAGAGGATCAGCTGGTGCGTCTCTGCGTTCCGTTCCACCCGGAGCGCCGGGTCCCCGGCCGCGACCTTTCCCAGGCTCCGGGCCAGGGCATCCTCATCGCCATGGGAGGCCGCCTCAACGGCAACCGGCAGCAGGGCGTCCGGCATCTCCCACGGCTCGATCAGCAAAGGCAGTTCCTTGGCCGATACCGTGTCACCGGTCTCAGCCGGCCCCAGTTTCGTGAGCGCGCAAATGTCTCCCGCCACGCTGAACGGCACCGGCCGCAGGCTGGATCCCAGCGGGGAATACACGTGGGAGACACGCTCGTCACTGTCGTGGTCGGCGTGGCCCCGTTCCGCCAGGCCGTGCCCGGCCACATGGACGGCCGTGTCCTCGCGCAGTGTGCCGGAAAAGAGGCGGACCAGGCAGACGCGGCCCAGGAACGGGTCGATCATGGTGCGCACGACTTCGCCAAGCAGCGGCCCCGCAGGGTTGCAGTCCAGCGGCACGGCCGGGGTGCCTTCAAGGTGGGACACCGCAGGACGTTCACGTTCGGTCGGCGACGGGAAGGCCCGTGCCACGAATTCCAGCAGTTCCGCCAGGCCGACGCCGGTCTCCGCGGACGTTGCGATCACCGGGTGGAAGGAACCCCTCGTGACTGCCGTCTCCAGGTCGCTGATGAGGATGTCAGGCGGGATCTCCTCGCCGCCGAGGTACCGGTCCATCAACGACTCATCCTCGCTTTCGGCGATGATCCCTTCGATGAGCGCGCCCCGTGCCGCCGCAGAGGCGGCGCGTTCGACGTCGTCGGCCGTCCGGGACACGGGCAGCGCATCATCCGCCGACTGTCCCGACACAGTGTCCGTGAGCAGTCCCAGCAACGCGGTGACTTCCGCCCCGGTACGGACCGGCAGGTAGAGCGGCAGCACCGTGTCACCAAAAGCATGCCGGCATCTCTCGAGCGCCGCGTCGAAGTCCGCCCTGGGATGGTCCAGCCGGCTGATCACCACCGCCCGCGGTACCCCAACGCGCTGGCATTCTCCCCACAGCGCTGTAGTGGCAACATCAATGTCGTCAACAGCCGAGACGACGAAAAGCGCTGAGTCCGCCGCACGCAGCCCTGCGCGCAGTTCGCCGACGAAGTCCGGGTAGCCCGGCGTATCGAGGAGGTTTACCTTGATGTTGCCGACCATCACGGGCACCACGGAGAGGGCGACGGATCGTTGCTGGTGGACCGCGGCAGGCTCCGAGTCACTTACGGTGGTGCCTTCGGTGATGGATCCCTTCCGCGATATCACACCCGTCGCGGCCAGCAGCGCCTCGGCCAGCATCGTCTTCCCGGCGCCCGAATGGCCAACCAGCGCCACATTCCGGATCAACTCCGGCTGGTCGGGCGGCCGGATATCAGAGGCGTCGGCCCGCCGGAGTTCGGACGTGCCCCGGCTGGCGGCCTTCGCCGGAACCTTGGCGTCTTTCGCGGCCATGGGGACCTCCTGGCTTGCATCCGTCGGGCGGCCGAAGCGCCGGCCTCCGTGCAGCCTGCGGCTGCCTATATGGATTGGACACCCTGGGAGGAACCGACGGCAAGATGCAATGGCCACCGCCGCCGCAGCGCCGCGGAAGTCCGGCTCGGCGCTTCCTGCCTAGCTGCCGCCGTAGGCCCTCTGCAGCGCCACGTCATCAAGCTTGTGCGTACCAAAGGATGGCCTGCATGGCGCGTTGGGACCCCTCCGGGTCCGGGCCCCCAATCAGCTCGCCCAGCACGGAGGGGACCACCTGCCACGAGACCCCGTACCGGTCCTTGAGCCAGCCGCACTGGCTTTCGATCCAGCCTGCACGGCTACGCTTGGAGCATGCCTTCCGCAACGCCTCCGCTCCCCCGCCCTACCGCCACCGACTCCGCGTCAGGAACAACGGCACGGCGGACGGCAGTGCTGGCCGCCTGCGCCGATGCCGCATTGATTCTCGTCTTCGCAGCCATCGGCCGGGACGCACATCAGCGCGGGGACATCGTGATCGGCGTATTTTCCACGGCCTGGCCCTTCCTCGTCGGTGCGGCGCTCTCCTGGCTGGCACTGCGCATTTGGCGCTCGCCCCTCGCCCTCTGGCCGGCCGGAGTCGGCGTCTGGCTCGGCACGGTCACTATTGGCATGCTCCTGCGCGCCGTCACCGGGCAGACAGTAGTCCTGCCGTTCGTTATCGTGGCGCTGCTCAGCCTGGGCCTTCTGCTGCTCGGATACCGGCTGCTGGCCGCTGGGGTCCGGCGGCTCAACACACGGCGCCGCGGGGCGTGATGGACTAGGCTTGCAAGGACATGGCCGAGGCCCGGAGGAGTACCGTCCGGGCGCCAATACCCGGCCGGCAACGACGCAACAGATCCGGAAAGGCTCACACGTGGTCACTGCTTTCGTCCTGATTAAGACAGACGCTTCCCGCATCCCGGAGACCGCGGAAGAAATCTCCGCCATCCAGGGCATCAGCGAGGTCTACTCCGTGACCGGCGAGTGGGACCTCATCGCGATCGCCCGGGTTCCGAAGCATGACGATCTGGCGGATGTCATCGCGGACAAGCTTTCCAAGGTGGCCGGCGTGGTCCACACCACCACCCAGATCGCGTTCCGGGCCTATTCCCAGCACGACCTCGACGCGGCCTTCGCGCTCGGCTTCGAACAGTAAGCTTCCGCGGGACCCGGTCCCGGCAGCTGAGTTGGCCCGGCGGCCGGCGTACCCGGGACCGTTCAGCTGCGCGAGAGCGCGACCCACCGGTCCAGCACCGCTGCCGCCGCACCCGACTCGATGGACTCTTCTGCGCGCTTCAACGCGGCGGCCATCCGCTCACTGAACGGTCCGGCAGCATCCAGATCAAAAGCCACGAGTCCGGCAGCAGCGTTCAGCAGGGCTGCATCGCGCGCCGAACCGGGGCCGCCGGCAAGCACGGACCGCACGACGGCGGCATTGGCCGCAGCGTCCCCGCCGCGCAGTTCCTCAAGGGTTGCCTGGCGGACGCCCAGATCCCGCGGATCGAACATTTCCTCACTTACGGCCCCGCTCCGGATTTCCCACACCCGGGACGGCCCGGTGGTGGTGAGCTCGTCGAGGCCGTCACTCCCCCGGAACACCAGTCCGCGGCTGCCACGCTTGGCAAGTACCCCGGCCACCAGCGGAGCCATGCGCTCATTGGCCACCCCGACCGCCGAGGCCTGCACGTGGGCCGGGTTGATCATGGGGCCCAGGAAGTTAAAGGCCGTCGGTACGCCGAGTTCCCGGCGGGCGACGGCGGCATGGCGCATCGAAGGGTGGAATACCTGGGCGAAGCAGAACGTGATGCCCGCCTCTTCCGCGTTGAGGGCAACCCGCGGGATCGGCAGGTCCAGCCGGACCCCCAGGGCTTCGAGGACGTCCGCGGACCCGGAGGTCGAGGACGCTGCACGGTTGCCATGCTTGACCACCTTGGCCCCGGCGCCGGCCGCTATCAGCGCTGCCATCGTGGAAATATTCACCGTGTTCTGCTGGTCTCCACCGGTTCCGACGATGTCCAGCTTCTGCCCTGCTATCTCAATGGGGCTTGCGTTAGCAATCATCGCCTCGACCAGGCCGACCAGTTCGTCCACGGTCTCGCCCTTGGACCGGAGTGCCACGAGGAAGCCGGCAACCTGGGCCGGCGTGGCCTCCCCCGACATGATCGAGTTCATCGCCCACTCCGTGTTGCCGGTGGTGAGATCCGTCCCGCCAATGAGTGCGTTAATGAGCCGCGGCCACGTGTTGACTGCCGCCTGTGCAGATCCCTGAGAAGTCACGTTCTGATGCTATCGAGGTGCACACTGCAAAGACCAATGTGAACCGGCCCGGGAACTTTTCCGCGCGAATTCGCGTCTTTGTAGAAAAAGTCCCCCCAAAACGCGGTTTGCGTTGGGCAGGAGGGAGTTTTATAGACATAATGTCTATGTGACATCTGCGACCCATGCCCCCAGTACCCCGGCGCACCCGACGCTGAATCGCCCGAACATGGTTTCTGTTGGAACCGTAGTCTGGCTGTCCAGTGAGTTGATGTTCTTCGCCGGTCTCTTCGCCATGTACTTCACACTCCGTTCGACTTCCGGACAGATGTGGGCCGACGAGACAGCCAAGCTCAACTTCCCCTTTGCGCTCATCAACACGATCGTCCTTGTGGCAAGTTCCTTTACTTGCCAGATGGGCGTCTTCGCCGCTGAGCGGCTTCAGCCGCGTCGAAGCGGCGGTCCCCTCAGCTTTACCCGCTGGGGAATGAACGAATGGTTCACCGTGACGTTCGTCATGGGTGCCGTCTTCGTGGCCGGCCAGGCGACTGAGTACGCCATGCTCGTTTCCGAGCATGTCTCACTCTCCTCCAACGCCTACGGATCGGCGTTCTACATCACCACGGGCTTCCACGGCCTGCACGTTATCGGCGGCCTGGTTGCCTTCCTCCTCATCATGGGCCGCTCCTTCGCAGCGAAGAAGTTCGGCCACTTTGAAGCAACCTCCGCGATTGTCACCTCGTACTACTGGCACTTCGTCGACGTCGTCTGGATCGGCCTCTTCCTGGTCATCTACGTGCTCAAGTAGAAAAAAACCTGACTCTTGTTCTACAAGAGGTAGAATCTCAAGAAGTGGCTCCCGGAGCCAACGCAGGATCGAAAAAAGGAACCACCACGTGAAGGCACTCTCGCAGAAGCGACGTCACCCACTCGCAGCAATTGCACTGCTGCTGATGGGCCTCCTGGTCACTGGTGGGCTGTACGCCGTAGCCACCACCGTCAACCAGGCCAAAGCCACTACCAGCTTCAGCGCAAATGACGCAGAGGAAGGCGGCAAGCTCTTTGCCGCCAACTGCGCCACCTGCCATGGCATGGGCGCCAGCGGGTCCCAAGCCGGCCCCTCCCTGGTTGGTGTCGGCGCTGCCGCCGTTGACTTCCAGGTTGGCACCGGCCGTATGCCCATGCAGATGAACGGCCCGCAGGCCTACAAGAAGCCCGCCCAGTTCAACGAGGAGCAGACGCACCAGCTGTCCGCTTACGTTGCTTCGCTCGGCCCCGGCCCGTCCATCCCGGAGGCAAGTGTCCTCGATGGCCAGGGCGACGCCGCCAAGGGCGGGGAACTGTTCCGCGTGAACTGTGCCATGTGCCACAACGCTGCGGCTGCCGGCGGCGCCCTGACCCGGGGCAAGTTCGCTCCGGCCCTGAGCGGTGTCTCCGAAAAGCACATCTACGAAGCGATGGTCACCGGCCCGCAGAACATGCCGGTCTTCAGCGACGCCAACGTCAGCCCGGAGGGCAAGCGCGACATCATCACGTTCCTGAAGCAGATCGAAGCCAACGGCTCTCCCGGCGGCGCGGATCTGGGTGCTTTGGGTCCGGTGTCTGAAGGCCTGTTCGTCTGGATCGCCGGTCTGGGTGTCATCATCGCGTTCACCATCTGGCTTACGTCCCGGACGTCCTAAGCCCACCTGCTGCACCTGTAAGAGTTTTCTGCTGACCCGTCAGCAGTTTGAATTGAAAGCTAACTCGGCATTCGCCGAGACGAGAGAGGGATGAGGCGAATTATGGGCAACCATAGTGACGGCAGTCCGAACCACTCGGGCACCGTAGCTACGGCTGGTCAGAATGAGGTGGAGAAGTTCCAGGATCCTGGACTTCCTCCGCATCGTTTGCGCCTGGCCGACACGGACCCGAAGGCCGCCAAACGAGCAGAACGGCAGGTAGCCCTTCTGTTCGGGACCTCGGTCGTTGGCACCCTGATATTCCTGGTGGCGTACTTTGCCATCGATCTGGGGGACGGTACCGGGATCGCGACGGTCCGGCTGCAGAACATGCTGCTGGGCCTCGGCACCGCCTTTGCCATGCTTGGCATCGGCACCGGCATCGTGCACTGGGCCAAAGCCCTCATGCCGGACCATGAAGTCTCGGAAGAGCGCCATGCCATCCGCACCGAGGAAGACCGCCAGGCCGCTGTCCGGATCGTCGACGACATCGCCGAGGAAACCGGCATCAAGCGCCGTCCGCTGATCCGCAACACCCTCTTGGGCGCCGTGGCGCTGGCTCCCCTGCCGGCCCTTGCCATCTTCGGTGATCTGGGTCCGCGTCCTGACGACGCCCTGAAGCACACGATGTGGGCACCCCAGGAGGGCAAGCTCAAGCGGCTTGCCCGCGATCCTGACGGCACCCCCATCAGGGCAGCCGATGTGACCATCGGTTCAGCTTTCCATGTCATTCCGGAAGGCTTGAACGAACTGCACGAACACAAGCTGGAAGAAAAGGCCAAGGCCGTTGTTCTGCTGATGCGCCTTAACCCGGAATCGCTCAATCCTTCCCCGGGACGCGAGGACTGGGCCTATAACGGGATAGTCGCCTACTCCAAGATCTGCACCCACGTGGGTTGCCCTGTTGCCCTGTACGAGCAGCAGACCCACCACCTGCTCTGCCCGTGCCACCAGTCAACCTTCGACCTGACCCAGGAATGCAAGGTTATCTTTGGCCCGGCCAGCCGGCCCCTCCCCCAACTGCCAATCGCGGTTGATTCCGAGGGCTACCTGGTCGCTACCAGCGACTTCAAAGAACCTGTAGGACCTAGCTATTGGGAGCGTGATGAGCATGAGCGCAGTATCAACGCCTAATGCCCCCGCCTTCGTCGCCAAGACCAAGGGCGGCCGCATTACCAACTTCGTTGACGAGCGCGTCGGCGGATCAGGGATGCTCCGCGAGTTCGGCCGCAAGGTCTTCCCGGACCACTGGTCCTTCATGTTCGGCGAGGTGGCGCTGTACTCCTTCGTCATTCTGCTGCTCTCGGGCACCTTCCTGACGTTTTTCTTCGATCCCTCGATGGCGGAGACGCGTTACCAGGGCTCCTACATGCCGCTGAAGAACGTGGAAATGTCGGTGGCCTACAGCTCCTCACTGGATATCTCCTTCGATGTCCGCGGCGGTCTGTTCATGCGCCAGGTCCACCACTGGTCCGCGCTGCTGTTTGTCGCCTCGGTCTCCGTGCACATGCTCCGCGTCTTCTTCACCGGCGCGTTCCGCAAGCCCCGTGAAATGAACTGGGTGGTGGGCAGCGTGCTGCTCATCCTCTCGATGGCTGCCGGCTTCACCGGCTACTCCCTCCCCGATGATCTGCTCTCCGGCAACGGCCTGCGCATCATCGACGGAGTGATCAAGTCCATTCCGGTGATCGGGACGTACATCTCGTTCTTCCTCTTCGGCGGGGAATTCCCCGGCACGATGGTTATCGGCCGCCTGTACATGCTTCACATCCTGCTGGTACCCGCGCTCATCCTCCTGATGATCGTTATGCACCTCTTTATGGTGGTCGTGCACAAGCACACCCAGTACCCCGGCCCGGGACGCAACGACGGCAATGTCGTCGGCTACCCGCTCGGCCCGGTGTACGCGGCGAAGGCTGGCGGCTTCTTCTTCATTGTCTTCGGTGTCGTCGCCCTCATGGCAGGGTTCTTCACCATCAACCCGATCTGGAACTACGGCCCCTACGACCCGTCCCCCGTCTCGGCCGGAACCCAGCCGGACTGGTATATCGGGTTCGTTGACGGTGCACTCCGCCTCATGCCGGGCACCATCGGTAACTGGAGCGTCGAACAGGTCTGGTTCGGCCAGGTCTTCAGCTTCAACGTACTGCTCCCGGCCCTGGTGCCGGCCGGAATTCTCTTCACCGTGATGTTCATGTACCCGTGGATCGAACGGTGGATCACCAAGGACGACCGCGAGCACCACGTTCTGGACCGTCCGCGCAACGCCCCGACCCGCACTGCCATCGGCATGGCCGGCTTCGTCTGGTACTGCGTCATGTGGGCAGCGGCAGGCTCAGACCTCATCGCCACGCACTTCCACGTGTCGCTGAACGATGTGACCTACTGGCTGCGGGCACTGTTCTTCATCGGCCCGGTCATCGCCTTCATTGTCACGAAGCGCATTGCCCTGGCCCTGCAGCGCAAGGACCGGGAGATTGCCCTTCACGGCCGCGAAACCGGCCGCATCGTGCGCCTGCCGCACGGCGAATTCATCGAGGTCCACGCCCCGCTGGACGAATACAAGCGCTACAAGCTCGTCGGCTTCGAGTCGCCGTCTCCGCTTCCCGCGGAGCCGAACGCCAACGGCGTCGTCGACAAGAAAGAGAAGCGCCGCGCGAAGCTGTCGCAGTGGTTCTTCGAGGACCGGGTTGCCCCAGCCACGCCCGCTGAGCTTGAGGCGGCCCATGGCCACCACGGTAGCCACGAGGCAATCGAAGCAACCGACACCCAGAAGACGCTCAGCCGCTAGCCAGCTGCAGTGAACACCAGAAAGGCCCGGTCCACCAGGACCGGGCCTTTCTGCGTTTTCCGCATCTTCAGTAAAACTGCAGGCGTTGCTTTTAGGGGCGGTACCCCGAGGCGTAGTTCCGGGTCGGGCGGACGCCGGGGCGCTGCAGCGGCACCCACAGCTTGTAGCGGTCGGCCCGGTAATAGGACACCGAGTAGTCCACCATCGCCCGGGCCACGAAGGCATGGCGCTGGATCTTCAGCAGGGGCGAACCGACCTCGACGTTGAGCAGGCGGGCCGTGGACGGCGAAGCGGCCGTGGCCTCGATCATGTCCTCGCCCCACTCCATCACCAGCCCGTAACGTTCGCTCAAGACGTTGTAGAGGGATGTAGGCGGTTCGCCGTCGAGCAGCCCGGGCACCCGGTGGGCCGGGATGAAGTTCTCGTCCACACTCATAGGCTCGTTGTCCGCCAGCAGCAGACGGCGGAACCGCACCAGGGGCGTCCCCTCCTCCAGTTGCAGTTCCCGGGCCAGGAAGGCGCTGGCGCCGATCTGCTCGAAGCTGAGGACCTTGGCCGCCGGAACCATGCCGCGACGCTGCATCTCTTCGCTGTAGGAGGTCAGCTTGACCTGCAGGTCCAGCTTGGGTTTGCGGACAAAAGTCCCCAGGCCCACCACCCGCTCGATGACCTCCTCGCCGACGAGGGCATCGATGGCCTGGCGCACGGTCATCCGGGCCAGCCCGAAACGCTCGGCGAGGTCGCGTTCCGAGGGCAAAGCCGACCCCGGCGGGCAGGCACTGACTATATGGGCCCTGAGGATCTCCCTCAGCTGGATGTAGATGGGCGTACCGTTGTTCCGGTCGATCTCGCCGACCATGCGTGCAGCGTCAGAGGGCGCCACTGCGCTGCCTTCCGGAATGAGTCATACCTCAAGGTTAAGCCACGCCCGGCGCAGGTCTAGACCACCGGCTTGTCTTGGTTCGCCCGGGAAGCCGGCCGCGGCTAGGCTTGAATGCGCCGGTCTCCCGCCGGCACCACCGCCCCGATTTTAGACAAGGGAGTCCCGTTGCCAGTTCGGAACGCTGTCGTCCAGGCCACCGTCGGACTCCATGCGCGGCCCGCCGCGCTTTTTGTCCGCGCGGTGCATGACACCGGGTTGCCCGTAACCATCAGCAAACACGGCAGGCCCGGCGTGGACGCCCGCTCGCTGCTGGAGGTCATGACTGAGGACTTCCAGTACGGCTGCGAGGTGCAACTGGCCGTGGCCCCCGACGCAATCCCGGCCCGCTACAGCCCTGACGACGTCGAGGCCGCCCTGGACGGCCTCCGCGCACTGTTGGAGTCCGCCCGCTCCCGCTAAGCGGCACAGGCGCCCTTCACGGGCTCCCCTGCACCAACAACGACGGCGGGCCCCACCAAAAGGTGGGGCCCGCCGTCGTTATTGATCAGTATGTGTCCTGGTGGACGTTAGTGCGCGTGGTCTCCGCGGCTGTATTCGTAGACCCAACCAACCAGGCCAACGACTGCAAGACCGGCCGCGATGTAGACGATCCAGAATCCCACGGCCAGGCCGAGGAATCCTGCGGCCGAGGCGAGGCCGAGGACCAGCGGCCACCAGCTCCAGGGGCTGAAGTGACCCTGCTCACCGGCGCCCTCATGGATCTCCGCATCGCTGCGGTCCTCGGGACGCATCCCGACGCGCTTGGCGGTGAAGGCCAAGTAGGCGCCAATCATGCCGGCCAGGCCAGCTACCAGCAGGAGCGCGAGGTAGCCCACCGGCTCATTCCACTCGGTCAGGAGACCATAGACGATAGCGACCGGGACGAAGAAGAATACTCCGTATCCGAAAATCCTCGACTCGATTTTCACTGGGCTTGATCCTTCTGGTCGGCGTTACCGAGCGTTGCTGCTGCCGGGGCAGGAGACTCGATGGTGTATGACTGCGAGAGTTCGGGGTGGTGAAGGTCCAGGGCGGGACGCTCCGACCGGATCCGCGGCAGCGAGGTGAAGTTGTGTCGCGGCGGCGGGCAGGACGTCGCCCATTCCAGCGACGCGCCGAAGCCCCACGGGTCATCCACTTCGACGCGCTCGTTGCTGCGCCAAGTGATGTAGACGTTCCAGAAGAACGGGATCAGCGAGGCGCCCAGCAGGAAGGAGGCGTAGGTGGAGAACTGGTTCATCCAGGTGAAGTTGTCCTGCGGCATGTAGTCCGCGTAGCGGCGGGGCATGCCCTCGACGCCCAGCCAGTGCTGGATGAGGAAGGTGCCGTGGAAACCGAGGAACAGCATCCAGAAGTGGATCTTGCCAAGGCGCTCGTTGAGCATCTTGCCGGTCCATTTCGGCCACCAGAAGTAGAAGCCGGCGAACATTGCGAACACCACGGTGCCGAAGACGACGTAGTGGAAGTGCGCCACCACGAAGTAGGAGTCTGAGACGTGGAAGTCCAGCGGCGGGGACGCGAGGATGATGCCGGTCAATCCGCCGAAGAGGAAGGTCGCCAGGAAGCCGATGCTCCACAGCATGGGGGTTTCGAAGGTGATGGAACCCCGCCACATGGTGCCGATCCAGTTGAAGAACTTCACACCGGTTGGAACGGCGATCAGCATCGTCATGAAGGAGAAGAACGGCAGCAGGACCGAGCCGGTGACGTACATGTGGTGCGCCCACACGGTCACGGACAGTGCGGCGATGGAGATCGTGGCGTAGACCAGGCCCTTGTAACCGAAGATCGGCTTGCGGCTGAAGACCGGGAAGATCTCCGAGACGATGCCGAAGAACGGCAGTGCGATGATGTAGACCTCGGGGTGGCCGAAGAACCAGAACAGGTGCTGCCAGAGGACGGCGCCGCCGTTCTCCGGGTCGAAGATGTGGGCGCCGAAGCGGCGGTCCGCGCCAAGGGCGAAGAGAGCTGCGGCCAGCGGCGGGAAGGCCATCAGGACCAGGATCGACGTGACGAGGATGTTCCAGGTGAAGATCGGCATCCGCCACATGGTCATGCCCGGGGCCCGCATGCAGATAATCGTGGTGATGAAGTTGACCGCGCCGAGGATGGTACCGAAGCCGGTGAGCGCCAGGCCGAAGACCCAGAGGTCACCGCCCACGCCCGGGCTGAACGTCGTGTTGGACAGCGGCGCATAGGCGAACCAGCCAAACGATGCCGCACCCTGCGGGGTGATGAAGCCGGACACGGCGATGGTGGAACCGAAGAGGAAGAACCAGAAGGCCAGGGCATTCAGCCGCGGGAAGGCGACGTCGGGGGCGCCGATCTGCAGCGGCATCATAACGTTGGCGAAGCCGGCGAACAACGGCGTCGCGAACATCAGCAGCATCACGGTGCCGTGCATGGTGAACAGCTGGTTGTACTGCTCTTTGGTCTGCAGGATCTGCATGCCGGGCTCGAACAGCTCGGCGCGGATCAGCAGCGCCATGACTCCGCCGAAGCAGAAGAACACAAAGGACGCGATCAGGTACATGTACCCGATGGTCTTGTGGTCGGTGGTCGTGATCCAGTTGACGACGATGCGTCCCTTGGACTTCGGTACTACGGGAGCCTCAAGGATCCCGGTGGGCTGTGAATAGGTAGTTGCCACGTCGCTCCCCTTACTTGGTTTCGGTCGGGGCCGGGTTGCGGTCGTACTCTTCGCCGAGCAGGCCCGTGTTGCCGTCCTGGCGCAGCTTCTCCAGGTGCGCCTGGAATTCGGCGTCGGAGACGACCTTCACGCGGAACAGCATTTCGGAGTGGTATTCGCCACAGAGTTCGGCACACTTGCCGTCGTAGGTTCCCTCCTTGGTGGGGGTGAACCTCATGTAGTTGGTCTTTCCGGGGATCATGTCGCGCTTCTGCAGGAAGGCGGGAACCCAGAAGGAGTGGATGACGTCGCGGGCGTTCAGCTCCACGTCAACCGACTTGTTGACCGGCAGGTACAGGGTGGGCAGCTTTTCCTTGTCCACTTCCTCGCCGGTGAGGTGCGCCTGGACGCCGGCTTCGTGGACATCCTCCTGGATGACCTCGCCCTTTTTGTAGTTGAAGTCCCACGCCCACTGCTTGCCGCGGACGTCAACGACGACGTCGGCCGGCTCGGCGCGGTTGTCGATCGCCTGCTGGTCGCGGTCGGTGAAGTAGAAGAACACCAGGACCATGAACAGCGGGATCGTCAGGTAGAAGACCTCAAGGGGCAGGTTGAAGCTGTTCTGCCGCGGGAACCCGACGGTGCCTTTGCGGCGCCGGTAGGCCACGATGCACCAGATCATCAGGCCCCAGGTAATGACGCCCACGACCAGGGCGGCAATCCATGAGTTGACCCAGAGGTCCATGATGCGGTCAGTGTGGTTGGTGGTGCCACGCTCAGTGGGCAGCCACCCTTTCTGTACCTCTGGTGAACATCCAGTCAAAGCCAACGCGCCGGCGAGTGCCAAGCCAGTGATCGTAGTGATCTGTTTGCGTCGGCTGCCGGTTCGGTTCTGCGAACTCACAGACGGCCCTTCCTACTTGTTGCTGTCGCCCGGGCCGCAAAATGGCGGTCAGGGCACACTAAAAGTTTTACTACTCGGTGTAGAGCTTACCGCTCCCCGCGAGTTTTCGCCCACATGTCCGCGCCGTGCGTCGGGACCTTTTTGACGGGCCCGCTCGTTATGAATCCTGCGGCACTAAGGCCGGGCGGATTGCCCGGCCTTAGTGGAAGGAATCACCGCAGGCGCAGGAGCCGCCGGCGTTGGGGTTGTCGATGGTAAAGCCCTGCTTGGAGATGGTGTCCTCGAAGTCGATGCTGGCGCCGCTGAGGTACGGGACGCTCATCTTGTCGACCACAACTTCAACGCCGTCATAGTCGCGGACAGCGTCTCCGTCGAGGAGTCTTTCGTCGAAATAGAGCTGGTAGATCAGGCCAGAGCAACCGCCCGGCTGCACGGCCACCCGGAGGCGCAGATCGGTGCGGCCTTCCTGCTCGAGCAGGCTGCGAACCTTGCCGGCCGCGATGTCGGTCAGCTTGACCTCGTGCGTGGCCAGTTCTTCGCCCGCCGTGGCGGTGGTGTCGGCGCTGTTTTCATTGGTTGTAGTGCTCATGGCCTACCTTCTAACGACGGTGGTGGCGGCGCCGCTCCCGCGGCACCCGCCCCTACTTGAACGGTACGGGCTATAGCTACATGCTACGTCGATCAGCCCTGTAGCTCTAACTCCTGCCGTAACCGACCCAGCCGGCTGGATGTTCCCTGGGGAACACTCCCGGCCGGTCCGCTCAGGCCAGTCCTTCCTCATTCAAGCGGGCCAGCATCAGCGCTTCGGCCACGATGGCGTTCCGGAAGTCCGCGAGGTGGAGGGATTCGTTCGCGCTGTGCGCCCGGGAATCGGGATCCTCGACGCCGGTGACCAGGATCTGCACGTCCGGGTACAGCTCGGTCAGGTCGGCAATGAACGGAATCGAGCCACCGATGCCGGTCTCCACCGCCGGCACGCCCCATGCCTCGCCGAGGGCCCACATCGCGACGCTGGCAGCCTTGGAGGAAGTGTCCGTGAGGAAGGCGTTGCCGCTCTCCCCCGGGGTGAAGACCACGTGGGCGCCGAACGGCGCGTTGGCTTCCACGTGCCGGCGGACGGCGTCCATCGCCTCGGCCGGATCCTGTCCGGGCGCGAGCCGGAGGCTGAACTTGGCGCGTGCCCGCGGCAGGAGGGTGTTGGAGGCGACGTCCACGGCGGGGGCATCGAAGCCGATGATCGACAGTGCCGGTTTGGTCCACATCCGCGAGGCGATTGTGCCGGTGCCGGCCAGCCGGACGCCGTCGAGGACCGAGGCGTCGGCCCGGTACTGCTCTTCGGAGAGGTCAACGGTGACGTCGTCCCGGCTGGCCAGGCCGGCAATCGCCACGTTGCCCTCCTCGTCGTGCAGGGTGGCGATCAGCCGGGAGAGCAGGGTCGGCGCGTCCAGCACGGGGCCGCCAAACATGCCGGAGTGGACAGCGTGGTCCAGGACCTTAACCTCGATGGTGCCGTCGACCAGGCCGCGGAGGCTGGTGGTGAGCGCGGGGATGCCGACCTTCCAGTTGCTGGAGTCAGCCACGACGATCACATCGGCGCGCAGCAGCTCCCGGTGGGTTTCCAGGAAGGTGCGGAAGGTCGGCGAGCCGGCTTCCTCCTCCCCCTCGAAGAAGAAGGTCACGCCGAGGCCAAGGTCGTCGCCCAGCACGCGGCTCACGGCCGAGTAGGCGGCGATGTGCGCGAGGATCCCGGCCTTGTCGTCCGCCGCACCGCGCCCGTACAGCCGCCCGTCGCGCTCGACGGCGGTGAACGGCTCCGTTTCCCACAGGGCCAGGTCTCCGGTGGGCTGCACGTCGTGATGCGCGTACAGCAGGATTGTCGGCTTGCCCTCGGCGGCGGGACGGCGGGCGACGACGGCCGGGCCGCCGGGGGTCCCGTCTTCCTTGTTGCACCGCAGGATCTGGACCTCGTCGAAGCCGCTGGCACGGACGAGTTCGGCGACGGCGTCGGCGCTGGCGTTCAGCGGGGCGGGGTCGAAGCTGGGCCAGGCGATGCCCGGGATGGCAACGAGCTCCGTCAACTGGGCGATCGTGGTGTCGAACGATTCGGTGACCGCCTGGCGGAGGGCCTCGGTGTCGACGTTTCCGACCAGGGCGGCAGTGGTTTGCGGGTTCCCCGCGGGTGATGAAGTCATGGCCAGAACACTACCGGTGCCGCAGATCACTCGAAACCTTGAACACTGACACAGCGGGTCATACGCTGTGTGGGCTGGGTCTCGCGCGTGCCGCCCCGGGGTATTCTGTAGGGGTGTTTGGACGTAAAAAAGAAGCGCCATCGGCGCAGGACATAGTTGACCAGCAGGCGGCCGGGGCAGAAGCCCGGGACACCGCCCTCGGCAAGGGCGCGCCCACGCCCAAGCGCAGCGCGCAGGTGGCGGCCCGCAAACGGCCGCTCGTGCCGGAGGACCGCAAGGCCTCCAAGGCCGCAGAGCGTGCAGCGGTCCAGGAGCAGCGGCTCAAGATGCGCCGTGCCATGGACACCGGCGATGAGAGGTTCCTGCCGCTGCGGGACAAGGGTCCGCAGAAGCGGTTCGCCCGCGACTATGTTGATGCCCGCTTCAGCCTTGGCGAGTACCTGATGTTCGGCGCGCTCATCTTCGTGATCGTCTCACTCCTCGTCCCGGCCTCCAGCGAACAGATGATCTACGTCCTGGGCGGGTTCTGGGTGATGTTCCTGGCGGTCTTCGTCGACGTCTTTATCCTGTCCCGGAAGCTCAAGAAGCGCCTGGCCGAGAAATTCGGCGACGTGGAGCGCGGCACCGTCTGGTACGGCTCCATGCGTTCGCTGCAGTTCCGCCGCCTGCGCCTTCCCAAGCCGCTCGTCAAGCGCGGCGAATACCCCGCCTGACCCCATTCAACACCAAGCCCCCGGCAGTCTGGCTGCCGGGGGCTTTGTCGTCTCCCGGGTTTCGGGGGGACGGCCCGTGCGGGGCCGCGCGGCCTAGCGCCGGGACGGGTGTTTCGCGAGCAGCCGGTTGATACGGGCGGCCCAGAACGGACCCTCATAGAGGAACGCCGTGTATCCCTGCACGAGGGTGGCGCCGGCGTCGAGCCGTTGCTGGACGTCCTGCGCGGTTTCGACGCCGCCCACCGAGACCAGGGTCAGTTTGCCTCCGGTCGCCGCCTTCAGCCGGGCCAGTACCTCCAGCGAGCGTTGCTTCAGCGGGGCTCCCGAAAGCCCGCCGGCGCCGCATGCCGCCACCTTGTCCGGGCTGGAGGCGAGTCCGGTGCGGGCGATGGTGGTGTTGGTGGCGATGATTCCGTCCAGGTTCAGGTCCAGCGCCAGCCGCGCGACGTCGTCGATGTCGTCATCGCTGAGGTCCGGGGCGATCTTGACCAGCAGCGGAACGTGGCGTCCGGCAGCCTCGTCCGAGGCCTCCCCTACGGCCGTCAGCAGCGGGCGCAGTGTTTGGACATCCTGCAGCAGCCGCAGGCCCGGGGTGTTCGGGGAGCTGACGTTGACCACGAGGTAGTCGGCGGCGGGCGCCAGGCTGCGGGCGCTGCTGAGGTAGTCAGCCACAGCGTCCTCGAGTTCCACGACCTTGCTTTTGCCGATGTTGACGCCGATCACCGGTCGGACACCGGGGTGTCGGCGCTGCAGGGCGGCGCGGGCGGACTTCAGCCGGGGCGCCACTGCGGCGGCCCCATCATTGTTGAAACCCATCCGGTTGATGACGGCCCGGTCCTCGAGCAGGCGGAAAAGCCGCGGCGCGGGGTTCCCGGGCTGGGCCTGGCCGGTAATGGTGCCGACCTCCACGTGCCCGAAACCCAGCTCGGTGAGGGCCTCAATGCCGTGGCCCTCCTTGTCGAATCCGGCCGCCAGGCCGAACGGGGAGGGGAACGTCAGGCCGAACGCCTGGGTCTGGAGTGATGCCGCCGGGGAGGTGAACTTCTGCAGCACCCGTCCGGCGCCGCAGGAGTGGACGAGCCGGATGGCCTTGAAGCCGATCTTGTGGGCGCGTTCGGCGTCCATCCATGAGAAGGCCAGCCGGAAGAAAGTCGGATATACGCGCATGGCTCTAGTTTTCCGGTTCCGGCGGCCCAGACCAAACCCGCGGGCCACCGGGCGTTAGCATGAAGCCATGGAATGGGTACCCGATATCCTCGGCGACGACTTCGAAGCCTGCACCTTCCCGGCCGCCGGCCCCGACGGCGTCGAGCGGACTGCCACGCTGGTCCGGCACGTCCCCGGTGCAGGGAGTGCCGCCGGCGGGGGTGCAGCCGGCGGGCCCCGGCCCCGCGCCGTGCTGTTCCTGCACGGCTGGAGTGACTATTTCTTCAACGAGGAACTCGCCGAATTCTGGACCGGCCAGGGCTTCGCGTTCTTCGCCCTCGACATGCACAACCATGGGCGCAGCCTCCACGCCGGCACCCACGGCGGCTATGTGGCCGACCTGGACGACTACGACGCCGAGATCACCGCGGCGATTGACATCATCGCCTCCGGGCAGGCCGGGGCCGAATCCCGGCCGACCGTGGCGCTGATGGGGCATTCCACCGGCGGGCTGATTGCCGCCCTGTGGGCCAGCCGGCATCCGGGGATGGTCTCGCAGCTCATCCTCGACAGCCCGTGGCTGGAAATGCACGGCAGTCCGGCCGTGCGCCGCGCAGCACGGACCATGGTGGAACCGCTCGCGCGGTTCCGGCCCGAAGCCGTCATCCGGCTCCCCGAACGAGGCTTTTACTGGCGCAGCGTCAGCAGCGCCGCAGAGGGCGAATGGACCCTGGATGACAACTACCGCCCGCGCCGGGCGTTCCCCGTCCGGGCCGGCTGGCTGAGCGCAGTCCTCACCGGGCAGTCGCGGGTGGCGCGGGGATTGAACATCGACATCCCGATCCTGGTCCTGATCTCCGGGGCCAGCGCCAACGGGATGTTCTGGAAGGAATCCATGCGGCGCACCGACGCGGTTCTGGATGTCAACACCATTGCCCTGCGTGCCCTCAGCCTCGGCCGGACCATCACGCTGGAACGGATCGACGGCGCCCTGCATGATGTGTTCCTGTCCGCCCCGCGCGTCCGCGCCGACGCCTACGCCCGGCTTGCCCGCTGGCTCCGCGCCTACGTGCTGGACGACGGCGGCTCCGGATGACCGTTCCCGCGGTGCGGCCGCTGTGGCGGGACGACGTGCTGGGCAGCCGCTTCGCGAGCCTGGAACTGCCCCTGGCTGCGGACGACGAAGGGCCTGTTGTCGCGACCCTGGTGCGGCATACCGGCCCGGGTGGCGTTGCCGCCGGGCTGACCGAAGCGGCTCTGGCGCGCCGGCGTCCCGCCCTCCACGGGACGCAGGCGCCGGCGAAGGTGGTCCTCTACCTGCACGGCTGGGCGGACTATTTCCTGCAGGCCGAACTCGCCGATCACCTCGTTGCCAGCGGCTTCCACTTCTACGCCTTGGACCTGCGGAAGTTCGGGCGCAGTCTCCGCGACTGGCAGACCCCCGGTTACACGACCGATCTGGCCGTTTATGACGAGGACATCGCAGCGGCGCTGGCAGCGATCGGTGGTGACATCGCCGGCCGAACCGGCAGCTCCGTCGCCCCGACGGTGCACCTGCTCGCGCATTCCCTCGGTGGCCTCGTGGCGGCACTGTGGGCGGACCGGAATCCGGGGAAGCTGGGCACCCTGGTCCTCAATGCGCCCTGGCTGGAACTGCAGGGCAGCAGCCTGATCCGGAACATCGCGGTGCATTTGGTGGAGCCCCTGGCGCGCACGGACCCGCGCCGGGCGCTCCTGCTGCCCAGCATGCCCGGCTACTGGGACAGCGTGAGCGGCACCGCGCACGGCGAATGGGTGCTGGATCCCGCGTGGCGTCCGAAGGAATCCTTCCCCGTCCGGCCGGGCTGGATGAAGGCAGTCCTGGCCGGCCACGCTGCCGTGGCCCGGCGGCTGGACATCAGCTCGCCGGTGCTCGTGATGCTCTCCGGACGCACCCGGATCCAGGCCGAATGGTCCCAGGAACTCATGGATCTCGACGCCGTGATCGATGTCGAGGAAACAGCGCGCAGTGCGCTCCGGCTGGGCCGCCGGGCGGCCGTCTTCCGGTACCCGGGGGCGATCCACGACCTCTTCCTGTCCCGCCGCGCAGTGCGGCAGGAAGCCTACGACGACCTGGTCCTCTGGCTCAGCCTGTACCCGGGCTGACCCGGCCTGCGCGGGGCCTGCCCCCGGGCGGGTGGGGCAGGCGGTCCAGGGGTCAGGCCGGGCCGGCAGGGGCCGCGTCCACCGCACCGCCGTAACGGCGGTCCCGCTGGGCGTAAATCTCGACGGCGTCCCACAAAGTACGCCGGTCAACATCGGGCCACAGCGTGTCCATAAAGACGAACTCCGCATACGCCGACTGCCACAGCATGAAGTTGGAGAGCCGCTGCTCGCCGGAGCTGCGCAGGAACAGGTCAACGTCCGGCAGGTCTGGTTCGTCCAGGTATTTCTGGATCGTTTTCTCGGTGATGGCGCCCGGCTTGAGCCGCCCGGCGGCCACTTCCTCCGCGATCGCGGACACCGCATCCGCGATTTCGGCGCGCCCGCCGTAATTAACACACATGTTCAAAGTGCAGGTGCTGTTGCCGCGGGTGAAGTCCTCGGCCTCCTCGAGTTCGCGGATGACCGAACCCCACAGCCGGGGACGCCGGCCGGACCAGCGGATCCGGACGCCCCACTCATCGAGCTGGTTGCGCTGGCGACGTAGCACATCCTTGTTAAATCCCATCAGGAAGCGCACCTCCTCGGGCGAGCGGCGCCAGTTTTCCGTGGAGAAGGCATAGACGCTCACATACTCGATGCCGAGCTCGATCGCCCCGGCCACCACGTCCAGCAGGGCCGGCTCCCCCGCCTTGTGGCCCTCGATCCGGGGCAGTCCGCGCTGGTTGGCCCAGCGCCCGTTGCCGTCCATCACGATCGCGACGTGCCGCGGAATGAACTCGGCCGGGATCGCCGGGGGCACGGCGCCGGAGGGGTGCGGGTACGGGCCCACCACGGGGGTGCTGCGCTGCCGGACCGGATTCTTCGTTTTACCCAACGCCACAGTTACGTTCGCTCCACATGTTTGAGGGATTTAAGGACACGTTCCAGATGCCACTGCAGGTAGCTGGCCACGAGGCCCGCGGCCTCGCGGCGGTGCACGGGGACGGACGCGTCCGCCGTCGTCCAGTCCCCGGTGAGCAGCGCGCCGAGCAGCAGAACAGTTTCCGCGGCCGGCGCAGGGGACCCCGGCGGCCGGCAGTCGGCGCACACCATGCCGCCGAGCGGAGCCGAAAACGCAGTGTGCGGCCCGCGTGCCCCGCAGCGGGCACAGTCGGTGAAACTTGGAGCCCACCCGCCGGTGGCGAGGGCGCGCAGCAGGTACGAATCGAGAATGAGTTCCGGGCTGTGGTCGCCCCGGCTCAGCGAGGCCAGGGCGCCGACGAGGAGGTTGTACTGGGCTGTGCCCGCTTCGCCGTCGACGTCGGTGAGTTTCTCCGCCGTCTCCGTCATGGCCGCAGCCACGGTGTAGCGGCCGTAATCCGCGGCGATGTTGCCGCCGTAGGCACCTTTGGCGACGGCCTGCGTGACAATGTCCAGGGTGCGGCCGGAAATCAGTTGGAGGTCCGCGACCATAAAGGGTTCCAGCCGGGCGCCGAAGCGGCTGCTTGTGCGCCGGACGCCCTTGGCCACCGCGCGGACCTGGCCGTGGTGCTTGGTGAGGATGGTGATGATGCGGTCCGCCTCGCCCAGCTTGTGGGTGCGCAGAATGACGCCGTCATCACGGTAAGCGCGGGAGGCAAAGGAGGAGGGTTGGGCCACGGTTAATCTTCGCACTGTCTGTGAACTAAACGCTGCCGATCGGACAATCAGCACTGCGCCGCCGGAAAGCCCGGCGGCGCAGTGGCGGCCGGCTTAGGCGCGGACGTCCCGGATGGCCCGGTTCACGGCCGAGATGACGGCCTTGAGCGAGGACGTGGAGGTGTTGGCGTCGATCCCGACGCCCCACAGCACGCGCTCCCCCACGGCGCATTCGACGTACGCCGCGGCGAGGGCACTGCCGCCTTCGGACAGGGCATGTTCGCTGTAGTCCAGCACCCGGACGTCGACGCCGTCTTCGCGCAGGATGCTCAGCAGCGCAGCGATCGGACCGTTGCCGGTGCCGGTGCGCTGGACCGGGGTGCCGTCGATTTTGAGCGCGGCATGCAGTGTCATTGAACCGTCCTCGTCCGTCTCCGTGCTGAACGGGCCGAGGGCGTAGCGTCCCCACTGCGCGTCAGCCGAGCCGGAGGGCAGGTATTCATCCTGGAAGACCTGCCAGAGCTGGGCGCCGCTGACTTCGCCGCCCACGGTGTCGGTCTGCTTCTGGATGACACCGGAGAACTCGATCTGGGCGCGCCGGGGCAGGTCCAGGTTGTGCTCGTTCTTCAGCAGGTAGGCGACGCCGCCCTTGCCCGACTGGGAATTGACCCGGATGACGGCCTCGTAGCTGCGTCCGAGGTCCTTCGGGTCGACCGGCAGGTACGGGACCTGCCAGGGGTAGTCGGCAACGTCCTTGCCGGCGGCGGCTGCGTCCTTCTCGAGCGCCTCCAGGCCCTTCTTGATGGCGTCCTGGTGCGAGCCGGAAAATGCGGTGAAGACGAGGTCCCCGCCGTACGGTGCACGCTCGGCCACGGGCAGCTGGTTGCAGTACTCAACGGTGCGGCGGACGTCGTCGATGTCGGAGAAATCGATCATCGGGTCGATGCCCTGGACGAACATGTTCAGGCCCAGGGTCACCAGGTCCACGTTGCCGGTCCGCTCGCCGTTGCCGAACAGGCACCCTTCGATCCGGTCCGCGCCGGCCAGGTAGCCCAGCTCCGCGGCCGCGACACCGGTGCCGCGGTCATTGTGCGGGTGCAGGGACAGGATGATGCCCTCCCGCGGGTGCAGGTTGCGGCTCATCCACTCGATGGAGTCGGCGTAGACGTTGGGGGTGGCCATTTCCACCGTCGCCGGCAGGTTGATGATGACCTGGCTGTCGGCGGAGGCCTCAAACACGTCGGCGATGGCGTTGCAGACCCGCACGGCGTACTCCAGCTCGGTCCCGGTGAAGGATTCCGGCGAGTACTCGTAGGTGATGTGGGTGTCCTGCAGGGTCTCTTCGTATTTCTTGCACAGCCGTGCGCCCTGCAGGGCGATGTCCAGGATGCCGTCCTCGTCCTGGTTGAAGACAACCCGGCGCTGCAGGACCGACGTCGAGTTGTACAGGTGCACAATGGCCTGCTTGGCGCCGACCAGCGACTCGTAGGTCCGCTCGATCAGGTGCTCGCGGGCCTGGGTCAGGACCTGGATGGTGACGTCGTCGGGAATGTGGTTGCCCTCGATCAGCTGGCGGACGAAGTCGAAGTCCGTCTGCGAGGCGGAGGGGAATCCGACCTCAATTTCCTTGTAGCCCATCCTGACCAGCAGCTGGAACATCTTCAGCTTGCGGGCGGGGCTCATCGGGTCGATCAGGGCCTGGTTGCCGTCGCGGAGGTCCACGGCGCACCAGCGCGGGGCTTTGGTGATGACCTTGTCCGGCCAGGTGCGGTCCGGCAGTTCGACCGTAATCAGGTCCTGGAACGGGACGTAGCGGTGGACGGGCATTCCTGAGGTCTTCTGTGCGTTTCGCATTACAATCGGGGCCTTTTCTGTGATTCCTGATGAAAGGGTGGCCGGGCAACACAAACTCCGCAGCGAGGGTGGGCCTTGCGCTAGATCGCGTCTGAGGCCTCGCCGCGGCAGCTAAGAAGAAGCAGTTCTGCGCGCACCTTTTCACAGTAACACGGGTGCGTAAGATGAAGGAGCCACACCTCCGTAACGTCCACCATGCAGACCGGCGACCGTAACAAGGCGGTGCCGGGTTGCCTCTCAAAGGAGCATCCGTGCCACTTTCGGGAATCGCCCTGTCCAATATCGACTCCAGTGTCCGGCCCCAGGATGACCTGTACGAGCATGTCAACGGCACCTGGCTCAAGAGCACCGAGATCCCTGACGACCGGCCCCTGGAGGGGACGTTCACGGCGCTGCGGGACGGCTCGGAGCTTGCGGTGAAGGAGATCATCGAGGACGCGGCGGCCCGCGGCGCGGAGTCCACCGGCATTGAGCAGAAAATCGGGGACCTGTACAACAGCTTCATGGACGAGGCCGCGGTGGAGGCCAAGGGGCTGGACCCGATCCGGCAGCGGCTCGCCGAGGTGTTCGCCGCGCAGACCACCGCCGAACTCGTGGCTCTCTCCGGGCGGCTGTTCCGCGCCGACGTCGGCGGCCTCTTTTATATCTATCCCGCCCCCGACGCCGGCAACCCGGACCGGATCCTGCTGTACACCGGCCAGGGCGGACTGGGCCTGCCGGATGAGTCCTACTACCGCGAGGAGAAGTTCGCCGCGGTGGTCCAGGCCTACCAGGACCATGTGGCGACCGTTTTCACCCTGGCCGGCGTTGCCGACCCGGCGGCAGCGGCCGGCCGGGTGGTGGCGCTGGAGACGGCGCTGGCCTCGCACCACTGGGACAAAGTCACCCTGCGGGATCCGCAGAAGACGTACAACCTGAAATCCGCCGATGAGGCCACGCAGCTCTTCCCGCTGCTTCCGGCCTGGTTCGACGCCGCCGCCATCACGCCGGAAAAGCGCGCCGAGCTGGTCGTGAGCACCCCGGATTTCTTCTCCGGGGCGGCCTCCCTGCTCGACTCCGAGCCGCTGTCCGTCTGGCAGGAATGGCTTGCCCTGCGCGTGGTCAGCGCGGCAGCACCGTACCTCTCCTCCGCGTTGGTGAACGCCAACTTCGCCTTCTACGGCACCACGCTCAGCGGCACGCCGCGCAACAAGGACCGGTGGAAGCGCGGGGTCGCCGTCGTCGAGGCTGCCCTCGGCGAGGCCGTGGGACAGATCTACGTGGCCCGGCATTTCCCGGAGACGCACAAGGCCAGGATGGAGTCGCTGGTCGCACACCTGATCGAGGCGTACCGCGAATCCATCACCGGCCTGGCCTGGATGGGCGAGGACACGAAACATGAGGCGCTGAAGAAGCTCGATTCCTTCCGGGCCAAGATCGGCTACCCGGACAAATGGATCGACTACTCCGCGGTGGACATCGACCCGTCGGACCTGCTCGGCAACGTGGAGCGCGCGCACAATGCCGACGTCGACCGGCACCTTGATGAGGTGGGCAAGCCCGTGGACCGGGAGAAGTGGCTGATGACGCCGCAGACGGTGAATGCGTACTACCACCCGCTGCTCAACGAGATCGTTTTCCCCGCGGCGATCCTGCAGCCGCCGTTCTTCACCGCCGACGCCGACGATGCCGTCAACTATGGCGGCATCGGCGCCGTCATCGGGCACGAAATCGGGCACGGCTTCGACGACCAGGGCTCCCAGTACGATGGCAGCGGACTGCTCCGCAACTGGTGGACGGAGGACGACCGCAGCGCCTTCGAATCGCTGGCCGCCAAACTGGTGGCCCAGTTCGATGCGCTCTCCCCCGCCGCGGCGCCCGGGCACCCCGTCAACGGCAAACTGACCCTGGGCGAGAACATCGGCGACCTCGGCGGCCTGACGATTGCTTACAAGGCCTACCTGATCAGCCTCGACGGCCAGGAGCCGCCGGTGCTGGACGGCCTGACCGGAGTGCAACGCTTCTTTGCGTCCTGGGCTGCCAGCTGGCGGCAGGTCATCCGGACCGAGGAAGCGATCCGCAGGATCGCCACGGATCCGCACTCCCCCAACGAGTTCCGCACCAACCAGATCGCCAAAAACCTCGACGCCTTCCACGAGGCATTCGGCACGGCGGAGCAGGACGGCATGTGGATGCCCGCGGACGAGCGCGTCAGCATCTGGTAGGCGGCCCTCCCCGGCAGCACCGAGGGCATGCCCACAACAGAGGGCCGGCCCCGGGAACAGTTCAGTTCCCGGGGCCGGCCCTCGTGGGGTTAACGCACGCCGCTACCGGGTGATCAGCGCCGGATTGGCCTGCTGGCAGACGACGTCCCCGGCGGTCTGGTTGACGATGTCCGAGGGCAGCTGCACCGCGGCGTCCCCGCCCGGGGTGCCGCCCACCAGGTCGCTGCCCAGGTAGACCTGGACGCCCACGACACCGGCGGCGGGCAGCACCTGGGTCGCCGGAACGCCGAGCAGGGCGGCAACATCAGCGGCCACAGCCTCGTAGCCCGCACCGTAGTACACGGCGGTCGCTGCGACCGGCTGGGCGGCCAGCTGGCCAAGTTGGGTGAAACCGCCGGCGGTGAGGGCCTGGATAATCTCCTGGGCCCGCGCCGGAACCCCGGAGCCGTTCGCCACGGTCACGGGCTGCAGCGCCTTGTCGTAGGCGGGGGCCGTCTCGCTGGGTGTCGGCTCGGGGCTGGGACTGGCGCTGGGGTCCGGGGACGCGGACGGGCTCGGCGGCGCCGTCGGGTCCGTGAGGTCAATATCCTTGCGCATCGCGGCGAAGAGCTGGGAAGCAGCGGGCTCCGCGACCTGCAGTCGGTTCGGGTCGCTCACCGCGGGGACCGTCGGGACCGCCACGAAGGCGACCTTTCCGACGTCGATGTTCTTCAACCGGTTTCCCACCGTCAGCAGCGTCGGGATGGAGGCGAGCCCCTCGTCGATGGTCAGGTTCCTGGTGACGACGTCGGCGATTTCCAGCATCTTGCCGGGGTTGGACATCGTGCCGTCGTCCTTCATCTTCCGCGTGAGGGATGACAGGAAGCCCTGCTGTGCCTTGATCCGGCCGAGGTCGCCGCCATCGGCGAACGCGTGCCGGGTGCGCAGGAACGCCAGTGCCTGCTCGCCCTGGACGGTGGAGGTCCCCTGGGGGAGCCGCAGCTTCGAATCCGGGTCATACACGGCGTCGCTGATGCAGACCTCCACACCGCCCACGGTGTTCGAGAGCTCCTTGACGGCGTTGAAATCGGCCATCATAAAGTGGTCGACCTCCAGGCCCGTCAGTTTGTTGACTGTGTCCACGGCGCAGCCAATGCCGGCCTCCGACATGGCCTCGTTGATCATCACGTTTTCCTGCGCCGGGAATTCCTTCTTGGATTCCTGTTCGGTGCATTCGGGGGTGTCCACCAGCAGGTCGCGGGGGAAACTGACCACACTGACCCGCTTGTTGTCCGCGGAGATGTCCATCAGCATCATGACGTCGGAGTGCCCGTAGCCCGTGGCGTCGTCGGACGTGCCGTACTTCGCGTTCTTGCCGTCACGGGTGTCCGAGCCCAGAATCAGGATCTGCATCCTGTCCCGCGAGTCGTCCAGTGCACCCTCGGTCTTGTCGCTGCCGGCTCCGAGTGATGCCTTGCTGATATTGCCCTGCAACCGGATGACCCAGTAGGCGCCGAACGCGAGGACACCAACCAGCAGGATGGACACAGCGGCTGTGCCAATCTTCAGCCAGCCGGGCATGCGGCGGAGGGGTCCCAGATGCCGTGCCGGTCCCGCGGCGGGATCATCCGTGTGCCGGGCAGCAGAACCTGACCGAACCGGGGATCCGGTTCCGTCAGCACGGTCTTCACTGGGTCGAGACACAGGTGAGCCTTCTTTCACGACAGGGGTCAGGCCATTTTAGAGTCCGAATCTGGGAATTCCCCGATGGCGGGCTCCATGGGAGCGGCGCGGGCCTCGCCGGCGCCGGGTTGTGCCTAGAAGCCGAGCTTGACCAGCTGCTTCGGGTCGCGCTGCCAGTCCTTGGCGACTTTCACGTGCAGGTCAAGGTAGATGCGCGCGCCGAGCAGCGCCTCGATCGACTTGCGGGCGTTGGTGCCGACCTCGCGGAGGCGGGCACCGCCCTTACCGATGATGATGGCCTTCTGGGAAGGACGCTCCACGTAGAGATTGACCCGGACGTCGAGGAAAGGCTTGTCTTCGGGCCGGCCCTCCCGTGGAACGATCTCGTCCACGACGACGGCAAGGGAGTGCGGCAGTTCGTCGCGGACGCCCTCGAGGGCGGCTTCCCGGATGAGTTCGGCGATCATCACGGCTTCCGGTTCGTCCGTCAGGTGGCCGTCCGGGTAGAGAGGCGGCGACGGCGGCATGTGGGTGATCAGCACGTCGGCGAGGGTGCCGACCTGGAAGCCGTCGGTGGCGGAGACCGGGACGATGTCCTTCCAGCCGTCCTCGCCGAGGACCTCGCGGCCCAGGGCGGCCACGGCGAGCAGCTGCTCGGTGAGCCCCTGGCGGTCCACCGTATCGGACTTCGTCACGATGGCAATGACCGGTTTGTTGCCGATGGCAGCGAGCTGGGCGGCGATGAACTTGTCGCCCGGGCCGATCTTCTCATTGGCCGGCAGGCAGAAGCCGATCGCGTCGACCTCGGCGAGGGTGTCGGCGACGAGCTCGTTGAGCCGCTTCCCCAGCAGGGTGCGGGGGCGGTGCAGGCCCGGGGTGTCCACCAGGATCAGCTGCGCGTCGTCGCGGTGCACGATGCCACGGATGGTGTGCCGGGTGGTCTGCGGCTTGGCCGAGGTAATCGCCACCTTCTGGCCGACCAAAGCGTTGGTGAGGGTTGACTTGCCCGCATTGGGGCGTCCAACCAGCACCGCGAAACCGGCCCGGTAGCCGCCGTGGGCTGCTTCGCCGTCGGACTTATTCTGCTTGCTCACGTGAGACTCCCTGTTGGATTGGTGTGGCCTCGTCGAGAAGGTCTTCAAGGTCAGTTTCTACTCTTGGTGCGGCGGCCGCAATGATGTGGCTGACGCGGTTCCGCCGGCCCTCGAGCCGGTCGGCACGCAGGGACAGCCCGTGGACCTCGACGGTGCTGCCGACTATCGGCACCCGCCCGAGGGCCTTGGCGAGCAGGCCGCCCACGGTGTCCACTTCGTCGTCGTCGAGCTCGAGGTCGAAAAGCTCGCCGAGGTCCTCGATGCTCATCCGGGCGCTGACCCGGTAGCTTCCGTCGCCGAGTTCCACCGCCTCCGCGCTCTCGGTGTCGTACTCGTCGACGATCTCACCGACGATTTCCTCGATGAGGTCCTCGAGGGTGACGAGCCCGGCGGTGCCGCCGTATTCGTCGATGACGATCGCGACGTGCGTCGATTCCTTCTGCAGTTCGCGCAGCAGTTCACTGACCGGCTTGGAGTCAGGGACGTAGCGCACCTCGCGGGCGAGCTCGTCGACAACCGGCGGCTCCTGAGCGGGGCCGAGGTTATGGATGACTGCCGCCACATCCTTGAGGTACACGATGCCCAGGACCTGGTCCGTGTTCTCGCCGATGACGGGGATCCGGGAATAGCCCGAGCGCAGGAACAGCGACATGGCCCGGTGCAGGCTGGAACCGGAGTCGATGCTGAGGATGTCGGTCCGGGGCACCATGACGGAGCGGACCAGGGTGTCGCCGAAATCGAACACCGACTGGATCAGCTCGGCCTCGTTGTCCTCGATCACGTCTGACTCCGTGGCGCGGTCCACGAGTTCCCGGAATTCCTCTTCGCTGAAGAAGGCCTCGTTGTCCGCGGGCGCGCCGGGGGCCACGGCACTGCCCAGGGTGACGAGCCAGCCGGGAATCGGGCCCAGCACCCAGCAGAGCCAGCGGATCACCGGGGCGCTGAAGCGGACCAGGCCGGCCGAGTGCACCCGGCCGAGTTGCCGGGGGGACACTCCGACAATCACGAAGCCCAGCAGGGCCATTACGCCGGTGGCGATGAGTCCGGAGAGCCAGACGTTGTCGAGCAGGCTGTTCAGCAGCACCGTCACGGCGACGGCGGAGGCCATGTCGAACCAGATGCGCCAGAACCGCAGGGCCCGCATGTGCGCCACGGGCTGGGCCATGATGCGCTTGAGCGCGGTTCCGCGGCTGTGCAGGATCGCGGCCCCGGCATCATGCCGGGAGAGGTAGTTGAAAGCAGACTCAGCTGCGGTCAGGAACGCGGCAAAACTGAGGAACACCAGCGCCATGCCGGCAACGATCAGTGGGGTCACTGAATCGTCTCGGAGGGGGCGTCTTTACCGGTGAAGGCGGCGAGCAGTTCGCGCTGGAGGCCGAACATCTCCTCCTTCTCCTCAGGCTCCGCATGATCGAAACCGAGCAGGTGCAGGATGCCGTGGGTGGTGAGCAGCAGCATTTCGTCCTGGGTGGAGTGGCCGGCGTTCATCGCCTGGACCTCCGCGACCTGCGGGCAGATGGCGATGTCACCCAGCATGCCCTGCGGCGTGGGCTTGTCCGGGGTACCCGGCGTCAGCTCGTCCATAGGCACCGAGAGCACGTCGGTGGAGCCCGGCTCGTCCATGAGTTCTATGTGCAGCTTCTCCATGGCCGGCTCGTCCACGAGCAGGATCGACAGCTCGGCCTGCGGGTGGATAAAGAGGCGTTCGAAAATGAACCGGGACAGCCGGACCAGCCCGGCCTCATCGACGGTGACACCGGATTCGTTGTTGACCTCGATGCTCACGCGTGTTCCCCCCGCTTGTCCCGGGCCACGGAGTGCTTGACCCGGTTCCGCTGGATCTCGTCCCAAACGCTGTAAGCATTGACGATGTCCCCCACCAGGCGGTGCCGGACGACGTCGGAGGCGTCCAGGACGGTGAAATTGACGTCGTCGATGCCCATCAGGATGTCCTCCACGATCCGGAGGCCGGAGCGGGTCCCGAACGGCAGATCCACCTGCGTGACGTCGCCGGTGACCACCATCTTGGAGCCGAAGCCCAGCCGGGTGAGGAACATCTTCATCTGCTCCGGGGTGGTGTTCTGTGCCTCGTCCAGAATGATGAAGGCGTCATTGAGCGTGCGTCCGCGCATGTAGGCCAGCGGGGCGACCTCGATGGTGCCGGCCGCTATCAGCCGCGGGATGGATTCCGGGTCCATCATTTCGTGCAGGGCGTCATAGAGCGGCCGCAGGTAGGGGTCGATCTTGTCGCTGAGCGTGCCGGGAAGGAATCCCAGCCGCTCCCCCGCCTCGACGGCGGGACGGGTCAGGATGATCCGGGTGACTTCCTTTTGCTGCAGGGCCTGCACGGCCTTGGCCATCGCCAGGTACGTTTTGCCGGTACCGGCCGGGCCGATCCCGAAGATCACCGTGTTGGCGTCAATCGCGTCCACGTAGTTCTTCTGGTTCAGCGTCTTCGGCCGGATCGTCTTGCCGCGGCTGGAGAGGATGTTGTGGGTGAGAACGTCCACCGGGTTCTGCAGCGACTGGCTCCGGAGCATCGACACAAGCTGCTGCAGGACAGCGGGAGTGATCACCGTGCCCCGGGCGACGAGTCCCCGGACTTCGTTGAGCAGGCGCATGATCCTGGGCACGTCGGCGGCCGGCCCGCTGATGGCGAGCTCGTTGCCGCGGGCGTGGAAGTCGACAGCCGGGAACTGGGCCTCAATGAAGCGGAGGGCTTCGTCATGACTGCCGAGGGACTGGACCATCTGATCGGAGTTGTCGAACAGGACTACCTCCGTCCGCAGCCCTGGTAGGGAGTGGGGGAATTCACCTGCGGCGCGCTCTCCGGCGCTGATCCGGGCCTTGCCGTTCGCTGCTTCAGTCATGGTGTTGGCCCGCGGGCCTCTGGTCCCCTCCAGCTCGGAAATGGTCTGTCCGCTGATCCGGACCGACGGCGCTTGATGTGAGGGCGGTGCTCGCCTTCTGCTTCCGGGTGTCAGCGGGTCCTTTTATCTTACGCCAGTGAGGGGCTGCGCACTTCGCCGGGCGGGACGGCCTGGCGCGCCGCCACCTGGCGTCATCCGGAGCCGTCCCCGGTTTTTGGTATCAACTTCGTATCAGCCTCATATCGTTCCCGTTGCAGTTCCCGCCCGCCGGCCGAATCCACGCTTACGCGCCGGACCCGTATGCCATGCTGGAAACCGGCCTCCGCCACGGCTTTTAAGCCGGGCTGGCGGGCCGGTACGAACGATAAAACCGAGCAGCGAAGGGCAACGGCCATCGGGGAACGCGGGACTGGAGACACAGCGGCAGGCAGGCGGATACGTCCGGGCCTGCCGCTCCTGGCGCTGCCCGCGGCGCTGGCCCTGGCCCTTACCGGCTGTGTGGCCACCCCCCAGTCCGGCATCACGGATTCCAGTGCCCCCTCGCAGGTCCTGTCCGCCCAGGCGACTGCCCCGACCACGAGCGCGCCGCTGGAAACCACGCAGGCGTCCAACAAGGCGCCGGTGTACTGGATCGGCCGGAGCAACGACAGTATGTTCCTCTACCGGGAGTTCCGTGACGTTCCGGAGCAGGACAATCCGGTCACGCGGGCGCTCCGGGTCATGATGTCCGAGAAGCCGCTCGATCCGGACTTCTTCACTCCGTGGCAGAACCCGAAGAAACTGGCCAGCTCCATCTCAGGCAAGAACGTCATCACGGTGGACATGTCCGCGGATGCCTTCAACAGCAACGTGGATCCCGTCATGGCCGAGCGTGCGGTCCAGCAGCTTGTCTACACCGCGACGGCGGCCGCGGCCAGCGCGGGGCTGATCGATGCCGGCCAGCAGATCCAGGTGGTGGTCCTCGTGGACGGGCATACCGACTACGTCGCCTTCAACCACGTCCGCCTCGGCGCCCCGACCGCCCGCAGCGTCGGGATGGTCGCCCCGGTGTGGATCATTGATCCCCAGGAGGGGACGTCCGTGGACGACGGCGCCGTCAAGATCTCCGGCCGCGGTACCGTTCCGGGAGGGAAACTCCGGTGGGAGATTCTGCGCATCGACGGCAGCGTTGAGACGAGGTACCTGGACGGGACGGTCACGGCCTCGGCTGAGGCCGGGCAATCGGGAGCGTTCAGCCTGTCGGTCAACCTTGGGCCCGGCAACTATGAGGTCCGGGTCTCGCAGATCGAGGACGGCAACCCGGCCGAGGACCTAAACGTCGACACCCGCGGGTTCACGGTCAAGTAGCGGACCCCAACCGGATTTCAGCATCGGCTGCTCCGTAACGGCCCTTTTGAACCCTCAGAACGGCGGTCTGGGCCCACGCCGGCAGGGTTCCCTGGCCGAGCTTGCGAGGCGAGGGGGCCGGTGGGGAGCAGTCGACCGCTCTTTATCCGCGGACGGACCGGCGGACGCTACCAGCGGCCCAGGATGTCGCTGGCGAGGACCGTGGCGGCGGGACCGGCCGTGGAGGAACGCAGCACATGGTGTCCCAGCAGGGCTGTCACCGCGCCGGCATCGCAGAGCCTGGTCACTTCCCGCGGGCTGATTCCGCCCTCGGGTCCAACGATCAGCAGCACCTCGCGGCCCCCGTTTGACCCGTCGCCGGCGAAGCCCGCGTCCTGCCAGGCCTCCAGCACCCGACGCAGCGGCCGGACGGCGTCCTCGTGCAGGATGATGGCGAGGTCGGCCGCCGCCACTGCCGCCTGCAGCCCGGCGCCGTCGACGGCGGGGCGGACCTCCGGGATCCAGGCACGGCGGGCCTGCTTGGCCGCCGCCGTGACGACGGACTGCCACTTGGCGTGCGCCTTGGCGGCACGTTCGGCCTTCCAGCGGACAATCGAACGTTCCGCCTGCCAGGGGACGACGGCGTCGATCCCCAATTCGGTGGCGGTTTCGGCGGCGAGTTCGTCCCGGTCGCCCTTCGCGAGGGCCTGGACCAGGACGAGCCGGATCCCGGGCCGGGGTTCGTCGGAGAGCCCGGAGCACTCCACCGTCAGTTCGTTGGGCGCGGCGGCGGCCACGGTGCCGGTAAGGCGCTTGCCGGCGCCGTCGGCGATGTCCACGGTCTCCCCCGCGGCCAGGCGCTTCACCGTGACTGCATGGCGGGCCTCGGGTCCGTCAAGGACGAAGACGGAACCAGGGGCCAGCCCGTCCAGGGTGCCGGGGGCAGTGAAGAAGACGGGGTTGCTCACCGCTACAGGTTACCGAGCCGGTCCCGGAGCTTCGCGAAGACCCCGCCGCTCGCTGCAAGCTTTCCTTCGGTGAACTGTTCCCCGCGCAGCTTCGCGAGCTGGCGGAGCAGGTCCTCCTGGGCGGGGTCGAGCTTGGCGGGGGTGTCCACCTGGAGGTGGACCTTGAGGTCGCCGCGGCCGTAGCCGCGCAGGTGGGTGACGCCGAGCCCGCGGAGCGTAATGATTTCCCCGGACTGGGTGCCGGCTTTGACGTCGATCTCCTGCTGGCCGTCGAAGGTCTCGAGGGTCAGCTCGGTGCCCAGCGCGGCGGCCGTCATCGGGATGTTGAGGCTGGCGTGCAGGTCGTCGCCGTCGCGCACGTACGTGGCGTCGTTGGCGACCCGGATCTCGACGTAGAGATCGCCCGCGGGACCGCCGGCGGGACCGGCTTCGCCCTGCCCGGAGAGCTGGATGCGGGTCCCGGTGGCGACGCCGGCGGGAACCTTGACGGTCAGGGAGCGCCGGCTGCGGATCCGGCCCTGGCCGGCGCATTCGTTGCAGGGGTCCTTGATGACGGTGCCGAAGCCCTCGCAGGACCCGCAGGGGGCCGTGGTCATGACCTGGCCGAGGATGGAACGCACGGCGCGCTGGACCAGGCCGCTGCCGCCGCAGATGTCGCAGCGTTCCGGGTGGCTGCCGTCCCGGCAGCATGAGCCCTCGCAGGTGGGGCAGGTGACGGCCGTGTCCACTTCGAGTTTCTTGTTGACGCCGAACACTGCGTCGCGCAGCTCGATCCGGACGCTGATCAGGGCGTCCTGGCCGCGGCGGACCCGGGAGGCCGGTCCAGCCTGGCCGCCGGCGCCGAAGAATGTTTCGAAAATGTCCTGGAACGCGAAGCCCTGGCCGGCGTAGCTGCCGCCGCCGAAGCCGTTGTCGGTGCCGTTCTCGTTGCCGGTGGTGTCGTAGATCCGGCGTTTCTGCGGATCGGAAAGCACCTCGTAGGCGTGGGTGACGGCCTTGAACCGGTCCGAGGCGTCATCCCCGGGGTTCACGTCCGGGTGGAGGGTCCGCGCCAGCTTGCGGTAGGCCTTCTTGATCTCTTCTCCGGTAGCTTCGCGGGAGACTCCCAGAACGTCGTAATGGCTGCTCAAAGTTTGTATCTCTTCCTTTTTGTACTGCCGGTGGGGCACTGCCTGTTAGGGGCAAGAAGTCTGGTGCCGGCCCGTCGGGCCGGTCGGGTGGACGCGGTTCGTCAGGGGCCGAGGATCCGCGAAAGGTAGCGGGCCACGGCCCGGACGGCGGCCATGGTGGTCGGATAGTCCATCCGGGTGGGGCCCAGCACTCCGACTTTCGCCGTGGCGTCCGGGCCGTAGCCCGTCGCCACTACTGAGGCCTCCGCGAGGCCGTCGTACGGGTTTTCCCGGCCGATGCTGACCGTCACGCCCCGCGGGTCCTCGGCCATGTCGCTCAGCAGGCGGAGCATGACCACCTGCTCCTCGAGGGCCTCCAGCACCGGGCCGATGCTGAGCGGGAAGTCGACGTTGGAGCGGGCCAGGTTGGCGGTCCCGGCCATGACCATACGCTCCTCGCGGCTGCTGGCGGCCAGCGCCTCAAGGCCGCGGGCCAGCGACTGGGCGGCGCTGCGCCGTGCGGGCGGGCAGCTGGCAATCACCGACTGCAGCGTCTGCGGCAGCAGGTTCAGCGGAGTGCCCGAGAGGCTGCCGAGGAACCGTGTGCGCAGTTCGGACAGGGCATCGTCGGAAAGATCCTGCCCCGCGTCAATGACCCGCTGTTCGACCTTGCCGGTGTCCGCGATCAGCACAGCGAGCACCTTGCGGGGAGCCAGCAGGACGAATTCGATATGCCGCACCTTGGCGCGGCTGAGGTGGGGGTACTGCACAACGGCAACCTGGTTGGTCAGCTGCGAGAGCAGCCGGACGGTCCGGTCCAGAACGTCGTCGAGGTCCTCGGAGCCCTCCAGCAGCGCCTGGATGGCGCGCCGTTCCGCCGGTGAGAGCGGCTTGACCGCCGAAATCTGGTCCACGAAGAGCCGGTAGCCCTTGTCCGTGGGGATGCGCCCGGCGCTGGTGTGGGGTGCCGTGATGAGGCCCTCGTCTTCCAGAGCCGCCATGTCATTGCGGATCGTGGCGCTGGACACTCCGAGGTGGTGCCGCTCTACGAGGGCTTTGGAGCCGACGGGTTCCCGTGAGTGGACGTAGTCCTCCACGATGGCGCGCAGCACTTCGAGCTTGCGTGGCTCGCTCACCCTCCACCTCCAATCGACTGTCCCGCATCCGGTGCCGCCGTTCGACGGCCGCGCCTGACGCTGTCCTGGCACCAAGACGTGTTGATTAGCACTCGACATGCCTAAGTGCTAACCAGTCTAATATGAGTCGCCGCATTGTTAGCATTGGATTCGCTCCGGGCGTTCCTCCTGGGGTGGGTGTTTTCGGGCACAGCCCGCCGCAGCAAACCGAGCGCAAAGCAGTGTGTAGCCAATGTCGTACCAGAACTGGGGCCCCCAGGACCTGTCCGCCCCCGCCAAAACCCAACTGCCGGAAGTGCAGGTGGAGCGCGGAATGGTGCTCGAAGATGTGCAGTCCGGCTGGGTGGGCGCCGTGACCCGGGTGGAGAAGTCAGGCGGCATGCACGTCGTGGCCCTTGAAGACCGCCGCGGCAAATCCCGGTCCTTCCGCCTCGGCTTCGGTTTCCTGCTGGAGGGCCAGCCGATCCGGCTGATGCCGCCGGCGCCCCGGGCCGCCGCCGCAGGCACCGCAGGCACCAGAACCGCTTCCGGCTCCGTCCGGGTGGCCGGCCAGCGCGCCCAGGTGGCCAAAGCGAGCCGGATCTGGGTGGAGGGCAAGCACGACGCCGAACTCGTAGAAAAGGTCTGGGGTGACGATCTCCGGGCGGAGGGCATCGTCGTCGAGCCGCTGCACGGCATCGACGACCTTGCCGGTGCCGTGGCGGCGTTCGGGCCCGGGCCAGGGCGCCGGCTTGGGGTGCTGGTGGACCACCTGGTTCCCGATTCCAAGGAATCCCGGATCGCCGAGGCTGTGATGGCGTCCCCCGGCGCGGCCGGTAACGTCCTGATCGTGGGCCACCCCTACGTCGACGTCTGGCAGGCAATCCGGCCTGCCGTACTCGGAATCGAGCAGTGGCCGGTGATCCCCCGCGGCGTGGATTGGAAGACGGGCATCCTGATGGCCTTCGGCTGGCCGCACAGCACCAAGGAGGACGTCGGCCTGGGCTGGCAGAAGCTCCTGGGCGCGGTCCGGAGCTACGCCGATCTGGAGCCCTCCCTACTGGGCCGGGTGGAGGAGGTCATTGACTTCCTCACTGTTCCCTGAGGAGCCCTGCAGCGCTCCCCTGCCAGCGGGCCGATCCGTGAATTGGCGCCCGAGCAAGTATTCTTGGTACAGCGGCTACGCTCCCGGCGCAGCCTTGGCACCTCCAGGCACCAACGCACCACCGCAATCCGAAGGACGACACCGTGGCAGATAACGCACGCGAACACACTGGCAACCAGGCCGGCCATGGCCAGCCCCCGTACCACGGCGTTCCCGCGAATGCGCTGCCGCTCACGGCCAACGAGGACCGGCAGTGGGCCACACTGGCCCACTTTGGCGGCATCCTGGGCTGCGTTCCCGCGCTGCTGATCTACCTGATCTTCAAGGACCGCGGCCCGTTCACGGCCCAGGAGTCCAAGGAAGCCCTCAACTTCACGCTGCCCCCCACGATTGCTGCCGTACTGTGCAACCTGCTGGTTTTCGTCCCGGTGGTGGGCAACATCTTCGCGGTCCTGGCCACGGTCATCTGGATTGCCGTGACGTGCTTCTCGGTCGCGGCCGGCATCCACGTCAACCGCGGCCAGCCGCACCGCTACGAATACAACCTGCGCTGGATCAAATAGGCCTGTAGCCGCAACGGCCGTGGGCAGCGGCCGGAATGCTCACTACCTGACATCGGTCACCCAAGCCTGGCCTGTACGTCCAAGGTCGCCCGCCCCGCCTGCAGCCTCGCTTTGGTCCCGCCCTTCCGGGCATGGGAGACGTATAAGGACCCGGACACCCGCCTTTTGGAACCCTGTCCCCTCGCCGGTTGTCGGTCAGTTCCGGTGTCGGGCTGCAACGCAGGCGGCCTTCTAATATTGTCGGTGGCTCCTGAGATCCTGAAAGTGTGGATAGCAGGACAGCATGGAGTCCGGAGGGCAGGCAGGCCTGGGAGGCCGTCGCCGCGTCCGTTGCTGCGCTTGATGCCTTCACCTCGGGCGCCGGTGGGGACCGTCCTGATGACCCCGGCAGCGAAGGGCTGCAGGACGCTCATCCTTCGCAAGACTCTTTTCCGTTGCGGGACGCTGATCCTTCGCAAGACTCCTATCCGTTGCGGGGCACTGATCCGTTGCGGGATCTGGCGGATGCGTGCCTGGGCGGGCTCGGGGAGTTGGCCCGGAGGGACGCCCGGAGCGCGGCGTTGAAGGTCAGGTTCACCGCGGATTACGCGGAGGCGACCCGGGCGCTGGCGTCCCCGGGAGCGTCCCCGCACGACCGCGCCGTCCAGGAAATGGCTTTGGTGGCCGAGGTCGCGTGCGCTCTGACCGTCAGCGAAAACGCCGCCGGCGCCCTGCTGGGTGAGAGCCAGGCCCTGACGACTGTGCTGCCGCTGACCCTGGCGGCTTTGCAGACCGGGACGATCTCCTGGGCCCACGCCCGGATCATGGTGGAGGAAACCAGCAACCTTGACCCGGCCGGCGCGGCCGCATTGGAGGCGCACTTCCTGGACCCGGACGCACCCAACCCGGCAAGGGGGTGCCCGGCCGGGGACCTCGTCCCGGGACGGTTCCGCGCCAAGGCCCGTGCGTGGCGGGAACGCCACCACCCGGTCAGCATCGAAGAACGCCACACCAGGTGCGCTGCGGACCGGCGGGTCGAGTACTGCCCGGACCGGGACGGGATGGCCTGGCTCTCCGCCTACCTCCCGGCCGACACCGCCGCGGGGATCTGGGAACGGACCACCGCCGCCGCCCGCGCGCTGCAGGGCCCGGACGAGACCCGGACCCTCACCCAGCTCCGCGCCGACGTCGCCGCCACCTTGCTCCTCGGCACCGACGGGACCGCCGGCGGTACCGATGCCGATGCCGATGCCGATGACAACGGCGGGTGCGGGGGTGTGCCGGTCCCGCGGGCGCAGGTCCTGGTCACCGTCCCGGTCCTGTCCCTCATCGGCGCCGGGGAGGAACCGGCGACCCTCGACGGGTACGGGCCGATCCCGCCGTCGATGGCCCGCCGTCTGGTCGCCGACGGTGCGGGTTCCTTCTACCGGGTCCTGACGGATCCGGGACGGGGCCCCGCTGGAAATCGGGAGGACCAGCTACCGGCTCACGAAGGCTATGCGCCACTGGCTCCGGCTCCGCGACGGCCGGTGCCCCTTCCCCGGCTGCAACAACCACTCGTTGGACAACGAGGCCGACCACCTGCTGGCCTGGGCCGACGGCGGCACCACCGGGATCTCCAACCTCGGACAGCCGTGCCGCAAGCACCACCGCCTCAAACACGGCTCCGGCTGGACACCATCCGGGGCCAGCAAACACAAACCGCCGGGCTGGACCTCACCCTCAGGACGGCACTATCCCAGCGAACAGCAGGACTGGGAACCACCACAATGGCCACACGACAGTCCGGAATCGGATACGGACTTGGGCCAAGGCGTGCCCGTGGATCCCGGCCCGGACCCGCTTTGGACCTGCCCGTGGATCCCGGCCCGGACCCCGGTTTGGACCTGCCCGTGGATCCCGGCCCGGACCCCGGTTTGGACCTGCCCGTGGATGCCTTCCCGGACTGGTATCTATTCCCGGCCGGGCACCAAATCCCCGCCGCAGAAACGGACTGGCGAGAGCCTGACGAGGGCTCCTGCCTGGAAACCTTCCTGATCCACTCCGCCTGAACGACTCGTTGCACGCCGTTTCAGCGCGGCTCGACCAGCAGAGAGCGGTTCCCTAGTCCGGCAGGATCCTGCGGACCACGGCGTCGGCGAGCAGCCGGCCCTTGAGCGTCAGGACGAGGCTGCCATGGAAGGCCGCCACGGGATCCACGAGTCCGTCGGCAATGAGTCCGGCGACGGCGTGCCGCCCGGTGTCGCCCAGTCCGCCCAGGCTGGCGATCTCCAGTCCCGAGTTCAGCCGCGCTTCCAGCATGACGCGCTCCACGTTGCGGGTCTCCGAATCGAGGGTTTCCCGGCCGGCGGCCGGCGAGAGACCGGACCCCAGACGGTTTGCATAGGCGGTGGGGTGCTTGACGTTCCACCAGCGCACGCCGCCGACGTGTGAGTGCGCGCCCGGGCCGATTCCCCACCAGTCGTCCCCCCGCCAGTAGGCGAGGTTGTGGCGGCAGGCCTGCTCCGGGGTGCGGGACCAGTTGCTGACCTCGTACCAGGACAGCCCGGCGGCCGAGATCAGTTCGTCGGCGAGTTCGTATTTGGCCGCATGGTCGTCGTCGTCGATTCCCGGCACTTCGCCGCGGCGGATCTGCGCGGCGAGTTTGGTGCCCTCCTCGACGATCAGCGCGTAGGCACTGATGTGGTCCGGACCGTAGGACAGCGCGGTCTCCAGCGAGTAGCGCCAGTCGGCCAGCGACTCCCCCGGCGTTCCGTAGATCAGGTCGAGGCTGACGGCGAGGCCGGCCTCCCTGGCCCACTGGACAGCCTGGGGCACCCGGCTGGGGGTATGGGTGCGGTCCAGCACCTTCAGAACGTGCGGCACCGCCGACTGCATGCCAAAGGACACCCGGGTGAAGCCGGCGTCGGCCAGCAGTTGCAGGGAAGCGGGGGTGACGGAGTCCGGGTTAGCTTCGGTGGTGACCTCGGCGCCAGGCTCCAGGCCCCAGGCCCCGATGGCGGCGGTGAGGATGCTGGCCAGGTCCGCGGCGGGCAGCAGCGTGGGTGTTCCGCCGCCGAAAAAGACCGTGCCGAGCGGGCGTGCCGGCAGGCCGCTGCTCTGCAGGGCGGCTGCTGCGAACTCGACTTCCGCGATGGCGGTGCCGGCGTAAGCGTCCTGGGAGGCCCCGCCGCCGAGTTCCGTGGCGGTGTAGGTGTTGAAGTCGCAGTACCCGCAGCGCACGGCACAGAACGGGATGTGCACGTAGAGGCCGAAGGCCCGGTCCGAGGCGCCGTCCAGCGCCTGGGCGGGCAGCAGCCCGTCGGCTGGCGCCGGGTCGCCCAGCGGCAGGGCGCTAGGCACGGTCCGGGCCCGCCTGCGTGGGGTCAGTCATTACTGGCACTGCTACTTCTTGGCCTTGTCCTTGGACTCGTCCGTGGTGAGGGCGGCGATGAAGGCTTCCTGCGGGACTTCGACGCGGCCCACCATCTTCATGCGCTTCTTGCCTTCCTTCTGCTTTTCCAGCAGTTTGCGCTTTCGGGTGATGTCACCGCCGTAGCACTTGGCGAGCACGTCCTTGCGGATGGCCCGGATGCTTTCCCGGGCGATAATCCTGGAACCGATGGCGGCCTGGATGGGCACCTCGAACTGCTGCCGCGGAATGAGTTCGCGCAGCTTGCCGGTCATCATCACACCGTAGGCATAGGCCTTGTCCCGGTGGGTGATGGCGGAGAAGGCATCCACTTGTTCGCCCTGGAGCATGATGTCGACCTTGACCAGGTCGGCCACCTGCTCGCCGTCGGCCTTCCAGTCCAGCGAGCCGTAGCCGCGGGTCTTGGACTTGAGGATGTCGAAGAAGTCGAAGACAATTTCGGCCAGCGGCAGGCGGTAGCGGATTTCGACCCGGTCCTCGGAAAGGTAGTCCATTCCGCCCATGACGCCGCGGCGGCTCTGGCATAGCTCCATGATGGCGCCGACAAACTCGTTGGGCGCCAGGATGGTGGCGGCGACCATCGGTTCGCGGACTTCCGCAATCTTGCCGGTGGGGTATTCGCTGGGGTTCGTCACGTGGACGACCTTCTTGTCCTCCAGCGTGACCTCGTACTCCACGTTGGGGGCGGTGGAGATCAGGTCCAGGTTGTATTCGCGTTCGAGCCGCTCACGGGTGATTTCCAGGTGCAACAGGCCGAGGAATCCCACGCGGAAGCCGAAGCCCAGCGCAGCAGACGTCTCCGGTTCGTAAACCAGGGCGGCGTCGTTGAGCATCAGCTTCTCCAGCGCATCGCGGAGCACCGGGTAGTCCGTGCCGTCCAGCGGATACAGGCCGGAGAAAACCATCGGCTTGGCATCCGCGTAGCCGGGGAGGGATTCGGTGGCCGGTTTGGCAAGGTTGGTGACGGTGTCGCCCACCTTGGAGAGGCGGACGTCCTTTACACCGGTGATCAGGTAGCCCACCTCGCCAACGCCGAGGCCCTTGGAAGGGGTGGGCTCCGGGGAGCTCACGCCGATCTCGAGGAGTTCGTGGGTGGCGCGGGTGGACATCATCTGGATGCGTTCGCGGGGGTGCAGCATGCCGTCAACGACACGCACATACGTGACAACACCGCGGTAGGTGTCGTAGACCGAGTCGAAGATCATGGCGCGGGCCGGAGCGTTCGGGTCACCCTTGGGGGCGGGAAGATCGCGGACGATCTTGTCGAGCAGGACCTCGACGCCCATGCCGGTCTTGCCGGAAACCCGGAGCACGTCGTCGGGGTCGCCGCCGATCAGGTTGGCGAGTTCCGCGGCGTACTTCTCGGGCTGCGCTGCCGGGAGGTCGATCTTGTTCAGGACCGGGATGATGGTGAGGTTGTTTTCCATCGCCAGGTAGAGGTTCGCGAGGGTCTGGGCCTCGATGCCCTGGGCCGCGTCCACCAGCAGCACGGCGCCTTCGCAGGCCGCGAGCGAGCGGGAGACCTCGTAGGTGAAGTCAACGTGTCCGGGAGTGTCGATCATGTTCAGCGCGTAGCTGACGCCGTCGAGCTCCCAGGGCATACGGACTGCCTGGGACTTGATGGTGATGCCGCGTTCGCGCTCAATGTCCATGCGGTCCAGGTACTGGGCCTTCATGTCACGGGACTGGACAACGCCGGTGTACTGAAGCATCCGGTCGGCCAGGGTGGATTTGCCGTGGTCAATGTGCGCAATGATGCAGAAGTTCCGGATGATGTCCGGATCTGTTGCCGCGGGCACCGGGGCGGTGCGGGCCATGGGAGACACGCAGGGTCCTTACTGTTGGCAATACTGTTGGCTTTTCCACAGATCGGCGCGGGGCTGGTGTCCCAGCCCGCGAGGTGCCGCATCTCTGAACCTATAGTCTCCCACGTCCCGGCCCGACGGAGTGCATCCCCGCCTTCCGTTGCGGACCATGGTTTCCCGCACTGGTTTCGCGCGGTGGTTGCCCCAGGGTCCTCCCCCGCGCTTCGCCCCACTAGCCTCCGCGCGAAGCCCGGCCTCCCTTGCCACCGCCCTCCGCTGTCCTGCCGCCTGCCCTGTCGCCTCCCGCCCCGCCGCCTGCCGCCCCGCCCCGCCGCCTGCCCGGGCGGCCGGTATGGTTTTCCCATGGCCTGGAACTTACGCTCGATCGGCAACGCAATCCGCAGTACCCTGCGCTTCCTGGAGGGGCGCCCGGGCTCCGCGCCCGGCAGCTCCGGCACAGCCCGGCCGGCCGGCACCAAGGCCAAGCCCGGAACGAGGGCAAAATCCGGAACGAAGGCCCAGCCGGGCCGGCCGGGCACGAAGACCGGCGGACGCCCGGGCACCGGGCGTAGCGCCGCCGTCGGCCTGACCGGAGTGTATCCCGGCGATTTCCGCGGAACGGCAAAGGTCAATTACGCGCCCTCCCCCAACGGTCGTCCCGAGCCGGGCGAAGTCGTCTGGACGTGGGTGCCGTATGAAGAGGACCACTTGAGGGGCAAGGACCGCCCGGTGCTGCTGGTGGGCACCAGCGGCCGCTATCTGCTCGGCCTGATGCTGACCAGTAAGGACCACGACGGCGACGCGCGCCGGGCGGACGACTACGTTGACATCGGCACCGGTCCCTGGGACCGGCAGTGGCGTCCGAGCGAAGCGAAACTGGACCGTATCCTGCAGATCAACCCGCAGGATGTCCGGCGCGAGGGCGCCATCCTCGATGCCGGAAGCTTCAGCGTCATCGCCGCCGCCCTGCAGAGCCGCCACGGCTGGCGCTGAGCGCCGCTAAATCGCCACTCCGCCGGCCACTCTGCTACTATTGACAGCTGTGTGTCCGTGCAGGTCGACGGCCACAGATGGTTGGTCGCCATAGGTATCCCCACGCCGCTCAGTCAATGGCCAATCTGAAAGCCCTCTAGACCATTTTCCGCATTGAAAAAGAGAGTTCACACGTGGCTAATATCAAGTCCCAGAAGAAGCGCATCCTCACCAACGAGAAGGCTCGCCTGCGTAACAACGCAGTCAAGTCCGAGCTGAAGACGGCCATCCGCGCCGTCAACACCGCCGTTGAGTCCACCGACAAGGATGCTGCGGCTGCCGCACTGCTTTCCGCCAGCCGCAAGCTGGACAAGGCTGTCAGCAAGGGCGTTCTCCACAAGAACAACGCTGCAAACCGCAAGTCGGCCATCTCCAAGAAGGTCAACGCGCTCTAAAGGTTTCCAGTTCACTTGAACTGATGATTGTGGCCGGCACCCTCGGGTGCCGGCCACTTCCAGTTAAGCCGCCGGTCATGGCCCGGGCGGCACCCGCCAGGCAGGCGTGCGCCAGGCAGGAGCGCGCGACCGACGCCCGCCGTCAGCGCCGCACCCAACGCCCGCCGTCAGCGGCGCACGGACGTCGCAATCACCGTCACGGCGTGTTCGACGGCGTAGACCGGGTCCCGGGACAGGCCCTTGACCTGGGCATCAGCCTCGGCGGTCACCTGGATGGAGCGGACGAGCCCCTCCGGAGTCCAGCGCCGCACCTCACGCTGCGCCTGCTCGACCAGCCAGGGCTGCATGCCCAGTTGCTTGGCAATCTGCGACGAGGAGCCTTGGGCACCGGCGACCTTGGCGAGGGTGCGCAACTTCGAGGCCAGCGCGGCCACCAGCGGCACCGGGTCCGCGCCCGTGTCGAGGGCGTGGCGCAGCGTGGAGAGGGCCAGCGGGGCGTTGCCGGCCATCGCGGCGTCGGCGACCTTGAAAGCGGTGGCTTCCACCCGGCCCCCGTAGTACCGGTCCACCATGGCGGAGTCCACCCCGGTGGCGGCATCGGCGATCAATTGGCTGCAGGCAGCGGCCAGCTCAGCAAGATGCGCGCCGACGGCGTTGACCAGGGCATGCACGGCGTCGGGATCGATGCGCCGCGACGCCGCCTTGAACTCGGACGTCACGAAGGCGATCTTGTCGGCGTCCTTCTTCAGGGGCTGGCAGTCCACCACCGGCCACCCGCCGGCCTTGACGGCGTCCAGGAGCTTCTTGCCGCGCACCCCGCCGCTGTGACGGAGAACCAGCACGGCGTCGGGTTCGGGCCGGGCGAGGTACTTCAGCCCGTCGGCCAGGAAGGCATCGTTCATGCCCTCCAGGCCTTCCACCTCGATCAGCTTCTGCTCGCCGAAGAGGGACGGGCTGACTTTCATGGCGAGGGAACCGGGCTCGTAGTTGCCGGCATTGAGCCGGGTGACTTCGACGTCGGGGGCTGCGGCGCGCACCTGCGCCCGGATGCGGTCCATGGCACGGGACCCCAGATAGTCTTCCGGTCCGCCGACCAGAACGACGGCGGCCGGGGTCACGTCGCGCCAGGTGGCAGTGTTCGACGCGGCGGACCGGGCGCGTGGGGTCTGGGCAGCAGCCACTGAGGTTTCCTCCCGGAAGATTGTTTGCAGACTCTAAGCCTGCCACGGCCCGGGCGGTGCACCAAGCCGGGTCTGGCCCCTCCCGCCGGCGCACCCAGGCCGTCGCCGCGGCGCGGGATCCGGCGGAGCAGCGAGACTGTCCGGGCATGCGCTGCCCGGGTCAGCGCGACGGTGCGGGCGGGGTGGAAGGCCAGCCACCAGGCGGCGAGGGCGCAGGTGGAGAAGAGCGTCATCGTGGCGGCTCCGAAGGCCCCTTCCGGCCACGGGAGGACGGCGCCGGGCAGTCCGGCGAAGAAGCGGGCGATTGCTGCCACCCCGGCGGCGAAGGCCGCTGCGATGCCCAGCGGAGCGGCGGCGAGGGCCGGGGCCAGCGGCACCAGCGGCACGGCCGCGGTCCCCAGCAGCGTGACCGGGGCGACGAGGACGGCGGCGGCCATGTTGGCGGCCAGGGCGTAGGTGGAGAACTGCGGCTGCAGGAGGACGATCGCCGGTCCGCAGAACGCTTGCGCGGACAGCGGAACAGCCACTCCCGCGGCGAGCCAGCGCGGCACCGCCGGCGGGAACCAGGCCATGATCGGCCGGCCCGCCACCACGATGCCGAGGGTCGCAAGCACGGACAGCAGGAATCCGAAGCTGGTGGACAGCCCCGGCTCTGCCAGCACCAGGGCGATCACAGCGAGGCACAGGAAGCTCAAGCCCCGCCCGGGCCGGCCGCCGGCCAGTGCGAGGAGCCCGATCGCACCCATCACGGCGGCCCGCAGGACACTGGAATCCGGGCCGACCATCAGCACAAACAGGCCCAGCCCCGCCAGGCAGAGGACCGCCGCGAACGCCCGGTTGAACCGCAGGGTGCGCGCGGCCAGCAGGAGGGCTCCCAGAATGAGGCTGCAGTTGGCGCCGCTGACGGCGGTCAGGTGGGTCATTCCGACGGACTTCATCGCAGCGTCCAGCTCCGCGTCCAGGGAGCTGGTGTCTCCGGTAACCATGCCCGGCAGGAGGCCCCGGGCGTCACCGTCGAAGTGCCCGGCGGCAGCGGTGAAACGGTCGCGGAGCTCGCCCGGACCCCGCTGCCAGGTCCCGGCTGCCGCCAGTGTGAGCGGCGCGGAGCTGGCCGAGAGGACAGCCGCTTCCCGCTGGCCGGGCCCGGCCCGCTGGAGTTTGCCGGTCGTACGGATCCGCTGACCCGGGGCTGCATGTTCCCAACCGGCGCCACCCAGGACCAGCAGCTTGGCGTGCGCGTGCACCCGGTGCGAATCGTAGGTCATGCCGATCAGGGTGACCGGGACCGCCCACCGGTCCGCAAGTCCGGAACGCCCCGGCGCCCTGAGCTGCCGGGGCGCACCCGCTATCTCCACTTCCACGGCGACGGCCGCGTTCGCAGCCGCGGCGGCGGCCACGGCACCTTCGTGCCGCCGGGAGGAGTCGGCTGCGCCGTGCCCGCCCGCCGCAGCGGCGAGCAGCAGGGCCGCGGCCATCGTCGCATGGAAACTTCGCCGCGCCGGCGCGCCGGGCCACCGTGCCCCGGCGGTGGATGACGCCCTGAGCAGCAGCACGCCCGAGCCCACCACGAAGGCCAGGCAGAGGGCGGCCAGCGCCGGGGGTTGCAACTGGTGTCCCGCAGCGGCCGTTGCCCACACCAGCACCGCCGCGGGGACCAGGCGCACGTCGGTCCGGCGGAGGGTGTCCTCCCGGGCCGGGACGTCGTGCCCGGGGACTGCGAACGACGGAAGCCGGCCACGGAGCCCCGGGCCGCGGCGCCGTTGCCGCCCCGCTGGCGCGCGTCCCGCCGGGGACCGCCCTGGCGTTTGGGGGTTACCGGGCGTTTGATTGTTCCCTGCAGTCCTGCGGAGCGCGGCATCAACGTACCGTTGCCAGCGACTCGTCCGTCCCATGTCCGCCCCGCCCTTACACCCGCACCAGGGGCAGCAGGCCCTCGAGCAGCTTGGGCCCAAACCCGTCCACGGCATCCAGCTCCTCAACCCGCTGGAAGTCGCCGTGTTGCTGGCGCCAGTCCACAATCCGCTGGGCCAGCACCGGGCCGACCCTTGGCAGCGTGGCCAGTTCCCCGGCTCCGGCCGTGTTCAAGTTGATCTTTCCTCCTGAGGGAGCGGTGCCGTTGCCCGGGCTTCCGCGGGCGCCCACGTCACCCGTCGGGGCGGCCGCGGCAGGGATGGTTTCACCCTCGCTCGGCACCAGGACCTTCTGCCCGTCCTCGAGGACCGCCGCGAGATTGAGCTGGTCCGGGTCCGCGCCCGGGGCGCCGCCGCCGGCCGCGGCGATGGCCTCGTGCAGGCGGCTGCCCCGTGGCAACTCCACAATGCCGGCACGGACCACCGCGCCGGCAACGTGGACAATGATGCTTTCGCGGGTGTTGGCTTCGCCTTCGCCGGGGGCATTGTCCGGGGCGGTTGACGCTCCGGTGGAGTGTCCTGCTTCCGGTTCCGGGTCCTGCAGCCGGCTGGTTTCCGTTGGGTGGATGGAACTGAGCGGACTGACCTCCGCTGTGGCGTTCGCCGCCTGCCACCAGAACCAGCCAAGGAATCCCGTGGCCAGCAGGCACAGCAACGCGGCGGCACGGCGCCCGGTGCGCCACCTGATGCGGGCGCTGCGGACCGGCGACTCGTCCGGGCCGGGGTCGCGCTGTCCCGGGGACGGGCAAACGAAGGGCGGCCCGTCGAGCAGGCCCGTCCCGGGGCCCGGCCGAACGGCGGCCGCCAGCCTGCGGTCGGCGCGGCCCGGTTCGGTGCCGGGCGGGTCTCCCGGATTGTGGCGCGGCATGCGCCCATCGTACGAAGCCCTGGCCGCTCGGCTCAGGGCAAGCGCGTCTTATGTGGATACCGGGCAACCGCCGCGCACGCAGCCCAGGGACAGCCGGTCTGATGTCGACACCGGTACCGCGTCGGACTACGGCGCGGCGGACGTCTCCGGGCCTGCGGGGGTGCTGCTCTCCCCCACGATCACGGCCAGCACACCGAGTCCGGCGTGGGCAGCCAGCACGGCCGGGAGGGCGCTGATCTGGACGGGAGCGCAGCCGGGAACGGCTTCGGCCAGCTGCGACGCGAGCTGTTCCGCCTCCGCCGGGTTGCCGAAGTGGTGGACGGCAAGCCGGGCCTGCCCCGCGGGCCGGCCGGCGGCGTCGGCCACGACGATTTCCTGGAGCCGCGCGATGGCTTTCGCTGCCGACCGCACTTTCTCCAGCGGAACTACTTTGCCGTCCTCCACCGCGAGGATGGGCTTGATCGAGAACATGGTCCCCCAGAGCGACGCCGCGGCGCCGATCCGTCCGCCGCGTCGCAGCTGTTCCAGGCTCGGCACGTAGAAGTACACCTTGGTGCGGGCCAGTTCGTGCTCAGCAACCCCTCGCACGTCCGCCGCGGCCGCGCCCTCCGCCGCCGCGGCAACGGCGCTCTGGACCGCCATCCCCTGCGCCATCCCGACGGTGCGCGAGTCCAGGACCTCCACCGGGATATCAACACGGGCGGCGGCGAGCCTGGCGGAGTCCACCGTCCCGGAGAGCTCACCGGAAATGTGGAGCGACACGACGGATTCAAAGCCGCCGTGCTGGGCCGCCAGGTACGCGTGCTCGAACTGCCCGGGGGACGGTCGCGAGGTCTTGACGGGCCTGCCGCTGGCCAGGGCCAGGGCGATCGTCTCGGCGATGTCGTCCTCGCCCTCGCCATAGATTTCCGCACCCACCATCACCGGCATCGGGACAACCGTCAGCCGCCCGTCGGCGGAGACGGCACGGACCCAGTCAGCCGGCAGAGCCGCGGCGGAGTCCGTGACCACGGCTGTCCGCACGACGGCGGCTGGGCCGGTTGGCAGGCCGTCTGCGGACTGTTTGGCCTGCCGGAGCCCGCTGAGGCGCTCCTTCAGCCACCCTGCGGGGTCGCGGTGGGGCACGAAGTACCTCCTGCTGTCTGCGCTTGCTGACGGACTTGCGGTATCGGTTGGCCGCCGGTGGAAACCGGCGGCCAACTACGGGTCAGGCCGGGACGATGTTGACCAGTTTAGGCGCCCGGACGATCACCGTGCGGATCCCGCGGCCGTCGAGGGCTCGCTGGACGTTGTCCGAGGCCAGGGCCAGTTCCCGCAATTCGTCCTCGCTGATCTCCGGCGAGACGTCCAGGCGGTCCCGGACCTTGCCCTGGACCTGGACGACGGCGGTCACCGTGTCCTGCACGAGGAGGGCCGCGTCGTGCGTCGGCCAGCCGGCGTTCGCCACCGAGGCGGGATGTCCCAGCACGTTCCAGAGGTCCTCGGCCGTGTACGGCGCGAAGAGGCTCAGGATGACCGCAACGGCCTCGACGGCTTCACGGACCGCCGGATCGGCGCCGCCCGCTCCGCTGGCTGCGTCAATAGTTTTACGCGTCGCGTTGACCAGTTCCATGAGCTTGGCCACGACCACGTTGAACTTGTTGTTGTCCAGCAGGGCTTCCGCGTCGGCGATCGTGCGGTGCGTGACGGCGCGCAGGGCCCGGTCGCCGGTGGCGTAGTCGACCCCGGGCGCGCTTGTGACGTCCTGTCCCAGCCGCCAGGCGCGGGCCAGGAACTTCGCGGAGCCCGACGGCGAAACGTCGGCCCAGTCGACGTCGTCCTCCGGCGGGGAGGCGAAGATCATGGTGAGCCGGACCGCGTCGACACCGTACTTGTCCAGCTGCTCACTCAGGTCAACGCCGTTGCCCAGGGACTTGCTCATGGCCTTGCCGCCGTTGAGCACCTGGCCCTGGTTCAGCAGCGCGCTGAACGGCTCGTCGGCGTCGATCATGCCCAGGTCGTGGATGACCTTGGTGAAGAACCGCGCGTAGAGCAGGTGCAGGATGGCGTGCTCCACGCCGCCCACGTACTGGCCGACCGGCATCCAGTCGTTGATCTTCTCCGGATCGAACGGGCCGTCGGTGTACTGCGGCGAGACGAAGCGCAGGAAGTACCAGGAGGAATCCACGAACGTGTCCATGGTGTCCGTGTCCCGCTTGGCCGGGCCGTGGCAGCTGGGGCACTCGACGTTGACCCAGCTTTCGACGGCGGCCAGCGGCGACGTGCCCTTCGGGGACAGGTCCTCGCCGCGCAGGTCCGCCGGCAGGGTGACGGGCAGCTGGTCGTCCGGGACCGGGACTTCGCCGCAGGCGGGGCAGTGGATGATCGGGATCGGCGTACCCCAGAAGCGCTGCCGGCTGAGCAGCCAATCGCGCAGGCGGAAGTTCACGAATTTCTCGCCCGTGCCCTGGTGCTCCAGGATCCCGATGGCGGCCGGGATGGCCTCTGTCTTCGGCAGGCCGTCCAGGGCGCCGGAGTTGATCAGGGTGCCCTCGCCGGAGGTCGCGGTGCCGCTGACCGCGGGATCCTCCTCGCCGGTGTCCAGCACTGCCCGCACGGGCAGGTCAAAGGTCCGGGCGAAGTCGAGGTCGCGCTGGTCGTGGGCCGGGACGGCCATGATGGCGCCGGTGCCGTAGTCCGCCAGCACGTAATCGGCCGCCCAGACGGGCAGCTTCTCGCCGTTGAGCGGGTTGACGGCGTAACGGCCGGTGAAGACACCGGTCTTTTCCCGCTCGGTGGACTGGCGTTCGATTTCGGAGAGCGCCTTCACCTGTTCGCGGTACGCGTCCAGGGCCGCGGCGTGTTCTTCGGTGACCAGTTCGACGGCGATCGGCGCGTCCGCGGCGACGACGAAGAAGGTCGCGCCGTACAGGGTGTCCGGGCGGGTGGTGAATACCGTGACGTCCTTGGCGGGCTTGGCGCCGTCGGCTTCGATCACGAAGGTCACGTGCGCGCCCTCGGAGCGTCCGATCCAGTTCTTCTGCATAGCCAGGACGCGTTCGGGCCAGTGCCCGCGCAGTTCGTCCATGTCATCGAGCAGCCGGTCGGCGTAGTCGGTGATCTTGAAGTACCACTGGTTCAGTGACTTCTTGGTGACCGGGGTGCCGCAGCGCTCACAGGCACCGTTGACCACCTGTTCGTTGGCCAGCACGGTCTGGTCCTTGGGGCACCAGTTGACCGGGGAATTCTTGCGGTAGGCCAGTCCGCGCTCGTGGAAGCGTTTGAAGAGCCACTGTGTCCAGCGGTAATACTCCGGGTCGGAGGTGTGGATCCGGCGGGACCAGTCGGCGGAAATGGCGTAGCGCTTGAACGACGCCGCCTGGGTGTCGATGTTGGCGTAGGTCCACTCGCTGGGGTGGGCATTGCGCTTGATGGCCGCGTTCTCGGCGGGCAGCCCGAAGGAATCCCAGCCGATCGGGTGCAGCACGTCGTAGCCCTGCTGGCGCAGGTACCGGGCGACGACGTCGCCCATGGCGAACGCCTCGGCGTGGCCCATGTGGAGATCTCCGGAGGGGTACGGGAACATGTCCAGCACGTACCGCCGCTCCTTCGAACCGTCGTCGACGGGCGTGAAGACCTTGAGGTCTTCCCAGACCTGCGGCCACTTGGCTTCCATGGCCGCGAAGCTGTAGGCACCCTCTTCGGGGGTCTCCGCTGCGACTGCTGGTGTTCCGGTCTCTGTCTCCGGCTGAACGCTCACTGCTGGCCTCTTCTGTTCTTCAAGCCTGTTTACCGTCAAGTCTGTACTACCGGGGCCCGTCGCACTCGACCCCTGCCCGCTGCCCCTTGCCGCCAGCCCCGAAAGGGCCCCAGACGCACAAAAGCCCCTCGACACGGAGGGGCGGCCGCTCGACAGTCCGAATTTTCCTCGGAATATCGGGCGGCTAGCCAAGCAGAAGGATCGCACGCATAGTACTACTTTAGCGCCTTCGGCCGCCCTGCGGGTGGAGCCGGGCCCGCCCCCCGATTGTCGGCACGACGGTCGGCTGAATGCAGCTGCCGAAGGCCACCCGGGGCCAGCGGCCAGGCGCGAAGCTATCCGGGGCGAAGGCGGAGAATTCCGGGGCCCCGGCGTGCGCTCAAATTGTTATAAACTGGACACTGGGAATAGGTGGTACTTACTTCTAACATCACTTCCGCGACGGTGAGTATTAAAATTGGCCGGGCGAGTAGTTGACACAAATCAGCGGGTAGCATTTGCAGCCATTCGGGGGGTCCCAGCCGATACTCCACGTAATCCCTCGACACTCGTCGAATGCGCAGCACAATGTCATTCTGATGACCCTAAAAGCCCGTGGTTACAGGTCTTTCGGAGGCCTTGCCAAAGGCGCCGAATAGGCACACTATTCTCCCAGAGATCCTTGGATGATTCGCTAAATTTCTCGCGTTGAGGAGCCTGCCATGTATCCCTTTGGTATTTCAGTTCTGCACAAATTGTTTCTCCCGGCGGAGCGCATCGGCTCTTCAGACAGCCACCGGAAAACGGCATAGCCATGTTTGGCTGGATAACCCGCTTCAGTTTGCACTTTCGCATTCTTGTTCTCGCCCTCGCCGCCGGACTCATTGCCTTCGGCGTCGTGAACGTTCCCCGCATCGCTGTGGATACCCTGCCCGAGTTCGGACCGGCGCATGTTGAGATCCAGACCGAGGCCCTGGGCCTGTCCGCTGTTGAGGTGGAACAGCTCATTACCTCCCCAATGGAGGCCGATCTCCTCAATGGAGTGGCCTGGCTGGATGAGATCCGCTCCAAATCCGTACCGGGGCTCTCCTCGATTGAACTCGTCTTCGAGCCCGGCACGGACCTGCTTCGCGCCCGGCAGTTGGTGGCGGAACGGATGACGCAGGCGCACGCCCTGCCGAACGTCTCGTCCCCGCCGCTCATCATGCAGCCGATGTCCTCCACCAGCCGTGTGCTGATGGTCCGATTGAACTCCCGGCAGCTCTCCGGCATCGAGATGTCCGTCCTGGCCAGATGGAAGATCAAACCGCGCCTGGTCGGCATTCCGGGGGTAGCGAATGTGTCCATCTGGGGCCAGCGTGAACAGCAGCTGCAGGTGGAGGTCACTCCCACCCAGCTGCGCGACCGGGGCATCACCCTGGAACAGATCATCAAGACCGCCGGCAACGCTGTCTGGGTCTCACCGTTGAGCTTCCTTGAGGCGTCCACCCCGGGCACCGGCGGTTTCGTGGAGTCTCCCAGCCAACGTTTGGGAATCCAGCACGTTCTTCCGATCCGCACCCCGGCGGATTTGGCCAGGGTCAGCGTGGAGGACGCTCCCCAGCCGATGCTGCTGGGCGAGATAGCAAACGTCAAGGAGGGCCATCAGCCGCTGATCGGCGACGCCGTCGTCGGTCAGGATGCAGGCCTCATGCTGGTCGTCGAAAAGTTCCCTGGAACCAGCACGGTCGATGTGACCCGCGATGTGGAGGAAGCCCTGAAGGACATGGGTCCGGGGCTCACCGACGTCACGATCGACACCAGCGTGTTCCGCCCCGCCACTGCCGTTCAGGACACCGTGGACGGTCTCGGTGTCGCGCTGCTGATCAGCCTGCTGATCGCGGTGGCGCTCTTCTGGCTGCTTTTCCGTTCCTGGCGGGTCGCTGTGATCGCACTAGTCTCCATCACGGCCACGGTCATGACGGCGGCCGTGGTGCTCTACGCGCAAAACGCCACGCTGAACATCACCGTTTTGCTCGGTATCGTACTCGGCATTGCCGTGATCGTCGGTGACGTTGTGGAGGACGTCCAGGCGCAGCGCCGCCGGCCCCTGACCACCGTGGCAACCGAAACTGAAGCCACGCTGCGGTCCCGCATCACGGACGCGGCACGTGGTGTCCGCACCCCGCTCTTCCACGCCTCACTCATCATGGTTGTCGCCCTCATCCCGACACTGTTTGTATCGGGTGTCGGCGGCGCCTTCTTCCAGCCCCTGTACTGGTCGTTGGCGCTGGCCCTCGCAGCCGGGCTCCTAGTCGGCCTCTCCGTGACGCCTCTACTGGCACAGATGCTGCTGCCCCGCGAAACAGCAAGCCGGCCCGAGTCTCCGGCCGCCGGTCGTGCCCGTGCCCGCTACAACCGGGTCCTGGATGGCGCCCGCTCCCGCCGCACCCTTAGCCTGGTCGCCGTTGCCGTCATCGGGGCCCTGGGCCTCGCCGCCGGATCCCAACTCGTTGCCAACCGGCCCGTCGTCCCGACGCTTCCGGACAGGACCCTGCTGGTGCAGTGGGACACCATGGCCGGTACGTCGACTGACGAAGTCCGCCGGGTCGCCTCGAAGGCCTCGGATGAGCTGCGGGCCCTGCCGGGCGTGAGCGGGGTGGGCGGCCACATTGGCCGTGCCATCACCTCGGACCAGGTTGTCGGAAACAATTCAGCCGAACTTTGGGTGTCCCTGGCTGCAGATGCCGACTTCAACGAAACTGAACAGGCAGTACGGGATGTCGTCCAGGGCTACCCCGGTATCTCCGATAACGTGACGAACTATTCCCAGCAGAAAGTCGGCGACATGCGCGGCAGCATGGAGCCGCCCTTCGCGGTGCGGGTCTATGGCACGGAGATGCCGATCCTGCGTGAAAAGGCCGAGGACGTCCGGAAGGCCCTGCAAAAGATCAACGGCGTGCAAAACCCGACGATCAACGTCGCGGCGATGAATCCGATCGTGGAAGTCGAGGTCGATCTTGAGGCCGCCCAGCGGGTCGGCATCAAGCCCGGCGACGCCCGGCGCGCCGCCGCGACACTGATGCAGGGCGTTATCGTCGGCAACCTGTTCGAACAACAAAAGGTGTTCGAAGTCGTGGTCCGCGGTGCAGCCAATGTCAGGGATGATCTCACCAGCATCCGCGAACTGCTCCTCGACACCCCCGACGGCGGACACGTCCAGCTGGGCGAGATCGCCGCGGTCCGGGTGGTTCCCAACGAAGTAGTCATCCAGCACGACTCCACCTCGCGGCGGATCGACGTCGTCGCCGACGTCAGCGGACGGCCCTTGGCCGACGTCCAGCGCGATATTGAAGCTGCAATAAAGCAGGTTCAGTTCCCGCTTGAATACCATGCTGAAATCCCCGCCAAGTACAGCGAACTGCGTGCAGCTGACACTCTTGCGCTTTGGCTTGGAGCAGCAGCCCTGGTCGGCATACTGCTATTGCTCCAGACTGCAGTCCGGAGCTGGAAGCTCGCGCTCGCCGTCTTCCTTGCCCTGCCGGCGGCGCTGGCCGGTTCGTTCGTGGCCGCGTGGATCGGTGCGGCGTCGCTCTCCTGGCTTTCATTCACCGCCGTTGCTGCGGTGTTGGCCATCACAGCCCGCAACGCGGCGCTGCTATCAGCCCGGGCAGACGCACTTTGGCGCTCAGCTCCGCAATCGTCCAGCACGGACGTGGTTCTGACGGCGGCCCGGGAGCGGGTATCGCCAATCCTCAAGGCGGCCCTCATCACCGTCGCGATCCTGATACCGCCGGCTCTGCTTGGCGGCAGCGTCGGCCAGGCCTTGATCGTCCCCATGCTGCTGATCATTCTCGGCGGCCTCACCACCGCGACGCTTGTGGCGCTGCTGGTGTTCCCCCTCTTGACCCTCTGGTTCGGTCCCCGCACCGCACCCGAAGAGTGGTCGGAGGTCTACGAAGCGGAAGTCCCCGTTCAGCCCGACATGCAGGAAAAGGTGGAAGCAAAATGACCAGCCGAAAACCGCAACGGCGCCTGCCTTTGGCGGCCGCTGTCTGTGCAGCCCTCGTGTTTTCCCTCCCGGCCTGCGCGGCGCCCGCCGCCGCCCGGCCCGCCGTCAGTGAAGCCCCGGCCAAGGTGGAAAAGAACGCGGCCACCGGCATCGCCAAGCTGACCCTGACCCAGCGGGGCGTGGATCGGCTGGAACTGAAAACCGAGCCGGTTACGGCGGGGGCGGGAGCCGAGATCCGGCTGCCCTACGGGGCCCTGATCTACGACGCCAACGGCAAGACCTGGGTTTACACCAGCCCGGCACCAAGGGTCTTCGAGCGTCAGGAACTCGCCGTCAGCAGGGTGGAAGCCGGCGTGGTCACGGCCGCCGCAGGACCTCCGGTAGGAACACAGGTGGTCACGGTAGGCGCGGCTGAACTGTTCGGCGCCGAATTTAACACCGGCAAATGATATGCGCCGGATAGTCGCAGCCAGCCTGAGGTTCAGATCAATCATTATTGCTCTCGCCGCGGCGTTGATGGTTGTCGGCGGCGGGCAACTCAGCAGTGCCTCGGTGGACGTGTTCCCCGAGTTCGCGCCGCCCAAAGTCGAGGTCCAGACCGCCTGCCTGGGACTCACCGCTGCCGAGGTCGAGGAACTGGTCTCCGTTCCCTTGGAGGAGGCCTTCAACGGCATCGACGGCCTCGACCATATGAGGTCAAAGTCGGTCCCGCAGCTCTCCTCGATCGTGATGGAATTCAAAAACGGCACAGATCTGCTGACCGCCAGGCAGCTGGTGTCAGAGCGGATGGCAACCGTTATACCGACCCTGCCCACCTGGGCCGCACCGCCGCTGATGCTGCAGCCGTTGTCCTCCACCAGCCGGGTCATGAAGATCGGGATGTCCTCGGACACGCGGTCCCTGATCGAAATGTCCATGATCTCGTACTGGAACGTCAGGGCCCATTTGCTCCGGGTTCCCGGAGTGGCCAACGTGGCGATCTGGGGCGAACGCCTCCAGATGCTTCAGGTGCAGGTTGATCCTAACAAGCTGGCGGCCCACAATGTTTCGCTGGAAACAGTGATGACCTCCACCGGTGACGCCCTCGACGCGGGGCTGCTGCAGTATTCCCCCGGTGCCCTTATCGGCACCGGGGGAGCTCTCGATACACCCAGCCAAACCATGGGCATCCGGCACGTCCAGCCCATCACGTCGCCTGAAGAACTGGCGAAGGTCGCGTTGGAAGATCGTGAGGGCCAGGCCCCGCTCCGGCTCTCCGACGTTGCCAATGTCGTGGAAGACCACCAGCAACTGATCGGTGACGCGGTCATCAACGGTGGTCCAGGGCTCATGCTGATCGTCGAGAAGCTCCCGTGGGGCAACACACTGGAAGTCACGCGTGGGGTCGAGGAGGCGATGAAGCAACTCGAACCCGGCCTTACCGGCATCACCGTGGACACGGCTATCTTCCGGCCTGCGACCTTCATTGAGGAATCCCTGGGCAACCTCGGCGTGGCACTATTGTTAGGATGCCTTCTGGTTATCCTGGTCCTGAGCGTGTTCCTCTTCCAGTGGCGGACTGCACTGGTCAGCGTGACGGCGATCCCGCTGTCCCTGATGGCAGCGGCCCTGGTGTTGTATTGGACCGGGGGCACGATAAATACGATGGTGCTGGCGGGGTTGGTGATTGCCGTCGGGGTGGTGGTGGACGATGCCATAATCGACGTCGAAAACATCGTGCGCCGGCTCCGCCAACACCGGGCCAGGGGCGGCACCGACAGCACGGCCAGGGTGGTGGTCAACGCCTCGCTCGAGGTCCGCGGACCTATCGTGTACGCCACCTTGATTATCGTCGCCGCCACGGTGCCGATCTTCTTCCTGGACGGGCTGACGGGAGCGTTCTTCCGGCCGCTCGCCACCTCCTACACCCTTGCGGTCATGGCGTCCATGCTCGTGGCGCTGACAGTGACACCGGCGATGGCCTACATCTTCCTGCGCAACGCCAAGCTGGAGGATCGCGACCCGCCCGTTGTCAGGGTGCTCAAGCGCTGGTACGCCAACGCGCTTCGACCCATCGTCCTCCGGCCTGTTCCGGGATACCTCGCCCTGGGCGCGTTGGGTGTCGTCGGCGTTGTGGCGGCCCCACTGTTGGGCCAGTCGCTGCTGCCGTCCTTCAAGGAACGGGATTTTCTGATGCACTGGCTCACGCAGCCCGGCACCTCCAACTCGGAGGAAGTCCGTGTCAGCGAGCTGGCCTGCAAGGAACTTATGACCATCCCGGGCGTGAACAATTGCGGGGCGCACACCGGACAAGCATTCAACGCCGACGAGGTAGTGGGCGTTTACTTCGGTGAGAACTGGATCAGCGTCGACCCCGCCGTCCCCTACGACGAAACCCTCGCGGCAGTCCAGGAAGTGGTTGACGGCTACCCCGGCATTGTCCGGGACGTCCAGACCTACCTCAAGGAGCGCATCCGCGAGGTCCTGACCGGCACCGGTTACGCCGTCGTCATCCGCGTGTACGGTGACGATCTCGATACGCTGCGCGAGGAGGCTGACAAACTCAAGACCATCCTGGCCGGCATCGAGGGAGCAGTGGGTGCGAAGGTCGCTCTTCAGGCCAACGTTCCGCAGATCAACGTGGAAGTGGACCTGGAGGCCGCGAACCGCTTCGGGCTGAAGCCCGGAGACGTACGCCGCGCGGCAGCCACCCTGGTGGCTGGCGAAGAAGTAGGCGACATCTACCGGGACGGCAAGGCCTACGACGTCCAGGTGTGGAGTCCGCCGGAGACCCGGACAAGCGTCACGAGCATCGAGAACCTTCCGCTCGATACGCCGGGCGGGCAGAAGATCCGGCTGGCCGACGTCGCCACGATCTCGGTCAAGCCCACCCCGAACGTTATCGAGCGTTCGGAGGGATCCCGGCGTATCGATGTCAGCGCCAACGTCAAGGAGGGCGACCTGGCGAGGGTTGTCGAGAAGCTCGAGTCCGAGATGAAGTCGACTGAGTTCCCGGTCGGCTACGAAGCTGTTGTCCTCGGCGAATACGCAGAACGCCAGGCCGCCTCACAGCGTCTGCTGCTCTACGCGATCGGCGCGGTCATCGTGGTGTTCCTGCTGCTCCAGGCCGCGTTCCGCAGCTGGCGGCTGGCGATTCTTACGATCCTGACGCTGCCGGTCGCCCTCGTGGGCGGCATCATCGCCGCGCATTTGAGCGGCGGAATCCTCTCCCTCGGGTCGCTGGTCGGCTTCCTGACCCTGATGGGGATCGCAGCCCGCAACGGAATCCTGCTCATCAACCACTGCCAGCACCTGGAAAAGTTCGAGGGGATGCCTTTCGGCCGGGTCCTGGTGCTGCGCGGAGCTGCTGAGCGGTTGTCCCCGATCCTGATGACAACCCTTGCCACCGCCCTGGCCCTCGTGCCGCTGGTGGTCATGGGCAACATTCCGGGTCACGAGATTGAACACCCGATGGCGGTGGTGATTCTGGGCGGGCTCGTCACCTCGACGCTGGTCAATCTGTTCATTGTCCCCTCGCTGTACCTGCGCTTTGCCAAGAAGGATGCGGCCCGCCATCACGGGCCACGACAGCCCGAACCGGCCGCGGCAGTCTAGCCGCCAAAGGGTAGGGGACGGAACGCCAGCGGCAGCCAACTGCCGGTCTCCAAACAAGCGTTCAGCAAAGAAAAAGGAGAGCTCCGGTCGGGAAATACCCGGCCGAAGCTCTCCTTGTGCCCCAAAAGGCCCTACTTCACGTCGTCGTCGACCCAGTCCATGGACTTGGTGACGGCCTTCTTCCAAAGACGCATCTGCCTCTCGCGCTCGGACTGTTCCATCTTCGGCTCCCAGCGCTTGTCCTCGGACCAGTTGGCCGAACACTCACCGAGGTCCTTCCAGAAGCCGACGGCCAGACCGGCGGCGTAGGCGGCGCCCAGCGAGGTGGTTTCCACAACCTTGGGCCGGATCACCGGAACGCCCAGGATGTCCGCCTGGAACTGCATCAGCGCATCGTTGGCGACCATGCCGCCGTCGACCTTCAGTTCCGTCAGCGGCACACCCGAGTCCGCGTTGACGGCGTCCAGCACCTCGCGGGTCTGGAAGGCCGTGGCCTCCAGCGCCGCCCGGGCGATGTGGTTCTTGTTCACGAAGCGGGTCAGCCCGACGATCGCGCCGCGGGCGTCGGAACGCCAGTACGGGGCGAACAGTCCGGAGAACGCGGGAACGATGTACACGCCGCCGTTGTCCTCCACCGAGGCCGCCAGTGTCTCGACTTCCGGGGCGCTGCTGATCATGCCCAGGTTGTCACGCAGCCACTGCACCAGCGAGCCGGTGACGGCGATGGAGCCTTCCAGCGCGTAGTGCGGGGCGGCGTCGCCGAGCTTGTAGCCGACCGTCGTGAGCAGCCCGTTCTTGGAGTGGACGATTTCCTCACCGGTGTTGAAGATGAGGAAGCAGCCGGTGCCGTAGGTGTTCTTGGCTTCGCCGGCGTCGAAGGCGGCCTGGCCGAACGTCGCGGCCTGCTGGTCACCCAGGATGCCGGCGACCGGAACCTCGCGCAGCAGCTGGGAGGTGTGCACCGTGCCGTAGACCTCGGAGGAGGACTTGATGGTCGGCATCATGGAGGCCGGAACGCCGAAGGCGTCCAGGATCTCCTGGTCCCAGGAGAGCGTCTCGAGGTCCATGAACATGGTCCTCGAGGCGTTGGTGACATCCGTGACGTGGACGCCGCCGTCGGTTCCGCCGGTGAGGTTCCAGAGCACCCAGCAGTCGGTGTTGCCGAAGACCAGGTCCCCGGCCTCAGCCTTGGCGCGGGCACCCTCGACGTTGTCCAGGATCCACTTGATCTTGGTGCCGGAGAAGTAGGTGGCCAGCGGCAGGCCGACCTTCTGCTTGAACCGCTCCGGTCCCCCGTCCTTGGCCAGCTCGTCCACGATCGACTGGGTCCGGGTGTCCTGCCAGACGATCGCGTTGTAGATGGCCTTGCCGGTGGTCTTGTCCCAGACGACCGCGGTTTCACGCTGGTTGGTGATGCCGACGGCGGCGATGTCGTGCCGGGTCAGGTTCGCCTTGGACAACGCGGAGGCGATGACCTCGCGGGTGTTGTTCCAGATCTCGGCGGGATCGTGCTCCACCCAGCCTGCCTGCGGGAAGATCTGTTCGTGCTCCATCTGCCCCGAGGAGACGATGTTGCCGCTGTGATCGAACACGATGGCGCGGGTGCTGGTGGTGCCCTGGTCGATGGCGATTACGTACTGGTTCATGTTGACGTCCTTGTCTTGGGCTGGCAGTTGAATGAGTGCGTGGTGGGTGGGTTAGGCGGCTGCGGTGGCGATGATCGGCACGACTGCTGCGACGAGACCGGCGAGGCCTCCGCCGACCAACGGCCCGACGATCGGAATCCAGGAGTAGCTCCAGTCGGAGGAACCCTTGCCCTTCATGGGCAGCAGGGCATGGGCGATGCGGGGGCCAAGGTCACGGGCCGGGTTGATCGCGTAGCCGGTGGGGCCGCCGAGGGAGACGCCGATACCGACAACGAGCAGCGCCACCGCGAGCGGGCCGAGACCCGAAGGTGTCCCGCCGAAAGTAAGGATGACGAAGACGAGGACAAAGGTGCCGATGATCTCCGTGATCAGGTTCCACGGGACGGAGCGGATGGCCGGACCGGTGGAGAACACTGCCAGCTGGCTGGCGGGCTCCGGCTCGGCGTCGAAGTGCTGCTTGTAGGCCAGCCACATCACCACGGCACCGAGGAAGGCGCCGAGCAGTTCCCCGCCGAAGTAGGTGAGGGTGGAGGCGAAGTCGACCGGGACACCCGGTGCATACTCCGTCTTGCCGTTGAGCAGCAGGCCGAAGGTCACGGCGGGGTTCAGGTGGGCCCCGGACTGGGCTGCGACGAATACGCCGGAGAAGACGGCGATGCCCCATCCCCAGGTGACCATCAGGAACCCGCCGTTGTTGCCCTTGGTGCCTTTGAGTGCAACGTTTGCCACAACGCCGCAACCCAGCAGGGTCAGCATTGCGGTACCGAATACTTCGGACAGGAAAACTATTCCAAGAGACATCTTTGACTCCTCTATTTTCTGTTGTCAGCCCCTCGCGAGTTTGAAGGGCTGTTGGGCCGGCAACGCGTTGACGCCGCCGGCCGGCCACTGCGCCGGTCCCCGAGGGAACCACGCAGTCCTTGCGCCCGAACGTCCCCCGCCCGGGCGCCGAGGTCTATCAGGAGACCAGGCTGTGGACCTGGACGCCGTGGAACCGCTTGAGCACCTCCTGAGCGTGGGTGATCTCGGACGACCGCGTCGCCGCGTCCCAGCCCAGCGGGCCGGAGAGGATGTCGGCAACCTCGATCAGCAGCTCGCCGGTCACCAGCCCGCGGAAGGCGAGGGAGGTGCGCCGGATCAGTACGTCGACCAGGTGCCCGACCTGTTCGTTGCGGGCCATGAACTCCAGTTCACGGACGCTCAGTTCCCGGGTCGAGTGCAGGAGCCGGTCCGGGGTGGATCCCGGGGCGCCGTCGAGGAAACCGATGACTTCCCCGGCGCGGGTGCCGTAGCGGGTCAGCAGTCCGGCGGTGCGGTCCGCGTCGCGTCCGGCGCCCATGTGCGCCTTGATCCAGCGCTGCACGCCGTCCTCGCTGTCCGGGAAGCCGGCGCCGCCGCCGATGGCGAGTTTCGCCGTCGAGACCTTCCGGTCCATCCCGAGCTCGGCGAGGACGTCGTTGCTCAGGTGTTCGGCGAGGGCCCGGAAGGTGGTCCACTTTCCGCCGACGAGGCTGAGCACGACGGCGCCGCCGGCCTGCCCCGCTCCAGCGCCTGGAGTGGCGCCGGCGCGGCGTTCGATCCGGTAGTCGCGGCTGACGAAGCCGGGCTGGGTGGCGTCGTGCCGGGGCAGCGGGCGGACGCCGGAGAAGGTGTAGACGATCTGTTCCCGGTCCACGGTGATGTCCGGGAAGACGTGGCCGATCAGGTCGAAGAAGTAGTCGATCTCCGCTTCGGTGCACACGGCGTCCTCAGCCATGTCGGCGTCGACGTCGGTGGTGCCCACCAGGACCCGGTCCCCCATCGGGTAGATCAGCACGATCCGGCCGTCGGTGTGTTCGAAGAAGATCTCGCGGCCGTTGCAGGCCGCCAGCAGTTCCGGGTGGTCCAGCACGATGTGCGAGCCCTTGGTGCCGCCCATGAAGGCCGAAGCCGCGCCCATCGCCTGGTTGGTCTGGTCGACCCAGGCGCCGGTGGTGTTGACGATGACGTCCGCGGTGAAGTCGAACAGCTCGCCGGTGAGCTCGTCGCGGAGCTCCACGGTGCTTCCGGTACGACCGGCGCCTGCACTGTCCCGGACGGAGACGAGTGAGAGGTAGTTGCTGGCGCGGGCGTCACTGGCCCCCGCAGCGCCGGCCTTCTCGCCGTCCTGCAGCACGTCCAGGGTCAGGCGCTCCGGGTTGTGGACGGAGGCGTCAAAATACGTGGCGGCGTACTTGATGCCCGGGTGCAGGCGGGGCAGTTCCGCCAGGGCCCGCTTGCGGCCGCGGAACTGGTGGCGGGGGACGGTGCCGCCGTCACGGGAGAAGAAGTCGTACATGCTCAGTCCGAGCTTGATCAGGAAGGCCCCGCGTTCCTTGGGTGCGCCCTGCTGCTTGTGGGTCAGGAAGCGCAGCGGAGCGGAGAGGATGCCGGAGAATGTGCTGAAGATGGGGATGGTGGTCTGCAGCGGCTTCACGTAGTGAGGGGCGATGCGCAACAGCCGGTTCCGCTCCACCACCGATTCCTGGACCAGGCGGAACTCGCCGTTCTCGAGGTAGCGGATGCCGCCGTGGATCATGTGCGAGGACGCTCCGCTGGCCCCCTGGCAGTAGTCACCGCGCTCCACGAGGGCGACGTCCACACCCTGCAGGGCCAGGTCCCGGAACGTGCCCACCCCGTTGATGCCACCGCCGATGATCAGCACCTGCGCGTGGGGCCGCGTCCGCAGCTTGTGCACCGATGCTCGCTCGCCGGCCGATGCCTGGTTGCGGGCTGAATCCTTCTGTCCCAAGAACTGCTCCTTTGGGTTTGGTCCTGTGCGGCGCGCCACGTGGCGCGCCGCCGTTCAACACTATTCTTTGGAGTAATGGAAAATGGAGTCAAGCACTATGCACAAACGTGCAGAACGGAAATGGGATGACACCCTCACGCAGCTCTGATGCCCTCCGCGCGGCCCAGTTGTATTACCTGCAGGACCTGACCATGGACGCGATTGCCCGGGAGCTCCGCACGTCGCGGTCCACCGTGTCCCGCCTGCTCTCCTCGGCCCGGGAATCGGGGCTGGTGCAGATCCAGATCCGCAGTCCGCTGGACACGGGCCCCGAACTGGCCAGCATGATCCGCGCCGAATACAAGGTCGATGTGCACGTCGTCCCGGTGGTCGACACCCTCAATGAGGCGGAAACACTGGACCGTGTGGCCATGCAGGCTGCGCGCACCATCGGCCCGCTGGTCGATTCCAATGCCATCATCGGCGTCGCGTGGGGGTCCACCCTGAGCGCCGTCAGCCGGCACCTGACCCGGAAGATCACCCACGACAGCGTGATCGTCCAGCTCAACGGGGCCGGCAACATGCAAACCACGGGCATCACCTATGCCTCCGACATCATGCGGCGCTTTGGCAGCGCCTACGGGGCGCGGGTGGAACAGTTCCCGGTGCCGGCGTTCTTCGACCACGCCGCAACGAAAAGGGCCATGTGGAATGAGCGCAGTGTGCAACGGATCCTTGAACTGCAGGCCCGCATGAGCATCGCCATTTTCGGCGTCGGATCGGTCGACGCCGATTACCCCAGCCACGTCTACGCGGGCGGATACCTCGATGAAGACGACCTGACGGTCCTGGCCTCCTCCGACGTCGTAGGCGATGTGGCCACGGTGTTCTTCCGCGCCGATGGCTCCTCGGACGGCATCACCCTCAACGAACGCTCCACCGGCCCGGACCTCGCGCAGCTGCGCCAGGTGCGCCGGAGGATCTGTGTGGTGTCGGGCGCCTCCAAGATCAACGGCCTGCGCGGCGCCCTCGCCGCCGGGCTGGCCACCGACCTGATCCTCGACGAGGCCAGCGCCCGGCGGCTGGTCAGCTTTGACGGCTTGTCCTGAACCGGCCCGCCGTGAGGGGTACCGGCGGCGGAGTCGGTAAAGTCGATGCTATGAAACCCTCGCCCCGGCTCAGCCTTAACAACGGTGTCCTGATCGACCAGTTGGGGTTCGGACTCTACAAAGTGCCCCCCGCCGATGCCGCCGGACTCGTGACCATGGCGCTGGAGGCCGGGTACCGGCACTTCGACACCGCCGCCATGTACGGCAATGAGACAGGCGTCGGCCGGGGCATCGGCTCGCTGTCGAGTTTCATGAGCCCCGACGACGCCCGCGGCGGTTCCGGCGAATCCTCCCCCTCGCTCTCGCGCGAGGATCTGTTCGTCACCACCAAGCTCTGGAACGATGACCAGGGCTACGACGCCACGCTGCGCGCCTTCGACACGTCCATGTCGAACCTCGGACTGGAATACGTGGATCTGTACCTGATCCACTGGCCCTGTCCGCAGCGCGGGCTGTATCCCGACAGCTACCGCGCCATGGAGACGCTGTACCGCGAAGGCAGGGCGCGGGCCATCGGGGTCTCGAATTTCCAGCCGGCCCATCTGGACCGCCTGCTGCAGACCGCGGAAGTCGTCCCGGCCGTCAACCAGATCGAGCTGCACCCCTGGCTTCAGCAGGAGGAGCTGCGCACCCTGCACCGCGAGCTCGGAATCACCACTGAGGCGTGGAGCCCGCTGGGCCGCGGCCAGGTCCTGCAGGATCCGGTGGTGCTGGACCTCGCCGCCGCGCACAGCAGGTCCCCCGCGCAAATCATCCTCCGCTGGCATGTCCAGCTCGGCAATGTCACCATCCCCAAGGCAAGCTCCTTCGCCCGGATCAAAGAAAATTTGAACGTCTTCGGCTTCAGCCTCGACGACGGCGCCATGGACGCCCTGGCCGGTCTGGAACGTGGCTTCCGTACCGGCTCCAACCCGGACTCAGTCAATTAGGACTCATCGAATGGACCACGTGGCCACCGAACCTTCCCCCACCACCCCCCTGTTCAGCGCCGGACTCGAGGCCCGCACACACGCCTCCGAAGTGATCCTCAACGGCACCAAGGCCGCGTACTGGACCTACGAGCCGGTCGGGGTGACGCCGGAGACCCGGACCATCCTGGTCATCCACGGCTTCCGCGGCGACCACCACGGCCTGCTCCGGGTAGCCGACCAGCTCCCCGAGATGCGGCTGATCATGCCCGACCTGCCCGGCTTCGGCAGCTCCGCGGCTTTCGTCGGTGCCGAACACAGCGTTGAGCGCTACGGCCGGTTCATCTCCGACCTGATGGAGGCGCTGGGGCTGGGACCCGACACGGTCCTGCTGGGCCACTCCTTTGGCTCCATCGTCGCGAGCCACTTCGTGGCGGCCCACCCCGGTGCGGTCTCGGAGCTGATCCTGGTCAACCCCATCGCCGCTCCCGCCCTGGAGGGGTCCAAGGGGCTCATGACCAAACTCGCGATCCTGTACTACGAAGCTGCCGCGCGCCTTCCCCGCCGGCTGGGACAGGGCCTGCTGCGCAGCCAGCTGATCGTCAGGGCCATGAGCGAGACGATGGCGAAGACCCGCGACAAACAGCTCCGTCGATTTGTGCATGCCCAGCACAGCGCCTATTTCTCCGCCTTCGCCGACCGCGAGAGCCTGCTGGAGGCGTTCAAGGCCTCGGTCGGAAGCAACGTGGCGGAAGTCGCCCGCAGCCTCACCCTTCCTGTGCTGCTGATCGCCGGGGAAAAGGACGAGATCGCCGCCCTGCCGGACCAGCACAAGCTGCTGGCCGTGCTGCCGGACGCGTACCTTGACGTCATCCCGGATGTCGGCCACCTGATCCACTACGAAACCCCGGAACCCGCCGCCGACTTTATCCGCTGCTTCCTGAAGGACCATTCCGCGTGAAAATCCTCATCGATGCCCGCTTCACCCGGCTGGACCACCATGACGGGATCAGCCGCTACGGCTCCAGCCTGATCGAGGCGACGGCCAAAATCGCTGATGTCTCCATGCTGATCAGCGACGTCCGCCAGCTGGCCCTGCTCCCGGATGTGCCGTACACCCTGATCAACAGTCCGCTGTCCCCCGCCGAGCTGTTCGTCGCGGGCAAGGTCAACAAGCTCGGCGCCGACGTGGTGGTGTGTCCGATGCAGACCATGGGCAGCTGGGGCCGGAAGTACGCCCTGGTGCTGACCCTGCATGACCTGATCTACTACGAACACCCGGCTCCTCCCGGGTTCCTGCCCGCCCCGGTCCGGGTCCTCTGGCGGCTGTACCACAAGGCGTTCTGGCCGCAGCGGCTGCTGCTGAACCGGGCCGACGCAGTCGCCACCATCAGTTCCACGACCGCGGCGCTGATCTCGAAATACCGGCTCACCCGGCGTCCCGTCCGGATCGTCGGCAACGCCCCACAGCTCGGGCACACGCCGCGGGACTCCGGGGCGGGAGCGGACAAGACGCTGCTGTACATGGGTTCCTTCATGCCGTACAAGAACGTGGAAACCATGATCCGGGGCATGGCCGAACTCCCGGACATGACCCTGCACCTGCTCAGCCGGATCACCCCGGAACGGCGGGCCGAACTCGAGGCGCTGGCACCGGCGGGCGCCGGTATTGTCTTTCACAATGGCGTGACCGACGCCGGGTATGAGGCCATGCTGGGACGCGCCACGGCCCTGATCAGCCTGTCCAGGGCGGAGGGTTACGGCCTGCCCCTCGTTGAAGCCATGTCGCACGGCACGCCCGTGATCGCCAGCGACATCCCGATCTTCCGCGAGGTCGGCGGCGACGCCGTCAGCTACGTCCATCCGGATTCCCCGGCGGAGTTCGCCGCTGCGGTCCGGGCCCTTGAGGAACCTGACCTGTGGAAGGCCCGTTCCCGCCGCTCAGTGGAACGCGCCGCGGACTTCAGTTGGGACGAGTCCGCCCGCAGGTTGCTGGAGGTCGCCGAAGAGGCCGTAGCGCTGCGCGCACGCCGCTCGGGGCACCCGAAAGGACCGTCCCGGAAGTAGCCTGCGCCAAGAATGACTCCGCGCCGAACTCGCCGATATGCTGTGGGGTCGCCGGTTGGCAGCGGCGAACCGGCAGTGTACCGGCGACCTCGGGAGTATCCTGCGCGCCCGCCTTGGCCCGGAAAAGCCTTAGAGCACGTCCACGCCGTCGAGCCGCAGCTGGACCGGGTCGTCGGTGCGTTTGGCGGCGGCCGCCACCTTGACCGCCCGCAGCGCCCGGGTGACCTGCGCGGCCTGGCCGTAAGGGATGAACAGCAGCGTCCGGACGTCCTCCTCGGCGGCACCGTCGGCTTGGCCCCGGGTTCCTGCCTGGCCGGGGCCGCCGGCCATCACTAGGGGGGCCGGGCCGGCGGTCCGCAGCACGATCCCCTGCGGGCCCAGCTGCTGCTCGACGGCCTGGCTGAAGTGCCCGACGGCGGTACGGCCGCCGGTGATGGAAGCGACCCGGACGGCCGGCGGCAGCTGCAGTTCCTGGCGCAGGGACAGTTCCCGCTGGGCGTAGCCGGCGGGGTCCCAGCGCAGCAAGGCCCCGACGCCGGCTGCGTCGTCGGCGGTGATGACCACAAGACCGCCCTCGGCCGCGGGCCGGACCAGGGCTGCGGCGTTGAACCAGCGCCGGACGGCGTCCTCCCCCGCCCTCAGGTTTTCGCGCCGCAGCAGCGAGTCACCGTCAAGCAAGAGTGCCGCCGCGTAACCGCCGGCCGCGACGGGTTCCGCGCCGACCGTGGCCACGACCAGGGCTGTCGAATCCGGAACCGTGGCCAGCACCCGGTCCCCGGAGGAGGTGATGACCGGCTTGCCCGGGAAGGCACGGCCCAGCTCTTCGGCCGTGCGGAGGGCCCCGGTGGCGCCCCGCCGGAGCCGGGTCCCGTTGCACGTGCCGCAGCGCCAGGCCGCCGCCGGCGTCGAACACCAGCGGCACTGCGGCACGGCGGAGCTCCCGCTCGCCCCGGCAATGGCCAGCGGCCCACTGCAGGCGGTGCAGCGCGCCGGTTCGCGGCAGTTGTCGCAGGCGAGCGACGGCGCGTAGCCGGCCCGCGCCACCTGGACCAGGACGGGGCCACGTTCGAGCCCGTCCTTGGCGGCGCGCCAGGCGGCGCCCGGCAACCGCGCGATCCTGGCCAGCGGATCATGTTCTTGTTCGTAGCTGTCCGCGGTGTTCAGCACCCGCGGAACGGTGCGGCGGATGACGGCGCGCTCTGCCTCCACCGGCCACGCCCACCCCGCCTCGACGAGGCGCTGCGTCTCGGTGCTCCGGGTGTGCCCGGCGAGCAGGCACGCGGCGCCCTCCTGCCCGGCGCGCAGCAGCAGGACTTCGCGGGAGTGCGCGTAGGGTGAGCGCTGCTCAATGTGCAGGTCGTCGCCGTCGTCCCAGCAGACCACCAGGCCCAGATTGTGGACGGGAGCGTAGGCGGCGGAACGGGTGCCGACGGCAACCCCGGCAGCGCCGCTGAGGATGCGCAGGAAACTGCGGTACCGCGGGGTCTGGCCGTCTTCCGCGGTGAGCCGAGCGACGTCCCCGGCGGGCAGGAGCTGCAGGAGGGCGGCCTCCACCCGGTCCAGGTCCCGGTAGTCGGGCACCACGACGACGGCGCCGCGGCCGGACAGGCGTACGGCCGCCACGGCCTCGGCAATCAGGCGGGGCCAGCCTCCGGGCCCGAAGCCCTGGAGCGCGTTGAGCACGGCCCGCGGCGACTCCCCTGCATTGAGGTGCTGCAGGAAGGCTGGGCCGTTGCGGTAGGAGGACCAGCTGGATGCTTCCAGACCGGCAGGTACTGCCGGTCCCGCCCCGTCGTCGGCCCCGTCAGCGAAGAGCGACGGATCCAGGATTCCATCGGGAGCGAGGTCCTTCTCCAGTTTCGCCATCCGCGGCGGCACGGCGACACGGAGTACGTCGCTGACGTTGCCGGCGTAACGTGCCGCGACCCGGTAGGCAAGGTCCGCGACGGAGGCCGTCAGCACCGGGACGGACGAGACCACTTTGAACAGCGGGACGAGGGGGTGGCCGGCGTCGGAATCCGCCACCCGTTCGATCAGGTACCCGGCGAGTTCCTGGCCGTTGAACTTCACCTTCACCCGGACGCCGGGCTGCGCCGCTGCGTCGAGTGCGGCGGGCACGCTGTAGTCGAAGGGCCGGTCAAGGTGCGGCAGGGACGACTCGAGCCGCACCCGGGCTACCGGAAGCCGGGCGGCGAGGGGCGGGCCGGCGGAGGCTGCTGCGGAGCCCGGAAAGCCCTGGAGCAGCGACAGCTGGAGGGGCTCGTCCGGCGCTGCGGCGCCGTGGATCGGGCTCATCGCGAGGGTCCTCCCTTCAGTAACGGGTCAGTGCCGGCCCAGTTCAGCGCCGGCCCAGGTCAGCGCCGGTCCGGGAAGCGCCGGTCCAACAAAGAATAGCCAGGCCGCCGGGATCGGCGGCCTGGCTACAGCACATCACAGGGCAGTGACATTATTTCAAGACAGCATTTCAAGACTGCATGTCACGACAGGGTCTAAACGTCTCAGGCGTTGAAGAAAGCCTTCAGCGCGTCCACCCGGTCCAGCCGCTCCCAGGTGAAGTCGGGATCCTCGCGGCCGAAGTGGCCGTGCGCCGCGGTCTTGGCGTAGATGGGTCGCTTGAGGTCGAGCGCATCAATGATAGCCCGGGGGCGCAGGTCGAAGATCTCGGCGATCGCGGCACTGATGCGGGCGGGATCCACCGTCTCCGTGCCGAAGGTTTCGACGTAGGTTCCCACCGGGCGGGCCTGGCCGATCGCGTAGGCGATCTGGATTTCAGCGCGCTTCGCGAGACCGGCGGCCACCACGTTCTTGGCTACCCAGCGCATCGCGTAGGCCGCCGAGCGGTCCACTTTGGACGGGTCCTTGCCGGAGAAGGCACCGCCGCCGTGGCGGGCCATGCCGCCGTAGGTGTCAACGATGATCTTGCGGCCGGTGAGGCCGGCGTCGCCGACCGGGCCGCCGATGACGAAGGCACCGGCCGGGTTCAGGATGTTCTTGGCCCGGGAGATGTCCAGGTTGGACAACGCCATGACCGGGTCCACAACGTGGGCGGCCAGGTCAGCGCGGAGCTGGTCCAGGCTGGCGCCTTCGGCGTGCTGGCTGGAAATCACTACGGTCTCGACCGAGACGGGCCTGTCGCCGTCGTAGCCGACGGTGACCTGGGTCTTGCCGTCGGGGCGCAGGTAGGCGAGTTCACCGTTCTTGCGGACCTCGGTGAGCCGTTCTGAAAGGCGGTGCGCGAGCCAGATCGGAACCGGCATGTAGGAGGGGGTCTCGTCGCTGGCGTAGCCGAACATCAGGCCCTGATCACCCGCGCCCTGGAGGTCGTAGTCGTCCTCCTGGCGGCCCTCGCGGGCCTCGAGCGAATTGAAGACGCCGCCGGCGATGTCATTGGACTGCTGGCCGATCGAGACGGACACACCGCAGCGGGCGCCGTCGAAACCGTTGGCCGAGGAGTCGTAGCCGATGCCCAGGATGGTTTCCCGGACAATCTGCGGGATTTCGACGTAGGCGTCGGTCGTGACCTCGCCGGCGACGTGGACCAGCCCGGTGGTGGCCAGCGTCTCCACGGCAACCCGGGACTCGGGGTCCTTGGCCAGCAGGGCATCGAGGATCGCATCGCTGATCTGGTCGCAGATCTTATCGGGATGTCCTTCGGTCACCGACTCGGACGTGAAGAGCCGGAGCGAGGGGGGCGTGGACCCGTGGAAATCAGGGATGTGCAGCGGTAAAGTCACTCAACTACCTTACTGGTTGGAAAACGGACGTCCGGCGGCGGGTGTCCCCGTGCTAAGGAGACCTTGCTTACGCCGGATCAGGCGGGCGGGACAACCCGGCTCAGCTCGGCGCTGATGCGGTCAATCACGGCAGCCGCAACGTCGGATTTGGAACCCGACGCCTCTTGGGGTTCGGAGCCGGAACGGGAAAGGATGACTACGGAGTTGGTGTCCTCACCGAAAACCTTGTCCTGGCCCACGTGGTTGACCACCAGCAGGTCGCAGGCCTTGCGGCGCAGTTTGGCCGCGGCGTAATCAAGGACGTCCCCGTCCGCATCCCCGGTCTCGGCGGCGAAGCCGACGATCAGCTGGTCGCGGGAGGCCGCATCCCGGACCTCGACGAGTTCGCGCAGGATGTCCGGGTTCCGGACCAGCGAGATGACAGGATCGGCGACGTCGTCGCGCTTCTTGATTTTCGTCCCGGAGACGTCCGCCGGTCGGAAGTCCGCGACGGCGGCGGCCATGATGATGACGTCGGAGTCAGCGGCGGCGTGCAGGGCGGCCTTGCGGAGCTCCAGGGCGGTCTCGACCTTGACCACGCTCACACCGGCCGGCGGCGGGACGTCCATGTGGGCGGCCAGCAGCCGGACCTTGGCGCCGGCGTCGCGGGCCGCGGCGGCCAGCGCCACCCCCTGCTTGCCGGAGGACCGGTTCCCCAGGAACCGCACGGGGTCCAGCGGCTCGCGGGTGCCGCCGGCGCTGATGGTGACGGTAAGCCCGGCCAGCGGCAAAGACGGCACGGCCTCCGACGCCGGCAGCGGCGCGGTTGCGGGCGCCGCCGGCGCACCGGCGAGGGCCAGTGCCGCTTCGAAGATGGCCTCGGGTTCCGGCAGCCGGCCCGGTCCGGAGTCTGAGCCGGTCAGCCTGCCGGAGGCGGGCTCCAGCACGGTGACTCCCCGGCTGCGGAGCGTCTCAACGTTGGCCTGGGTCGCGGGATGCTGCCACATCTCGGTGTGCATGGCGGGGGCCATCAGCACCGGGCAGCCGCCGGCCATCAGCAGGGTGTTGCTCAGGAGGTCGTTGGCCTGGCCGGTGGCCGCGCGTGCCAGCAGGTCGGCGGTGGCGGGGGCCACGACGATCAGCTCGGCTTCGTGGCCAAGGCGGACATGGTTGACCGTGTGCACCTCGTCGAAGACGCTGTTACTGACCGGATGCCCGGACAGCGCTTCCCACGTGGCGACGCCGACGAAGCGGGTCGCGGCCTCCGTGGGGATGACGGTGACGTCATGGCCGGCTTCAGTAAAAAGCCGGAGGAGCGACGCCACCTTGTAGGCAGCTATCCCTCCCCCGACTCCGAGGACTATACGCACGTGAGACTCCGCCTGCGGCTGCGTGATTACTCTGCAGGTTCGATCGGCGTGGAAACGAGCTTGCCCTCGTTGATCTCGCGCAGCGCGATGGAGAGCGACTTCTCGTTCAGCTTGGTGTCGACCAGCGGGCCGACGTACTCGAACAGGCCCTCGTGCAGCTGGGCGTAGTAGGCGTTGATCTGGCGTGCGCGCTTGGCGCCGAAAATCACCAGTCCGTACTTCGAATCGGCGGCCTTCAGCAGCTCGTCGATCGGCGGGTTGATGATGCCTTCAAGGTTCGTGGACACGAATTCTCCAAATTCTAACGGGCCGATACGTCCCGGCGCCTAGCGTGGGTTCGGGGTCAGCCCCATGAGTGAAACAAGCTCGTCCGCTGCCCGTCGAACGTCATCATTGATGACGCTGTGGTCAAACTCCGGTTCAGCGGCAAGTTCTAGTTTAGCGGTTTCCAGCCTCTGCTGCTGTTCTTCCGCTGTTTCCGTGCCGCGGCCCACCAGGCGGCGGACCATTTCGTCCCAGCTCGGCGGCGCCAGGAAGACGAACTGGGCCTCGGGCACGGCCTCCTTGACCTGCCGCGCGCCCTGCAGGTCGATCTCCAGGAGGACCGAACGGCCGTCGGCAATCGCGGCGTCCACCGTGCTGCGCAGGGTGCCGTAGCGGTTGCGCCCATGGACCACGGCCCACTCCAGGAGTTCGCCGTTCTCGACCAGGGCATCGAATTCCTCGGCGGACTTGAAGAAGTAATGCACGCCGTCGACTTCGCCGGGCCGTGGGGGCCGGGTGGTCGCCGAGACGGAAAGCCAGACGCCGGGATAGTTGTCCCGGATGTAGGTGGACACGGTGCCTTTGCCAACAGCCGTCGGGCCGGCGAGGACTGTCAGTCCCGGTTTGTTGCTCACATATTCCTTCGTGCGGGGTTGAGTCAGCGCGGCGGACCAGGCTGTTTGTCGTCTATAAAATCTACCAGCGCCCGGCGCTGGTGGATTCCCAGGCCGCGGACCCGGCGCGACGCCGCGATGCCGAGCTGTTCCATGATGGCCGCGGCACGCACCCGCCCGATGCCGGGAAGCGCCTCCAGCAGTTCCACGATCCGCATCCGGGCGATCGCGTCGTCAGTTTCTCCGGCGCTGAGCAGTTCCGCGATGCTCAGCTCCCCGGTCTTGAGCTTGTCCTTGGCGGTGGCCCGGGTGGTCCTTGCGGCGGCGGCCTTGCCCAGGGCATCGGCGCGCTCCTGCGGAGTGAGGGGTCGCAAACTCACTGAATGCCTCCCTGCATTGTCGGACGGACCGCGCAAACGGCCCGGCCGGACGGGCCGAACTGCACCCCGGCCGGTACCGCGGACTTGTCCTGAACCTACCGTCTTGGCCAGGCAGAAATCAATGGACAAGTTCGGCGTCGCGGCCCCCAGCGTCCGCCGGGGCCTGTTCGCAACGTCCGGGAGCACCTACGCCGCGCGCAGCTCCTCGAGGGTCCGCTGGGCGGCCTTCCGCAGGTCCTGGATCCGCGGACCGGCGCCGAGGATGTCGCGGCTGGACGTTCCCAGCACCTGGCCATAGGCGCTGCCGAAGGTGCGCCGCAAGTCCGCGGCCGTGGCGCCCTGCGCGCCGAGGCCCGGGGCCAGGATCGGGCCCCGCACCGCGGCGAGGTCCAGGTCCAGGTCCGTCAGCGCGGAGCCGACAGTGGCGCCGACGACGAGTCCGGTGGAACCCAGCTCCCCCGCGTACCGCCGGTTCTCCTCGGCTGCGGCCCGGACGATCCGGCGGGCCACCGAGTCCGCGCCGCCGACATGCTGGACGGACGCACCCTCCGGGTTGGACGTCAGGGCCAGGACGAAGACGCCCCGGCCGGTCTGCGCCGCGAGGTCCAGGGCCGGCCGGAGCGATTCGAAGCCCAGGTACGGGCTCAGCGTGACCGAGTCGGCGGCCAGGGCGGATCCGTCCCGCAGCCAGGCGTCGGCGTAGGCAGCCATCGTGGAGCCGATGTCGCCGCGCTTGGCGTCGGCGATGGACAGCACCGAGGCCTCCGCCGCCGCGGCGAGGATACGCTCCAGCACGGCCATGCCCGCGGAGCCGTGCCGCTCATACAGCGCCACCTGCGGCTTGACCGCGGCAGCGAGCGAGGCCACCGCGTCCAGGACGGTGAGCGAGAAGCGCTCCAGCCCGGCGACGTCGTCGTTCAGTCCCCAGCTTTGGAGCAGCGACGGGTGCGGATCGATCCCGACGCACAACGGACCGCGGTCCGCCATGGCCCGGCCCAGCCGGGAGCCGAAGGACTCCCGGCCGGCCGGATCAGCGGTGGCCTCAGGCATGCCGTCAGCCGGCATTCTGCGCGACCCGTTCCTGCGCGACCCGTTCGTGCGAGGCGAACAGCGCGGCGGCGTGCTCCTGCAGGCTCGTAACCGACCATTCGTAGGTGCGCAGCGCCTCGATGGCCTGGACGGCGGCGTTGAACTCTGCCACCGTCGTAATGCACGGGATGCCGATCGACGTCGCTGCGGCGCGCAGTTCGTAACCGTCGCTGCGCGCTTCGCCGCCCGAGGGGGTGTTGAAGACCATGTCGATCTCACCGGCGATGATGAGGTCGGCGATGGTGCCCTCGCCTTCGGCGCTGGAGCCCTCGGCGACCTTCCGGACCGGGGTGGCCTGGATGCCGTTGCGGCGCAGCACATCGGCGGTGCCGCCGGTGGAGACGATCTCGAAGCCGAGATCGGAGAGCCGCTTCACACCCATGATGACCGAGCGCTTGTCCCGGTTGGCCACGGAAACGAAGATCTTGCCTTCGGTGGGCAGCGCGTTGTTGGCGGCGGCCTGGCTCTTGGCGAAGGCGGTGTCGAAGTGCTTGTCGATGCCCATAACCTCGCCGGTGGAGCGCATTTCCGGCCCGAGCAGCGAATCCACGACCTTGCCTTCCGGGGTGCGGAAGCGGCTGAACGGCAGCACGGCCTCCTTGACCGAAACCGGGGCGTCCAGCGGCAGCGTGGAGCCGTCGCCGGTTTCCGGCAGCATCTTGTACGCCGTGCGGAGCTGGTTGATGGTGACGCCGGTGCCGATCAGGGCAGCCGCCTTCGCCATCTGCACGCCGGTCGCCTTGGAGACGAACGGCACGGTGCGGGAGGCCCGCGGGTTGGCTTCCAGGACGTAGAGCACATCGGAGGCCAGGGCGAACTGGATGTTGATCAGGCCGCGGACTCCCACGCCTTCGGCGATTGCCAGCGTCGCGGCGCGGACCCGCTCCAGGACGTTGTTGCCCAGGGTGATCGGCGGCAGCACGCACGCCGAGTCGCCGGAGTGGATGCCGGCCTCCTCGATGTGCTCCATGATGCCGCCGAGGTACATCTCGGTGCCGTCGTAGAGGGCGTCGACGTCGATTTCGACGGCGTCCTCGAGGAACCGGTCGATCAGCACCGGGTGCTCGGTGGTGATCTCGGTGGCGTTGGCGATGTAGCGCGAGAGGTTGGGCTCGTCGTAGACGATCTCCATGCCGCGGCCGCCGAGGACGTAGGACGGCCGGACCAGGACCGGGTAGCCGATCTCATCGGCGATCTTCTTGGCGTCCTCGAACGACACGGCGGTGCCGTTCTTCGGCGAGATGAGCCCGGCCGTGTCGAGCACCCGGGAGAAGGCGCCGCGGTGCTCCGCGAGGTCGATGGCCTCCGGGGAGGTGCCGAGTATCGGCACGCCGGCGTCGGCGAGCTGCTGGGCGAGCTTGAGCGGAGTCTGGCCGCCGAGCTGGACGAACACGCCCATCACGCCGCCGGTGCGTTCCTCGGCCGCGATGACCTCCAGCACGTCTTCCAGGGTGAGCGGTTCGAAGTACAGCCGGGTGGAGACGTCGTAGTCGGTGGAGACGGTCTCCGGGTTGCAGTTGACCATTACGGTCTCGTAGCCGGCCTTGCGCAGCGCCATCGAGGCGTGCACGCAGGAGTAGTCGAACTCGATGCCCTGGCCGATCCGGTTCGGGCCGGACCCGAGGATGATGATGGACGGCTTGGAGTGCAGCGCCACCTCGTCCTCCTCGTCGTAGGAGGAGTAGTGGTACGGCGTGTATGCGGCGAACTCGGCGGCGCAGGTGTCCACGGTCTTGTAGACCGGGCGGATGCCGAGGGCCTGCCGGACGCCGCGGACGACGTCCTCGGAGTTGTGCGTCAGGGCGCCGATCTGCTCGTCGGAGAAACCGTGGCGCTTGGCGCGGGTCAGCATCTCCGGGGTCAGGGCGGCGGCCTTGCGGATCTCGACGGAGATCTCGTTCAGCAGCTGGAGCTGGTCCAGGTACCAGGGATCGATCTTCGTGGCTTCGAAGAGCTGCTCCACCGTGGCGCCGCCGAGCAGGGCGCGCTGGACCTGGTGCAGGCGGTCCGTCGTGGGCCGTTTGGACTTCGCGATCAGCTCGGCGACTTCCCATTCCGGGACGTGGCTGAAGTCCAGCTGGGAGCCCTTCTGTTCGAGGGAGCGCAGCGCCTTCTGCAGCGCCTCGGTGAAGTTCCGGCCCATGGCCATGGCCTCGCCCACCGACTTCATGGTGGTGGTCAGGGTGGGGTCCGCCGCCGGGAACTTCTCGAAGGCGAAGCGCGGGACCTTCACGACGACGTAGTCCAGGGTCGGCTCGAAGGACGCCGGGGTCTTCTGGGTGATGTCGTTAGGGATTTCGTCGAGGGTGTAGCCGAGGGAGAGCTTGGTGGCGATCTTGGCGATCGCGAAGCCGGTGGCCTTGGAGGCCAGCGCGGAGGAACGGGAGACGCGCGGGTTCATCTCGATCACGACGACGCGGCCGGTGTCGGGCTCGACGGCGAACTGGATGTTGCAGCCGCCGGTGTCGACGCCGACTTCGCGGATGACGGCAATGGAAATGTCGCGCAGGCGCTGGTACTCGCGGTCCGTCAGGGTCAGGGCCGGGGCAACGGTGATCGAGTCGCCGGTGTGCACGCCAACCGGGTCGAAGTTCTCGATGGAGCAGACGACCACGACGTTGTCGTTCTTGTCGCGCATCATCTCGAGCTCGTATTCCTTCCAGCCCAGGATGCTCTCTTCGAGCAGCACCTCGGACGTGGGGCTGTACTGCAGCCCCTGGCCGACGATCCGGCGGAGGTCGTTCTCGTCGTAGGCGAGGCCCGAGCCCAGGCCGCCCATGGTGAAGGAGGGCCGGACCACCATCGGGTAGCCGAGGTCCTCGGCGGCGGCGAGGGCCTCGCCGATGGTGTGGATGATGTGGCTGCGGGCGGATTCCGCACCGCAGCGTTCCACGACGCCCTTGAACTTTTCGCGGTCCTCGCCGAGCTCGATCGCGGCGATGTTGGCGCCGATCAGCTCGACGTTGTACTTCTCCAGCACACCGTTCTTGTCCAGCGCGATGGCCGTGTTGAGCGCGGTCTGGCCGCCCAGGGTGGGCAGGAGCGCGTCCGGGCGTTCCTTGGCGATGATCTTTTCGACCACCTCGGGGGTGATTGGCTCGATGTAGGTGGCGTCGGCGAACTCCGGGTCGGTCATGATGGTGGCCGGGTTGGAGTTGACGAGGATGACGCGGAGGCCTTCCTCCTTGAGGACGCGCAGTGCCTGGGTGCCGGAGTAGTCGAATTCGGCGGCCTGGCCGATCACGATCGGACCGGAACCGATGACCAGGACGCTCTTAAGGTCAGTTCTCTTGGGCATTACTTCTTGTCCTCAGTCTTGGAATCGGTGGAAGTTTTGGTGTCCGCCATCAGGTCAATGAAGCGGTCGAAGAGGTACGCGGCGTCGTGCGGCCCGGAGGCGGCCTCTGGGTGGTACTGGACCGAGAAGGCCGGGATGTCCAGGCAAGACAGGCCCTCGACGACGTCGTCGTTGAGGCTCACGTGGCTGACCTCGACGCGGCCGAAGCGTTCCTCGGGGGCCCGCGTGGCGCCGTCCAGCGGGGCGTCGACGGCGAAGCCGTGGTTCTGCGAGGTGATCTCGACCTTGCCGGTGCGGCGGTCCATGACGGGCTGGTTGATGCCGCGGTGGCCGTAGCGCAGTTTGTAGGTGCCGAAGCCCAGGGCGCGGCCCAGGATCTGGTTGCCGAAGCAGATGCCGAAGTACGGGATCTTTTCGTCCAGGACCGAGCGGAGCAGCTTGACCTGGTTATCGGCGGTGGCGGGATCGCCCGGGCCGTTGGACATAAAGAAGCCGTCGGGGTTGACCGCCTGGACATCGGCCAGGGTGGCGGTGGCCGGCAGCACGTGCACCCGGACGCCGCGCTCGGCGAACCGGATCGGGGTCATCCGCTTGATGCCGAGGTCGATCGCGGCAATGCTGAAGCGCGGCTCGCCGTCCCAGCCCCAGTCCTTGGGCTCCACGGTGTAGGCCTCGTCCACGCTGACTTCCTCGGCCAGGCGTGCGCCTTCCATCGGGGCGCTCGCCAGGACGGCGTCGAGAAGTTCCTTGTCCGAGGCGCGGACGGCGTCGCCGGAGAAGATCCCGGCGCGCATGGTCTTGTGTTCGCGCAAATGGCGGGTGATGGCGCGGGTGTCCACGCCCTGGATCCCGACGATCCCCTGTTCGACCAGCTCATCGTCCAGCGAGCGTTCGGAGCGCCAGTTGGAGGGCCGGCGGGCGGCGTCGCGGACAATGTAGCCGGCCACCCAGATCCGCCGGGACTCGGCGTCGTCCTTGTTCACACCGGTGTTGCCGATATGCGGGGCGGTCTGGACCACCAGCTGGCGGGCGTAGGAGGGGTCCGTGATGGTCTCCTGGTAGCCGGTCATGCCGGTCGCGAACACGGCCTCGCCGAGGGCTGTTCCGGTGGCGCCGTAGCTGGTCCCGCGGAAGATCCGGCCGTCCTCGAGCACGAGGGCTGCCGGGGTGGCTGCTGACGCGTTCGATGTCACTGGTTTTTCTGGCACTGCTGCTTCTGACACTGCTGTTGCTGACACTTCGTTGGAGTCCGTCACGTCGTTACTTTCCACTATCGGCATTGGCCTGAGGGGCCGCGGGGATCAAATCTTGCAGGGCTTTGAGGAGGGTGGTTTTGTCGTCGGCGTGCCGGGTGCGGAAACCGGAATCCAGTTCCTGGCTGCCGAGCATCCAGCTGATCACCAGCAGTCCGTCCTTTTCGACGAACTTTCCGGCCATGCCGCTTTCCTGCCGCACCCCGGTGAGGCTCGGGGCGGGGATGAAGACGGGGCCGGCGCCGGAGCGGTCGAACAGCACTCCCTCCGGGTGGACGCTGAGTTCTGCGTTGGTGCGGATACCCAGGTTGTGCACGGCGATGCGGTCCAGCCAGTCGCCGGCGGTGGTGGAGGCCACGTACTGGCCGTCGGCGACGGCCAGCGCCGCGCCCAGGTGAGCCGGGATCTCCGGCAGCGGGTCGACGTCGGCCTGGCGGCGCAGCCGGTTCCGCCAGCCGAGCCAGATCAGCGCCAGCGCGACGGCGATCAGGACCAGCGTGAGGAGCAGTGAGAGTTCCTTGACCATCAGTTGCTGCCTGCCGCTGCGGTGCCGGGCAACTCTTCCGGGTAGCGGTACGGGGTGTTGAGTTTGCCGTCGAGGACGGTGGGGTGGCCCTTGAAGAACGTCGCCACCACCTTGCCGGGCAGTTCGCGGCCGGCAAACGGAGAGTTACGGCCCATGGTTGCCATCTTAGAAGGGTCCACGGTCCAGCGTGCAGCCGGGTCCACGAGTGTGACGTTGGCGGGTTCGCCGGCGTCGAGCGGGCGGCCCTGGTCCTCCAGCCGGCCGATCGCGGCGGGCGCGGTGGACGTGACCCGGGCGAAGTCCGCCCAGCCCATCAGCCCGGTTTCGATCATGGTGTGCTGCACCACGGACAGGGCGGTCTCCAGCCCGGTCATGCCCATGGCGGCCTGCGCCCACTCGCATTCCTTGTGCTCGCTCGGGTGCGGGGCGTGGTCGGTGCCCACGACGTCGATCGTGCCGTCGGCCAGTGCGGCGCGCAGGGCCTGGACATCGGCGTCGGTGCGCAGCGGCGGGTTGACCTTGTAGACCGGGTCGTAGCTGCGGGCGAGCTCGTCCGTGAGCCAGAGGTGGTGCGGGGTGACCTCGGCCGTGACGTTGACGCCGCGGGACTTGGCCCAGCGGATGATCTCCACGGATCCGGCCGTGGAGACATGGCAGACGTGCAGCCGGGAGCCGACGTGCTGGGCGAGCAGCACGTCGCGGGCGATGATGCTTTCCTCGGCGACGGCGGGCCAGCCGGTGAGGCCCAGGACGGCGGAGACCTCGCCCTCGTTCATCTGCGCGCCGGCGGTCAGCCGGGGTTCCTGCGCGTGCTGGGCGACGACGCCGTCGAACGCCTTGACGTATTCCAGCGCGCGGCGCATCAGCACGGGGTCGTGGACGCAGATCCCGTCGTCGGAGAAGACCCGGACGCGGGCGCGGGAATCGGCCATCGCGCCGAGTTCGGCAAGTTGCTCCCCCGCGAGGCCGACGGTAACTGCCCCGACCGGGCGGACGTCCACCCAGCCGGCGGTGCGGCCCAAAGTGAGGACCTGCTCGACGACGCCGGCGGTGTCGGCCACCGGGGTGCTGTTCGCCATCGCGTGCACGGCCGTGTAGCCGCCCAGGGCCGCGGCGCGGGTGCCGGTCTCGACCGTTTCGGCGTCTTCGCGGCCGGGTTCGCGCAGGTGGGTGTGGATGTCCACCATGCCGGGCAGGGCCACCAGCCCGGCGGCCTCGATGACGCGCGCACCGTCGGCCGGCAGGTTCCGGCCGCGTTCGGCGATGATCCCGTCGCGGATCAGGAGGTCTTCAGGGGCTCCGCCGAGGATGGCGGCGCCGCGGATCAGGTAGGCGCCGGTGCCTGCATCCTGTTGCTGTGATGCCATTAGTGGCTCTCCTTGGTGACGTGGGCGGAGGTGTTCTCTGCGGGGGTGGAAAGGGTGGAGTGCGCCGGTTCGCGGCTGTCCCCGGAGAGCAGCAGGTAAAGGGCTGCCATGCGGATGGACACACCGTTGCGGACCTGGGCCAGCACTGTGGAACGGGGCGAGTCGGCGGCGGCGGAGGAGATTTCCAGGCCGCGGTTCATTGGCCCGGGATGCATGATGATGGTGTCCTTGAGGCCCAGCCGGTCCAGGGCGCGGAGCCGGTTGTCGTCGAAGCCCCAGCGGCGCGAGTATTCGCGGGTGGTCGGGAAGAACGAGGCGTTCATCCGTTCGCCCTGCACGCGCAGCATCATCATCGCGTCGATGCCCCGGGCGAGGGTCTCGTCGAGGTCGTAGCTGACGCTGCACGGCCACTTTTCGACGCCGATCGGCAGCAGCGTCGGCGGGGCAACCAGGGTGACCTCGGCGCCGAGGGTGCGCAGCAGCCAGACGTTGGAGCGGGCCACCCGGGAGTGGAGCACGTCCCCGGCGATCGCGACCCGCATGCCCGTGAGGTCCGCACCTGCGGACGGGGCACCGGCCAGCTTGGACCAGTGCCGGCGCATCGTGAAGGCGTCCAGCAGGGCCTGGGTGGGATGTTCGTGGGTGCCGTCCCCGGCGTTGATGACGGCGGCGTCGATCCAGTCCGTGGCGGCCAGCCGGTGCGGGGCTCCGGAGGCCCAGTGCCGGATGACGACGGCGTCGGCCCCCATCGCCGAGAGCGTCTGGGCCGTGTCCTTGAGGGATTCGCCCTTGGAGACGGAGGAGCCCTTCGCGGCGAAGTTGATGACGTCGGCGGAGAGCCGTTTGGCGGCGGCCTCGAAGGAGATCCGGGTGCGGGTGGAGTCCTCAAAGAACAGGTTGACGACGGTGCGGCCGCGCAGGGTGGGAAGCTTCTTGACCTCGCGCTCCCCCACGGCCGCCATCTCCTCGGCGGTGTCGAGGATGCGGATGGCGTTGGCCCGGCTCAGGTCTTCGGTGGAGAGCAGGTGCTTCACGCGGTGGCCTCGATGACCACTTCGTTGACGGGAGTCCCGTCGACCGTGTCCGTTTCGGCGAGCCGGACCCGGACTTTCTCGGAGGAGGACGTGGGGAGGTTCTTGCCGACGTGATCCGCGCGGATGGGCAGTTCGCGGTGGCCGCGGTCAATCAGCACGGCGAGGCGGACGATGCGCGGGCGGCCGAGGTCGATGATCGCGTCGAGCGCGGCCCGGATGGTCCGGCCGGAATACAGGACGTCGTCAATGAGCACCACAACCTTGTTGTCGATGCCGGTGCGGGGAAGCTGGGTGGGATACGGCGGGCGCATGCCCTGGTGCGAGAGATCGTCGCGGAACATGGTCACATCCAGCTGGCCAACGATCGCGGCGGGGTCCACGGTGGGATCGGCGGCGGCAATTTTGGCGGCAAGCCGGACGGCGAGGGGGTAGCCCCTGCGCGGGATGCCGAGCAGGACCAGGTCCTGGGAGCCCTTGTTGGACTCAAGGATCTCATGGGCGATACGAGTGAGTGCACGGTCGATGTCCGCCTGGTTGAGTACCACTCGGGTGAGTACAACCTTGGCCGGAACCGGTGCTTCTGGAACAGAAGTCAACGCTCGTCTCCCCTTTCCCCGCCTCACGGGACGGAATTAAAAAAGGATTGTTTGCGTTCCCAAATTACCACAGCGGGGTTGGCGCCCGGCGCCGCCGGCATGCGTTTAAGCTCACACGGACATAGGCTCAAGTCCATGACGACGAACGAGCCGCGGCCGGGTCCGGACCGCCCCGGCTACTCCTCCGGCGGCCAGCGGCCGCTTCCCCAGCAGGCCAATCCGACGTGGCTGGGGCATGTCCAGCCGGAGTACTACCGGCAGGCACCGGCCAACAACCGCGGCCGGGTCCAGCCGGTCCTCCCGCCCGCCCTGCCGCCGGTCCGGGGCGGCCGCCGCTCCCCCGGCGTGGTGGGGCTCGTGGTGGCCGGCGGGTTCCTGGCGTTCATCAGCCTGTTCCTGGTCCTGCCGTTCCTGCTGGGCAGCACCGGGATTTCCGGATTTGTCATCGGCTTTATCGCCTCGCTGATTCCGCTGGGGACCGTGCTGCTGACGGTGCGTTTCATCGACCGCTGGGAACCGGAACCCAGGCCGCTGCTGCTGTTCGCCTTTGTCTGGGGGGCCGTGGTCTCGATTGCGGTGACAATGCTGATCCAGCCCTATTTCTCGCTCGTCGCGGGGCCGGCCTCGGGCTTGGACTACACAACGTTCGCGGTGACGGTCCAGGCGCCCGTGGTGGAGGAATTCGCCAAGTCCCTGGGGCTGCTGTTGCTGCTGCTCTTCGCCCGGAAACACTTCGACGGCCCGGTGGACGGGGTGGTGTTCGCGTTCACGATCGCGGCCGGCTTCGCGTTCACCGAGAACATCCTCTACTTCGGCCGCGCGATCGCCGAATCCAGCGACCCCGGCACGGACCTCGCGGTGGTGTTCTTCCTCCGCGGGGTCATGTCACCGTTCGCCCACGCCATTTTCACCGGTACCACCGGCCTCATCATGGGCTTCGCCGCGCGCCGCTGGCACAACGGGCTCTCCGTGCTCGCGTTCGCCGTCGGCCTCATTCCCGCGATGCTGCTGCACAGCGGCTGGAACAGCATGGGACAGAACTTCCTCGCCCAGTACCTGCTGGTGCAGGTGCCGATTTTCCTGCTGGCAGTCCTGGTGATTGTGCTGCTTCAGGTCGCGGAGCGCCGGCTCACCCGCCAGCGGCTCAAGGAGTACGCGGCGGCGGGCTGGTTCACCGGGGCCGAGGTGGACATGCTGGCCACGCCAGGCGGGCGGCGTTCCGCCCTGCGCTGGGCCAAGTCCATCGGCCGGGGTCCGCAGATGAAGGCGCTGCTGCATGCCGCCACCCAACTCGCCTTCACCCGGCAGCGCATCCTCAGCGGCCGGGACGTGCCGGCGCACCAACTCGATGAGCGGCAGCAGCTCGCCGAAGTCACCGCCCTCCGGGCCGCCGTCATTCACTAGGAGCGTTCCAGGATGCAGCCAGTTCCCGCAGCAAAGAACCCCGCCCGGGTGTCCCGGGCGGGGTTCTTTGTGCAGCGTGGGCTGGTCAGGCGAGCAGCGAGGGCTTCAGCTGCTGCAGCCGGCCCAGCAGGCCGTTGATGAACGACGGCGACTCATCCGTGGAGAGGGTCTTGGCCAATGCCACGGCCTCGCTGACGGCAACGCCGTCGGGAACGTCGTCGTTGTAGAGCAGCTCCCAGGTACCGATCCGCAGGATGATGCGGTCCACCGACGGCATCCGCTCCAGGGTCCAGCCCTGCGAATAGGTCTCCAGGAATTCGTCGATCGCGCTCTGGTGGGAGACGACGCCCTCGACGATTTCGAGGGTGTACGGGTTGACGATCTGGTCCGTCTGTTCCCGGCGGGATTTCAGTACATCGAACGCCGAGACGGAACGCTGTTCCGCCTCGAAGAGAACATCCAGGGCCCGGTTACGGGCCTTACCGCGTGCACTCACTAGTCGTTGACCCGGCCGAGGTAGCTGCCGTCGCGGGTGTCGACCTTGACCTTGGTGTTGTTCTCGACGAACAGCGGCACCTGGATCTCGTAGCCGGTTTCGAGGGTGGCGGGCTTGGTGCCGGCCGAGGAGCGGTCGCCCTGCAGGCCCGGCTCCGTGTAGGTGATCTCGAGCACGACGCTCGGGGGCAGCTCGATGTAGAGCGGGTTGCCCTCGTGGATGGCGATGTTCACCATCTGGTTCTCCAGCATGAAGTTGGTGGCCTCACCGACCGTGGCGCCGGGAACCGTGAGCTGGTCGAAGTCGGACGTGTCCATGAACACGAAGTCGGCACCGTCCTGGTACAGGTACTGGTAGTCGCGGCGGTCAACCGTGGCGGTCTCGATCTTGAGTCCGGCGTTGAAGGTCTTGTCGACGACCTTGCCGGACATCACGTTACGCATCTTGGTGCGGACGAACGCACCACCCTTGCCGGGCTTGACGTGCTGGAACTCGATGATGTTCCAGAGCTGGCCCTCAAGCTTCAGGACGGTTCCGTTCTTGATGTCGTTAGTGGTTGCCACTGTATCCTCTGGTTTCGTTTCTAGCTGCTTCTAGCTGCGAGCCGGTTATGCCAGGCAAGCATGCCGAATGGCCCGCCAGCGCGTATTTATCAAAAATCCAAGATCCATTCTACCGGTTTTATGGGCCCGCTGCCGGACGCGCGCCTGCGGGAGCTCCGAGGAGGTCCCGGTGGCCGTCCTTCAGGAACTGTGTTCCAGCACGTCCCGGGCACGCCGGACCGCCACGGTGGACGCGTAGATCAGGGCCGCGTCGGCTGACCCTGCAACGCGCAGGTCCAGCGCCTTGGTGAAGGATTCGACGGCGGCGGCAATGTTGCCGCTGGCAAAGTAGGACCGTCCGAGGTGCTGGCGGATGACCGCCTCGTCCGGCGTGCCATGGGTCTCCGCCAGGAGCTGGCGGAACAGTTCCACGGCCCGGTCCAGCCGGTTGGAGACCCGCAGGACGTCCGCTTCGAAGATGCGCAGGCGAAGCGAAGAGGGGTCGCTGTACCTGGCCTCGGCGAGCAGTTCGGCGGCATCCGCGGGATGCCCCTCGACGAGGAGCACGAAGATCCGGTCACCGGGGTCGGTCGAGGCCGCCAGAGCTTCGGCGACCGCGTCCTCGTTGACGATCTGCGGGACCAGGGTGTCCGGATTGATCTTGATCCCGGGAAACCCTGCATCCGGCCAATCACTGGTGCCGCCGGGGAGGAACGCCATCAGGAGGCGATCTCCTGGTACGCGGCGAACAGCAGGGAGGTGTCCGGGACGTCAAGGATGCCGGGACGGGCAACGCCGTCGAGCACCACGAAGCGCAACAGGTCGCCGCGGGACTTTTTGTCCCGCCGCATGCCGTCCAGCAGGGCCTGCCAGCGGTCACGCCGGTAAGTGATGGGCAGCCCCAGGCTTTCCAGGATGCTGCGGTGCCGGTCGGCGTCGGCGTCACTGAGGCGGCCCACGCTGCGGGCCAGCTCAGCGGCGAACATCATCCCGACGGAGACGGCCGCGCCGTGGCGCCAGGAGTAGCGCTCGGCCAGTTCGATTGCGTGGCCCAGGGTATGGCCATAGTTGAGGATTTCGCGCTGGCCGGTCTCCTTGAGGTCTTCGGAAACCACCCTGGCCTTCACCGTGATGGCGCGTTCGATGAGTTCGCGGACAGCGTCGGAGCGGGGGTCGGAGACGGCGGTCGGATCCTTTTCGATCAGATCGAGGATGGCCGGGTCGGCAATGAAGCCGCATTTGATGACCTCGGCCATGCCGGAGATCATCTCGTTCTTGGGCAGGGTGTCCAGGGTGTCGAGGTCCGCGAGGACACCGGCGGGCGGGTGGAATGCCCCCACGAGGTTCTTGCCTTCGGCGGTGTTAATGCCGGTTTTGCCGCCCACGGAGGCGTCCACCATGCCGAGCAGGCTGGTGGGCATGTGGATGACCTTGACGCCGCGCAGCCAGGTGGCGGCCACGAATCCGGCCAGGTCGGTCACGGCTCCGCCGCCGACGGCGACGACGGCGTCGGAACGGGTGAAGTCGTTCTGGCCCAGCACCTGCCAGCAGAACGAGGCGACCTCGATGTGCTTGCCTTCTTCCGCGTCGGGGATCTCGGCGGTCAGCGCCGTGAATCCTGCCGAGGCGAGTTCTTCCCTGACGGTGTCGCCGGTGAGGCGCAGCGCCCGCGGGTGGATGACCAGGACACGTTTGACCCGCTCCCCCAGCAGACCGGGGAGGCTGGCCAGCAGGCCGCGGCCCACAACGACGTCGTAGTTCTCTCCGGGCGTCTGCCCGGTGACCTTGATGACGGTTGATTCGGTGATCACTTTTCAACTTCCTTTGTCGCCGCTGGCGTGGGTACGGCCGCGGTTCCCGCGGCCGCGTACCCGCGCAGCGCATCTTCAAGCCGGCGCGCGAGGTCCGGAACGGATCCGTTCCGCACATCGATGACCAGGTCGGCCAGCCGCTCGTAGACCGGCCGCCGGGTGGCGAACAGCGTCTTCCATCGTTCCATGGCGTCTCCGGCCAGCAGCGGCCGGCCGGAATTCCTGCTGATGCGTTCCGCCACTGTGTCTGCATCGCACTCGAGGTAGACCACGGTGCAGCGCTCCAGCAGTTGCTGTGTGCCGGAGTCCAGGACGGCGCCGCCGCCCAGAGAGAGTACCGTACTGGTGCCCCGCGCGTCCTCGATCGCCCGGGCCACGGCCCTGGCTTCAAGCTCACGGAAGGCGTGCTCACCGCGGCTGGCGAAGATTTCCGCGATGGATCCATGATTGGCCACAACCACGACGTCGGTGTCCACGAACGGGGTTCCCAGCTGCTGGGCGAGCTGGTGGCCGATGGCCGATTTTCCGACCGCCATGGGTCCAATCAACGCGATGGGCCGGGGAGCAGTCCGGGCCGGCATTGCCGGTGTTTCGGCCGGCACTAGTGGCCGATCGAGTCCAGGGACGCCGGAATATTGTCCAGGTAACCCTTGATGTTGCGGGCGGTTTCCTGCACGGAATCGCCGCCGAACTTCTCCGTGACCGCCTCGGCGAGGACGAGCGCCACCATGGCTTCGGCGACGACACCGGCCGCGGGGACCGCACAGACGTCGGAACGCTGGTGGTGGGCTTTGGCGGCCTCTCCGGTGCTGACGTCGACGGTTTTGAGGGCGCGCGGGACGGTGGCAATGGGCTTCATGGCGGCGCGGACGCGGAGCACGTCGCCGATGCTCATGCCGCCTTCGATGCCGCCGGCACGGTTGGAGGTGCGGATGATCCGGCCGTCGGCGTCCTTGACGATCTCGTCGTGGGCGGCCGAGCCGCGCCGCGATGCGGTGAGGAAGCCATCGCCCACCTCGACGCCCTTGATGGCCTGAATGCCCATCAGGGCAGCCGCCAGCCGCGAATCGAGGCGGCGGTCCCAGTGGACGTAGCTGCCCAGTCCCGGCGGGAGTCCGTAGGCGAGGACCTCGACGACGCCGCCGAGGGTTTCGCCTTCCTTGTGCGCGATGTCGACCTCGGCGACCATGGCGTCGGAGGTTTCGCGGTCAAAGCAGCGCAGCGGGTCGGCGTCAAGGGCAAGGACGTTGTCCGGGACCGGCAGCGGCCGGCCTTCCGGGACCGCGGTGCTGGCGATCGACACCGTGTGGGAAACCAGCTCGATGCCGAGCTGCTTGAGGAACGCGGAGGCAACGGTGCCGAGGGCCACGCGGGTGGCCGTTTCGCGGGCGCTGGCGCGCTCCAGCACGGGACGCGCCTCGTCGAAGCCGTATTTCTGCATGCCGGTGAAGTCGGCGTGGCCGGGCCGGGGGCGGGTCAGCGGGGCGTTGCGGGCCTGGTCGGCGAGGATCTCGGGGGCCACGGGGTCGGCAGACATGATCTGCTCCCACTTGGGCCATTCGGTGTTGCCGACCTGGATGGCGACGGGGCCGCCCTGGGTGATGCCGTGGCGGACGCCGCCAAGGATCGTAACCACATCCTGCTCGAACTTCATCCGCGCGCCGCGGCCGTAGCCGAGCCGGCGGCGGGCCAGCGAATCGGCGATCTGGGCGCTGGTGAGTTCCACACCGGCGGGCACGCCTTCGATAATTCCGACCAGTGCCGGGCCATGGGATTCACCGGCAGTCAACCAACGCAACATAAAATCCATCCTGCCATGTAAGGCGGTTAGAACACCCGTCGGGGCGCCCCGACTGCGTCACACATCACATCTATGACTTCAGCCGGCACGGCCTCACCGAGGCCGGTGAAGTGTCGGACCTGCTCCACGGCCTGGTAGATGAGCATCTCGAGTCCGGGGATCACGGTTCCGCCGGCCTCCTGCCAGGCGGCGGCGATCCGGCTGGGCCAGGGATCGTAGGCGACGTCCAGCAGCACGCCGGGCCGGTGAGCAAACTTTTCCCGGGACGGGGCTTCCCGGGACGGGGCTTCCCGGGACGGGGCTTCCGCGCGCTGCGCGAACAGCGTCGCGAGTTCCCCGGCGAGCGGGTCCGCGGCACGGGGCGGCAGCGTGGAGATGACGACGTCGGCCGCGGCGACGGCGGCAGCCGCTCCGGCCAGCGGCAGGACCTGGAGCGGAAGGCCAACGGCGGCGGCGGCGGCGCGTGCCCCGGCGGCGCGGGTGACATCGCGGACAAAGATCCTGGCATCCGGCGCGCCCAGTTCCTTCAGCGCCGCGATCGCAGCGGCCGAGGTGCCGCCACCGCCCAGCACGGCGGCGGTGGGCGCGGACGCGGCCCCTGCGTGGCGGAGGGCATTGACGATTCCGGCGACGTCGGTGTTGTAGCCGACCAGCCGGGTGGCGCCGGCGGAGTCTCCCGGAGCCGGGCGCTCGAAGGCGACCGTGTTGATGACTCCGAGGTCGCGGGCAACACCGCGCACCTCATCCACTTCGCGGACCATGCCGGACTTCAGCGGCATGGTGACCGAGAGCCCGCGCCAGCCCTCCCCCTGCCGCAGGTCCTCCCGGACACCCGCCATAAAGGCCGGGAGCGCGTCCTCGGTCACATCAATGGCCGAGTAGTCGAGCTCAACGCCAAGGTGGGCGTAGGCCGCGCGGTGCAGCGCCGGTGACTTCGAGTGGCTGATCGGGTGCCCGAGCACGGCGGCCCGGAGCGTCATACGCAGCGTCCGGGGTTGTCCTCACACCAGGCGTTGTACTTGGCCACGTAGACGTTGTGCTCCGCCAGCGTCTTGGAAAACAGGGTTTCCTTGGTGTCCAGGTTGATCGTCACCCAGTAGAGGAATTCGTTCGTCTTGGGCTTGGCCGCCGCGTCAATCGCCGTCTTGCCCGGTGAGCCAATCGGCCCGACCGGCAGGCCCTGGTTGGCGTAGGTGTTGTACGGGTTGGACTTGTCGGCCTTCTGCTCCTCGTCGATGTGGAAGCTCTTGATGCCGAGCCCGTAGGTCACCGTGGCATCGGACTGGATCAGCCCGTTCGTCTCGATGTTGTCCGGCTTGAGGCGGTTGTAGATCGCGCCCGCCACGTCGCCATACTCCGCCTGGCCGCCCTCGGCCTGCACAATGCTGGCAACTGTGACGACGTCGTACTGCCTCGCGGGATCCGCGACGCCCTGGGAGGTGAGCTCGTCCAGGGTGGTGGTCACCAGCTTTTGCAGCACGTCCTTGGCCGGGGTGCCGAGCGGGAAACGGTATTCGCCCGGCGCGAGGAAGCCCTCGAGGTTCCTGGCCTTGGCAGGCACACCGAACTGGGCGGGCGAGTCGCTGAGCTCCTTGAGTTGGGCGACCGGCACACCGGTGCCCTCGGAGATGGCCCCGAGCGATTCGCCGATCCTGAGTCCGGCGCTCAGCGCGAAGTACATGACCTTGTCCTGGTCCTTGTTCAGCAGCACGGCCACGGCGTCCGAGTTCTTCATTTCGTTGCGCATGGTGAAGTCCCCGGGAACCAACGCCCCACCGGAGGCCAGGAAATCCCGCAGGAACGTGTCGGCGTTCGCCACCACGTTCTTGTCCTGGAGTTCGGTCGCCACAGACCTCGGCCCGGCGCCCGGCGGCACGGTGACGAGCACCTCGCCGGTTCCGGGACCCGGGTAGTCGGCCGCCGTGTCCCCTCCGAGCAGCGGCTTCAGGAACTGCGCGCCGACGGCGACGGCGAGGACGAAGACCGACAGGGTCAGCAACAGCGCAAGGAAGCGCCGCCGGCGGCGGACCTTCTTGGACGGGCCCTTGGACGTACGGATGGCGGCACCTCCGGCCAATACAACCCGGCCGTCTTCCTCATGGTAATCGGCCGGGCGTCCGTCCGCGTCGTCGTAAACATAGCGGGCGTCGCCGTCGGGATGGACGGAGTGGCCGTCGTGAACGTCAGTGTCATACCGCGCATCGTGGCCCGGGTGAAGGTCGGCGTGGAAGTGCTCGGAGTCCTCACGGGCAACACCGCCTGCGTACTGGTGAACGGCCTCGTCGTGCACGGGCTCGTAGTGCGCTGGCTCGTAGTGCGCTGGCTCTTCGTGCACGCCCTCATGGTGCACGGGCTCGTCGTGCACGGGCTCAGGGTGCACGGGCTCGTCGTGCACGGGCTCAGGGTGCACGGGCTCGTCGTGCACGGGCTCGTGGTGCACGGTGGGGGCTGTGGCGGGCCGGTCCGGCGCGCCCGCAGCCTGAATCGGCGTCGGCAGGACAGCAGCATCAGCGTCAGGGACGGAACCGTGCCCGGCGCCGGGCGCGTCAGGCGGGACGTCCTCACCGGTCTCGAAGGCCTGCGGCGGGATATCGTCGTGACCCTCGGTCCCCTGGACCTTCTGTTGGGCCCTGATCTCCTTACGGGTCAGCGGTCGGCCGGCGCCGCCGAAAACATCACCGGAGGAGTCGTCACTGTTGACCGGGCTCACTGTAGCCTTCCATTTCGGGCAGAATGCGTTGCGCAGAATGCCTGTCTAGTGCCGGACCGGCCTGAGCGCCATCCCCGGTTGGCCCCGGCCCGGACTCCGCGTATACGCGGCTTCCGATTTCCGTCCCCCTGGCCTTTTGCATATCAAGTGCATGTTGCAGGATACCTGCCGCTGCAACCTGATCAACTACCTTACGGTGATTTCGGCTGCTCATGCCAGCTTCATGCAGGTTCCGGTGGGCCGACACTGTGCTCAGGCGCTCGTCCACCAGCCGGACCGGAACATCGGAACCGCACTCCCCCAGTTTACCCGCCAGTAGCATTGCGTAGTCTGTCGCCATCCGGGCCGAGGCATGTTCCTCGCCCTTCATGGTCCGCGGCAGACCAACAAATATCTCCACGGCCCCGAGTTCCACGGCCAGAGCCGCAAGGATCCGCACGTCGGTGTTTTTCTTCGCATTCCGTTCCAGGGTGCGCAAGGGTGTGGCCAGGATGCCATCACGGTCGCAGACCGCCACGCCGACCCTGACGGTGCCGACGTCCACCCCAAGCTTCACGCCACGGGGATAGTCGCCGGCCACAGCAGCTTCGTTCACGGGTCGTCCGTTATCGCCGGGTAATGGCGTCCACGACGGCCGCGAGGGCGGCGCCGACCTTGGTGGCGTCCGTGCCGCCGCCCTGGGCGACGTCGTCCTTGCCGCCGCCGCCGCCGCCGAGGATTCCGGCGGCGAGGCGCACCAGGGCACCTGCCTTGACGCCGGCCGCCCGGGCAGCGTCGTTGGTGGCGATCAGGATAACGGGGCGGTCATTGCTGACACCGGCGACGGCGACGGCGGCCGGCTCGGAACCGAGACGGGTGCGCAGGTCCAGTGCCAGGCCGCGGAGGTCGTCCGCGCCGCTGACCTGGCCGGCGTCGTGCGCGATGACCTTGACGCCCGCGGCATCCCTGGCGGTGCCTACGAGCTGGGCTGCTGCTGCCGTGAGCTGCGCCTTGCGCAGTCGCTCGAGTTCCTTCTCGGCAGTCTTGAGCTTGGTCAGCGTGGTGGCAATCCGGTCCGCGAGCAAACCGGACGGAACCTTGAGCATTTCGGTAAGTTCGGTGACAAGGGCGCGTTCGGCGGCGAGGTGCCGGAAAGCGTCCATGCCGACGAAGGCCTCGACGCGGCGGTTTCCCGATCCGACGGACTGTTCCCCGAGCAGGGAGAGGCTGCCGATCAGCGAGGTGTTCTCGACGTGGGTGCCGCCGCAGAGCTCACGGGACCAGGCGCCGTCGATCTCCACGACGCGGACTTCGTTGCCGTAATTCTCGCCGAAGAGCGCCATGGCGCCGAGGGCTTTGGCCTCGGCGAGGCCCATGACCTTGGTCTCCACCCGGTAGTTGTTGCGGATGGCGATGTTGGAGACTTCCTCGATTTCCGAGCGCGTGGCCGGGCTCAGGCCTTCACCCCAGGCGAAGTCGAAGCGCAAATAGCCGGCCTTGTTGAAGGAGCCGCGCTGCAGCGCCTCCGGGCCGAGGATCTGGTGCAGGGCGGCGTGCACGATGTGCGTGCCGGTGTGGGCCTGCTCGGCGGCGTGCCGGCGTTCCCGGTCAACGGCTGCCTGGACGAGGGAGTCGGCGCCGATTTCGCCTTCGCGGACGATTGCCTTGTGCACGCTCAGGCCCTTGATGGGGCGCTGGACGTCCAGGACCTCGACGACGAACCCGTCACCGGTGATCAGCCCGGTGTCGGCGGCCTGGCCGCCGGCCTCTGCGTAGAACGGGGTCTCGGCCAGGACGAGCTCGATTTCCTCGCCCGTGGAGGCCTGGGAGACCTTGCGCCCGCCGGTGAGGATGCCGCGGACCTTGGATTCGCCGGTGAGCTCCGTGTAGCCGGTAAAGACGGTCTCGCCGGCGGACAGCAGCTCCTGGAAGGCGCTGAGATCCGCGTGCGAGCCCTTTTTGCCCTTGGCGTCGGCCTGGGCGCGCTGGCGCTGTTCGAGCATGAGCTTGCGGAACTCGGGCTCGTCGACCTTCAGTCCGGCCTCTTCGGCCATTTCGAGGGTGAGGTCGATCGGGAAGCCATAGGTGTCATGCAGGGCGAAGGCGTCGGAGCCGGAGAGCGGCCGGCCGGCGGCCTGGGACTCCTTGACGGCGTCCTCGAGGCGGGCGGTGCCGGAGGCGATGGTGCGCAGGAACGCCTTCTCCTCGGCGTAGGCGATCCGGCTGATCCGGTCGAAGTCCGTCTCAACGATCGGGTAGACGCCCTTCATGGCGTCGCGGGAGGCGGGCAGCAGTTCCGGCAGGCAGGCCTTCTCGACGCCGAGCAGGCGCATGGAGCGCACGGCGCGGCGGATCAGGCGGCGCAGCACGTAGCCGCGGCCTTCGTTGGAGGGGGTGACGCCGTCGGCGATCAGCATGAGCGAGGAGCGGATGTGGTCGGCGACGACGCGCATCCGGACGTCGTCGGTGTGGTGCGGGTCCTCGGCGGACTCGGCCGAGGTGTATTCCCGGCCGGACAGGGCCGCGGCCCGGTCGATGACGGGGCGGACCTGGTCGGTCTCGTACATGTTCTCGACGTCCTGGAGGATCATCGCGAGACGTTCCATGCCGAGGCCGGTGTCGATGTTCTTCTTCGGCAGTTCACCCGTGATGTCGAAGTCCACCTTGGAGCGCACGTTGTCGATCTGGTACTGCATAAACACGAGGTTCCAGATTTCCACGTAACGGTTCTCGTCCGCGATCGGGCCGCCCTCGACGCCGTAGGCGGGGCCGCGGTCGTAGTAGATCTCGGAGCAGGGCCCGGCCGGGCCGGGCTGTCCGGTGGACCAGTAGTTATCGGCCTTGCCCATCCGCTGGATCCGCTCGGCGGGCATCCCGGTGTTCCTGAGCCAGAGCTGCTCGGCCTCGTCGTCCTCTTCGTAAACGGTGACCCAGAGACGCTCGGGCGGCAGTCCGTAGCCGCCGTCGTCAACGCTCGTGGTGAGCAGTTCCCAGGCGAACTTGATGGCGTCTTCCTTGAAGTAATCGCCGAAGGAGAAGTTGCCGCACATCTGGAAGAAGGTGCCGTGGCGTGCCGTCTTGCCGACTTCCTCGATATCGCCGGTACGGATGCACTTCTGCACGCTGGTGGCGCGCTTGTAGGGGGCTTCCTCCCGGGCGGTCAGGTAAGGAATGAACGGGACCATGCCGGCCACTGTGAACAGCAGGGAAGGGTCGCTGGAGACCAGGGACGCGGAGGGCACCGCCGTGTGGCCCTTGCTGACGAAAAAGTCGATCCAGCGCTTAGTGATCTCCTGCGACTTCATGAGCTGATTACATACCCTTCAATATTCACTGCGTTCGTGGTTCGCGCGTGTGGTCCGCGGGAACGGTGTGGTCCCGGCCTAGGGCCGTGCCGGCGGCCCTGATCCAGGTGCCGCCCGCTATCAATTCTCTCCCGGCTAGCGCCGGACTGCATCCCGGCCGGCAGAGCCGTGGACAATCGCCTTCTCGAGGCCGGCGTCGATACCAAGGGCGCTGCGAAGCTCAGTCTCGCGCTCGGTCATGCCTTCGCGGACGGCGTCGGCGAAGTCGTACAGGCTGTCGGCGAGCCGGCCCGCTGCCCGGTTGAGGCCCTCGGGGCCCAGGTTGGACTGTGCCTCGGTGATCTTGCGGAAGGCGATGACGCCAATGGCGACGCCAATTCCCATCCAGATGATTCTGTTCATGTCAGGTTCTCCAGCTGGGATTAGCGGCTGCGGCGGCCGGTGGCGGGCTTTTTACGGGCGGTGAAGGCCGAACGAACGCCGTAGCTGAAGGAGGCGACCTTAATCAGGGGCGAACCCACGGTGGCAGCCACCAGCGAGGACAACGCCGAGATGTTGGCCGACGCGTCCGAGACGTTGTTCGCGATCCCGTCAACCTTCTTCAACTGCTCGTTGGTAGTGGAGACGGTCGCCGTGACTTCATCCATGAGCGGGGTCGCGCCGTCGCTGATGGAACGGATCGAGGTCCGTACTTCGTCGAACACTCCCCCGAGCTTCAGAATCGGCACGGCGAGCAGCAGGACCAGCAGTGCAAACACCCCGGCCGCGATCAGGCCGGCAATATCGCCACCAGTCATAGTCGTTCATCTCCTTGTTGCGTCGTGTCCCTGCGGGCACCTCCGGCTGACACAGCCGGCAACCGCAGAACTCCCCCAAGTACCTTACATACAAAGAAGCCCGCGGCGCTTGCCACGGGCTTCTTTGTAAGGTGTCGCGTTGGATCTAGCGTGCGTAGAATTCCACGACGAGCTGCTCTTCGCAGGTCACGGGGACCTCGGAGCGCTTGGGGCGACGGACCAGGCGTGCCTGCAGGGCGTCAAGCTTGACGTCCAGGTAGGCCGGAACCATCGGCAGGACGTCGCGGTGGGCGCCGGCTGCTGCGACCTGGAACGGAGGCATGGACTCGCTGCGGCTGTGTACGTGGACCAGCTGGCCCTCGGAGACGCGGAAAGACGGGCGGTCAACGCGGATGCCGTCGACCAGGATGTGGCGGTGGACAACCAGCTGGCGGGCCTGGGCAATGGTGCGGGCGAAGCCGGCACGCAGCACGAGGGCGTCGAGACGCATTTCGAGCAGTTCGATCAGGTTTTCACCGGTCAGGCCCTTGGTGCGGCGTGCTTCTTCGAAGGCACGGGTCATCTGGGCTTCGCGGATGCCGTACTGGGCGCGCAGACGCTGCTTTTCGCGCAGCCGTACGGCGTAGTCGGAGTCCTGCTTCTTGCGGGCACGGCCATGCTCACCGGGGCCGTACGGACGGCGCTCCATGTACTTGGCGGCCTTGGGGGTCAGAGCAATGCCGAGTGCACGCGAAAGGCGTGCGGTACGGCGAGCACGAGTGTTGTTAGCCACTTGTGTCCTTCCAATATCTGCGGTGTGTCAGTGTTACTGGCCTCCACGATGGAGAGCATCGGCCAACCGCTGCCTTTTGCTACTGGGCACAGCGCAAACCCATCAGAATTCAACGCAACAGCGTGAAATGCCGAAATCAGGTGGATTGTGCGTCCGTGCCTTGCCAGACAACGAATAACCTTACCATGTCGGGGGCGGCGGACCGTCAGGTCCGGGCATGCACACCCCGGCCGCTGCGCCGCCCGAAGGACGCCGCGCCCAGGAATTCAACCGCCACGAACGGGTCGGGCCCCGCCACCCATTCGTCGTGGCCGGGCGGAATCGCGTAGGTATCGTTGGCGCGGATGGTGGAGCGCAGTCCATCGGCGGATTCCACTTCCATCACCCCGGAGATGCAAAAGCCGAGATGGTGGTGCTCGCAGAGTTCCGTCTCCTCGAAGGCTCTGATGGACTCGGACCACCGCCAGCCCGGGCCGAGGATCAGCCGCGCCACCGAGTAGTCGTTCACGGTGACAAGATCGAATTCGGCGTTGTCCGGGCAACGTTTCTTGTCCGGGAGATCAAAGGACTTAACGGCCAGGGCTGTGACGAAATTGACGGGCATGGGAGGCACGACCTTGCAATGTGGGCGACGAAGCCTTGCACGAAGACAGGCTATTGATGTGCCGGCCGACATCCTGGGACCCGGGAAGCGAAGAGCCGGCAATATGTGCTGCTGTCCCCGACCAGGCACGCACGTTCAGCTGCTCCTTGCTGACTTAAGTCCACGTTAGACCTCGCGGACCGGAAGTCAACGGGCAGTTTGCGGGTCCGCGGTCACTTGCCGCGGATGATCCTGCGCAGCCGCTCCAGCCGGGTGGAGATGTCCCGTTCGGCGCCGTTGGCGGTCGGCTCGTAGTAGTTGCGCCCCACGAGGTCGTCCGGCGGGTACTGCTGGGTGGCCACCGAGTGGGGCGCGTCATGGGCGTATTTGTAGCCCTGCCCGTGGCCCAGTTGTTTGGACCCCGGGTAATGGGCATCGCGCAGATGGGCGGGGATGCCGTTGCCAAGGCCGGCGCGGACGTCGGCGATCGCCTGGTTGATGCCCATGTACGCGGCGTTCGATTTGGGTGCCGTGGCCAGGTGGACGACGGCCTCCGCCAGGATGATGCGGCCCTCGGGCATACCGATCAGCTGGACGGCCTGTGCGGCTGCGACGGCGGTCTGCAGCGCCGTGGGGTCTGCCATTCCGACGTCCTCGGCTGCCGAGATGACGATGCGGCGGGCCACGAACTTCGGGTCCTCCCCCGCCTCGAGCATCCGGGCCAGATAGTGCAGGGCGGCGTCGACGTCGGAACCCCGGATGGATTTGATGAAAGCGCTGGCGACGTCGTAGTGCTGGTCGCCAGCGCGGTCATAGCGCACGGACGCGACGTCGAGGGCACGCTCCGTGTGCTTGAGTCCGATCTTCACCGGGGCTTCCCCGTCCGCCCCGGTGGCTGCACCGGCGACGACTGTGCCTGCTCCGGCTGTGCCTGCTCCGGCTGTGCCTGCTCCGACTGTGTCGGGGTTGTCCGCGTCCCCGAAAGCGACGCCGGCCGCCGCCTCGAGCGCCGTCAGCGCCCGGCGGGCGTCCCCGCCGGAGAGCCGGACCAGGTGCGCCAGGGCCTCGTCGCTGAGTTCCACTTTGCCGCCCAGCCCGCGGGGGTCAGCGGCGGACCGCAGCAGCAGGGCCTCGACGTCGGCGTCGGTGAGCGGTTTGAGCGTCAGCAGCAGGGACCGGGAGAGCAGCGGGGAGACGACGGAGAAGGAGGGGTTTTCGGTGGTCGCGGCGACCAGTACCACCCAGCGGTTCTCGACGCCGGGCAGCAGCGCGTCCTGCTGAGCCTTGTTGAAGCGGTGGATCTCGTCCAGGAACAGCACGGTGGTGGTCTTGAAGAGGTCGCGGGCGGTGAGGGCTTCATCCATGACGCGGCGGACGTCCTTGACGCCGGCGGTGATGGCGGAGAGCTCGACGAATTTCCGGCCGGGGCCCTTGGCGATGACGTGGGCGAGCGTGGTTTTGCCGGTGCCGGGAGGCCCCCAAAGAATCAGCGAACTGGGACCCGCGGGGCCGGTGGCGTCGGAGCCGGCGGCGAGCTGGCGCAGCGGCGAGCCCTGCCCGAGGAGATGCTGCTGGCCCACCACGTCGTCGAGAGTCCGCGGCCGCATCCGGACGGCGAGCGGGCTGCGCGGCGAGGGAGCGCGGCCCTCCCCCGATTCCGCGGCGTCGCCGTCATCCTCGATAGCGCCGCCGCTGTCCCGTCCTGCGCCAAAGAGATCATCCACATAGATAGGCTACTTCTAGTTCCCGCCCGCCCCGACACCTCACAACGGAGACCCGCGCCATGACAACCACCGAGACCCGTGTGGCGTTCGTCTCCGGCGCCCGGCTGCCGGGCTGGGTGGAGCGCTTCGCCGCAAGCCACGGCCCCCTCCGCGAGGAGGAGCTCGACGGTGGGCTGCAGCTGACTGCCGAGGACGGGGCCGCGGCCCTGCTGCAGGCACCGTGGCCGGTGGACGGCCGTCCGGGGCGCGGCGGCGACGCCGTCGCCCGCCTCGCCTCCCTGGCGTCCCAGCCGCGGAGCGTCGGAGCCGTGCTGGTCCGCCGCGGCGGCTACTCCGTGGCGGTGGTGAGCGGCGGGGCGGTGCTCGCCGCAAAAACCGGCACGCGGCACGTCCAGTCGCGGACAGCTGCCGGAGGCTGGTCCCAGCAGCGCTTTGCCCGGCGGCGGGCGAACCAGGCCGATGCCCTGGTGGAGGCCGTGGCGGAGCATGCCGCCCGGATCTTCGCGGACCACCGGATCGAGTACCTGGCACCCGGCGGAGACCGGACCCTTGCCGAACAGGTCCTCGCCGAACCGGTGCTGAAACGGTTCGCCGCACGGCCGAGGCTGGCGTTCCTGGACGTCCCGGACCCGCGCGCCGCGGTCCTGAAAAAGGCCGCGGCGGACTTGTGCGCCGTGCGTATCCTGGTGACGGATCCGCCCGCGTAGGAACGGCTACGGCCTGGCGAGTGTTGCGGCGACCGGCCCAGTGAGCGGGGCTGCGCAGCGGAATCCGATGTGGCTCATCCCGGTGTCGATCATCTGCGGGCGGCGGGCGGCGGGCCGGTAGCGCAGGCAGTAGCTGTCGGCACAGAGGAACGAGCCGCCCTTGACGACCTTGCGGGGCACCGGGGCCTGCCGTGGGTCCAGGCTTGCGTCCCGGTCACCGCCCCGGGGATCTATCGGGGCGCAGCATCCGTCGCCGGCGTTGTGCTGCCGATACCAGTCACTGGTCCACTCCCACACGTTGCCGGCCATGTCGTAGAGCCCGTATCCGTTCGGCGGGAAGGAACCCACCGGTGCCGTCGAGCCGTAGCCGCGGCGGGCCCGCCACGGGAAGTCGCCGTGCCAGTAGTTCGCGCGGGGAATGCCGGGGGTCTCGGGGTCGTCTCCCCAGGTGAACCGTGCACGGTCGAGGCCGCCCCGCGCGGCGAACTCCCATTCCGCCTCCGTCGGCAGCCGGTATCCGGCCCACCCGGCGTAGGCTTCCGCATCCTCGTACGCTACGTGGACCACCGGATGGTCTGCGCGCTCGGCGATGGAGGTGCCTGGTCCGAAGGGCCGTCTCCAGTTCGCCCCGGGTGTCCACGCCCACCACTGGCTGAGGTGCTTCAGGTCGACGGGCCCGGATGTTCCCGAGAAGACCATCGAGCCCGGGACAAGGTTCTCCGGCGGCGCACCGGGGAACATGGACGGGTCCAGCGGCCGCTCCGCAACCGTCCGGTATCCGGTCTCCCGGACGAAGCGCAGATACTCGCGGTTGGTGACCGCCGTCGGACTGATCCAGAAACCGGCGACCCGCACCTCGTGCGCCGGCGCCTCCTCCGGGTAGTGCCCATCCGAGCCCATGGTGAACACGCCGCCGTCGATCCGGACGAAGCCCTCGGGAACGACGGACGGCGTGTCGGGATTCCGGTTCAATCGCCGCCCGCCAGGAACGCCTGCAGTCTCTCCACGGCCTGGTCGATGCTGAAGCTCGCGGCTCTCTGCCGCGGCGGGAACTCCTCGAACGTGGCCAGGAACTGCGACATCAGCGCCTGGGCGGCGAAGACGAGGTAGGCGTTTTCGAACACCCAGTCGTAGTACGTGTTCGAGGTGATGTCGGCCCGTTCAAAGGGGTCGGTGCGAAGGTTGAACACCTTCGGGACCCGCAGCTGCACAAAGGGTTCGAACCACACCTGGAGCGTGCCTTGCACCCGCTGCTCCATAAAGACGACCTTCCAGTTGTCGTAGCGCATAGCCAGCACGTCGCCGTCGTCGGAAAAGTACACGAGTCCTTTGCGGGGGCTCTCGGTGGCCTCGCCCGTGAGGTAGGGCAGCAGGTCGTAGCCGTCGATGTGCACTTTGTAGGTGCGGCCGCCGATGGACTTGCCCTGCTTGAGCTCGTCGACCGTGCTCGTGTCCCCCGCGGCGGCGAGGAACGTCGGCAGCCAGTCATGGTGCTGGACGATCTCGTTCGAGACCACGCCCGCCGGAATGTGGCCCGGCCAGCGGATCAGCTCGGGGACACGGAACGCACCCTCCCAGTTGGTGTTCTTCTCACTGCGGAACGGGGTCATGCCGCCGTCGGGCCAGGTGTTCATGTGCGGGCCGTTGTCCGTGGAGTACATCACGATCGTGTCCTCACCGATGCCCAGCTCGTCGAGGTGGTCCAGGAGGCTGCCGACGAGCTTGTCGTGGTCGATCATGGTGTCGTGGTACTCCGACTGCCAGCGGCCGGCCTGCCCGATGCTCTCGGGCTTTGGGTGCGTGCGGAAGTGCATGTGCGTGGTGTTCATCCACACGAAGAACGGGTCACCTGCCGCAGTGGCGCGACCGATGAAGTCCTTCGCGGCAGCCCCGAACTCCTCGTCGATCGTCTCCATACGCTTTTTCGTGAGCGGGCCGGTGTCCTCGATGCGCTGCCGGCCGCGGCGGCCGAACCGCCCGTCGACGGTGTCATCGTCGTCCCCGGTCGCCCAGGAGCGGATGACCCCGCGGGGCCGGGCCCTCTCGTTGAATCCGGGGAATTCCTCGACACTGGGCCAGTTGGGTGACTCCGGTTCCTCCTCGGCGTTCAGGTGGTACAGGTTGCCGTAGAACTCGTCGAAGCCGTGTGCAGTGGGCAGGAATTCGTTTTTGTCGCCCAGATGGTTTTTGCCGAACTGGCCGGTCACATAGCCGTGGGGCTTGAGGACCTCGGCGATGGTGGGGTCCTCGGCGCGCAACCCGAGGTCGGCCCCGGGCATGCCGACCTTACTGAGTCCGGTGCGGAACACACTTTGCCCGGTGATGAATGACGCCCGTCCGGCGGTGCAGCTTTGTTCGCCGTAGGAGTCCGTGAACCGCATGCCTTCCGCGGCGATGCGGTCAATGTTCGGTGTGCGGTATCCCATTAACCCGTCGCTGTAGCAGCTCAGGTTGGTGATACCAATGTCATCCCCCCAAATGACCAGAATGTTCGGCTTTCCGTTCGGCATGACATTCCTCCCCGGGCCGGCTACCTTGCCCGGATGGCACCCACTGAAAGCCCTGCCCTGTGTGCCCGACATCCTAGTGACGCCGGTGTCGGGTGAACAGGGGGGCGCGTTGACTCGTGATTTTCCCTATCATTCAAATTACGACGCCGACCGTCGCCGCCCAGGCTTCCACCGGCAGGTCACTCCAGGTGGCTGCAGGCAACTCCGCGGTGCAGGGCCGCCTCCACCGGCGTGGCCGTCGCGCTGAAACGGCGTGCAACGAGTCGTTCAGGCGGAGTGGATCAGGAAGGTTTCCAGGCAGGAGCCCTCGTCAGGCTCTCGCCAGTCCGTTTCTGCGGCGGGGATTTGGTGCCCGGCCGGGAATAGATACCAGTCCGGGAAGGGATCCGCGGGCAGGTCCAAAGCGGGGTCCGGGCCGGGATCCGGGGGTGGGTCCAGGTCCAAGTCTTTGTCCGTGCGCAGGAGGTGGTCCGGGCAGTCGGGTGGTTCCCAGTCCTGCTGTTCGCTGGGATAGTGCCGTCCTGAGGGTGAGGTCCAGCCCGGCGGTTTGTCTTTACTGGCCCCGGACGGTGTCCAGCCGGAGCCGTGCTTGAGGCGGTGGTGCTTGCGGCAGGGCTGGCCCAGGTTGGAGATCCCGGTGGTGCCGCCGTCGGCCCAGGCCAGGACATGGTCGGCCTCGTTGTCCAGAGACGGGTTGTTGCAGCCGGGGAACGGGCATCTGCCGTCGCGGAGCCGCAGCCAGTGGCGCATAGCCTTCGTGAGCCGGTAGCTGGTCCGGCCGATTTCCAGCGGCGCCCCGTCCCGCGGATCCGTCAGAACCCGGTAGAAGGAACCCGCGCCGTCGGCGACCAGACGGCGGGCCATCGACGGCGGGATCGGCCCGTACCCGCCCAGGACAGCCGGTTCGTCGGTGGCGCCGAGCAGCGACAGGACCGGGACGGTGACCAGGACCTGGGCCCGAGGGACCGGCACACCCCCGCACCCGCCGTTGTCATCGGCATCGGCATCGGCATCGGCATCGGTACCGGCGCCGGTGCCGGTGCCGGTGGTGAGGAGCAAGGTGGCGGCGACGTCGGCGCGGAGCTGGGTGAGGGTCCGGGGCTCGTCCGGGCCCTGCAGCGCGCGGGCGGCGGCGGTGGTCCGTTCCCAGATCCCCGCGGCGGTGTCGGCCGGGAGGTAGGCGGAGAGCCAGGCCATCCCGTCCCGGTCCGGGACGTACTCGACCCGCCGGTCCGCAGCGCACCTGGTGTGGCGTTTTTCGATGCTGACCGGGTGGTGGCGTTCCCGCCAGGCACGTGCCTTGGCGCGGAACCGTCCCGGAACGAGCTCCCCGGCCGGGCAGCCCCGGGCCGGGTTGGGTGCGTCCGGGTCCAGGAAGTGCGCCTCCAATGCGGCCGCCCCGGCCGGATCCAGGTTGCTGGTTTCCTCCACCATGATCCGGGCGTGGGCCCAGGAGATCGTCCCGGCCTGCAAAGCTCCCAGGGTCAGCGGCAGCACAGTCGTCAGGGCCTGGCTCTCGCCCAGCAGGGCACCGGCGGCGTGTTCACTGACCGTCAGGACACCCGCGACCTCCGCGACCAAGGCCATCTCGTGGACGGCGCGGTCATGCGGGGACGCTCCCGGGGACGCCAGCGCCCGGGCCGCCTCCGCGTAATCCGCGGTGAACCTGACCTTCAACGCCGCGCTCCGGGCGTCCCTCCGGGCCAACTCCGCGAGCCCGCCCAGGCACGCATCCGCCAGCTCCCGCAACGGATCAGCGTCCCGCAACGTATCAGATTCGGCATCCCCGATTGAACTACTGCCGGAGGGATCAGCGTTCTCCGCCCCGGAACCGGTGAAGACAGCCAGCGCAGCAACGGACGCCGCGACGGCCGCCATGGCCTCCCTGCTCTCCAGACTCCACGCTGTGCTGCTTTCCATGCCTCAATCTCATCACGAGGCCGTGACAATTAAGAGATGTGGACCACATAGCGGCGTGAGACTGAACTGCCGTTCGGTGCGGCAATCCGGCGCCTGCCCCGCACCTCAGCACTCACGACCTAATGGGTTCCATCAGCTCCCCCACCAGCTTGATCGTCAGTCGGCCATTGCGAGACGTCAAGAGTCGGAACCTGCCGGGAGTTCCGTCCAGGTCCGCATCGGCGAAAGCACGATTGGGATGGCGGAGGCGCCGGCGAGCAGTGCCCAGATCCAGAGCACCGGTTGGACACCTACCCATTCGGCCAGGGCGCCCCCGGCGAGGCTGGCGGCCGGCATGACTCCGAGAACAAAAAGTCTGTTGCTGGCCATGACTGTCCCGAGCCTGCGGAAGTGTGAGATGCGCGGGATGATACCTGCGCCCGATGCCGAGATGACCACCACAAGGAACGCCCAACCGAACGCGGAAACGCCGAGCCAGAGTGCGGGGAACCCTGGCAGGACCTGGGCGAGGGGCGTCAGCGCGACAGCCGGGACGCAGGCGATGCTGGCGAGAATCCTGGTCCTTCCGATGCCGAAGTGCGTCAGAAGGGCTGGCGCAGAGACGGAGGCAACAAGGCCGCCCATGGCGGCGAAAGTGCTCAGCAGCGCGAAAACAGCGGGGCTAAGTCCCAGGACGTTGAGGGCATAAACCGCCGTGGCGGCGCTGCCGAACATGGTGGCAGCGTTAAGAATCATTCCTTCGTCCCCGATGCCCTCTAACGCACTGGCAATCCACAACTTCCGGAACGGCACTAGCCGCCGGAGCGGCGTCCTGCTGGGTGCCCGGGCTCCGTCGGCAGCAACTCGTTGTAAGGTCACGCCTGACAAGCTGTCAGGATTTCCCTGACAAGTCAACTATGCTGGACTCGTGGCCAATCACTCGCAGGGAGAACGCCGTGCAACATGAACTGCCTTTGGCTGGTCCAATCATGTGCAGCTTCTGCGCGAATTCGTCCAGCACTTCACGTCGACTGGTGGCGGGTCCCGGCGTCGCAATCTGCCAGGACTGTGCCACGGCGGCCATGGAACTGTTCAGCAGCACGAAAGAACCCGGGACCGTGTCTCCCTGGGCGAAAATGAGTGATGACGAACTGCTGGCGCACCTGCCGGAAGTCGCTGCCGTCGCCTCCCAGGTCGAAGAGCGACTGAGCGCCTGGGTAGAGACCGCGCGTGAACGAAAAATCAGCTGGGCGCGCATTGGCGGGGCGCTGGGAATGACCCGGCAATCAGCGTGGGAACGCTTCCGGCCCCCGCATTGACAGCCGCGCGCTCCGCCCTGCGTACGACACGGTGGCGGAAAGCTACGCGAGCTTGCTGCCCGACGCCAGCTTCGAAGCACCGACGGACCGCGGCATGATCGAAGCGTTCGTCCAACATGTGTTCGAGGGGACTGCCCGTCCGGTGGTCGACGCCGGCTGCGGAACCGGCCGCATGACCCGGTTGCTGGCGTCTCTGGGGGTGGCCGTTTCCGGGATTGATTTGTCCGCCGGAATGATTGCCGTGGCGCGGGGAACCTCTCCGGAGCTCTCTTTTGAGGTCGCCGATCTGTCGGAACTTCCGTACGCGGACATGCAGCTCGGCGGAGTCTTTGCCTGGTATTCGATGATCCATTCGCTGCCCGGGGATCTTCCCCGGATTTTCTCTGAATTCTTCCGCGTTCTGGCGCCCGGGGGCCATGCACTGCTCAGCTTCCAGGTCGGAGAGGGCCATCGGCATCTCTCACGCGCCTACGGGCACGACGTGTCGATGGAGTCCCATCTGTTCACACCGGAGGTCATCGCCGGACTCCTGGCCGGCGCCGGCTTCATCGTGATCGCCCAGCTGACGCGCCAGGCACGTCCGCACGAAACGACGCCGCAGGCAGTCCTTCTCGCTCACCGGCCGGCCAACGAGGACTAGTCCCGGCGGGATGTCCGGTCGTCGGTGCGAAACTGCCGTGGCCGGCTCGGTGTCGGCCCTGGCGTTCGGTGCCGCCCGTTTCAGCAGCCGGTCAGGTGCCGCTTCGGCCGTTCCTGCCGGTAAAGGTACCGGCCGGCTGCCTGGAAACCGGCGCGGGCGTAGAGTTCCCGGGCTCCGGCATTGGAAGCCATCACGAGCAGCCAGTAGCTGCTCAGGCCCCGGGCGTGCCCTTCGCGCAGCAGGGCCTGCAGGATCCGGCCGGCATAACCGCGCCGCCTCGCGTCCGGGCGGGTCGCCATGCAGTACATCCCGCCCGTCCCGCCCGGCGGAAGAGCAAGGCGCCCGACGGCGGCGGGCCGGCCGTCGTCGTCCCGCACGAGGGCGTACAGCGAGGGGCAGCGTTCGAGGATCCCGCGGGCGACGGCGAGGGCAGTCCCGTCACCGCGGCCGTCCACGCTCCACCACAGCCGCAGCCACTCCGGGGAGGGCTCGACGGAGATTTCCACTCCGCTGTCACGAGCCGGCGAGTCCGTCCCACCGTCCCGGACCAGCACGAGAGTCTCGGACTGGCGGGTGAACCCTTCCTGGTCCAGTACGGCGTTGAGCGGCGCGTAGCGCGGGTCCTCGAAGACCTGGAAGATCAGCGGCAGCCTGCGGTTCCGGTACCAGAGGCGTGCCTCCCGGAGCGCGGCGAGCAGCCCATGGGCGTCGACCCCGGGGTCGCCGGGCCAGACGGAGTTTGCGCGCTGCGTCACGCCGGAGGCAGCGCGGAGCACCCAGCCGCCGGATTGCTCCCGCTCGGCGGCTGGCCACGCTGCATCCATCAGCTCCTCAAGCCCGGTCATCGGCTTTGTTTCCATGGGGCCCTTTCCGTCCGGCACAACGTCCAGCCTTCCCGCGGGGATTCCAGTACAGCAGATGCGACAGCAAAGGCTCCCCGGTTTCCCGGAGAGCCTTTGCCGCTGATCAGGTCAGCCTACTTGGTGCCGTCCGCCTTCTTGGCTTCCGGTTTGAAGTCCACGCCGGCCTCCTTGCGCTGCTGCGCCGTGATCGGGGCCGGAGCCTGGGTCAGCGGGTCGAAGCCGCCGCCGGACTTCGGGAAGGCGATGACGTCGCGGATGGACTCCACTCCGGCCAGCAGCGCGACCACACGGTCCCAGCCGAACGCGATGCCGCCGTGGGGAGGCGCGCCGAACTTGAAACCCTCGAGCAGGAAGCCGAACTTGGTCTGCGCATCCGCCTTGTCCAGGCCCATCAGCTCGAAGACCCGTTCCTGCACCTCGCTCTGGTGGATACGGATGGAGCCGCCGCCGATTTCGTTGCCGTTGCAGACGATGTCGTAGGCGTAGGACAGCGCGGATTCGGGATCCTTGTCGAAGCTGTCCATGAACTCGGGCTTGGGCGAGGTGAACGCGTGGTGCACGGCGGTCCACTGCCCGGCGCCGACGGCGACGTCACCGGACGCGACGGCCGCTGCGGCCGGTTCGAACATCGGGGCGTCGACGACCCAGCAGAAGGCCCAGTCGCTCGGGTTGATGAGCCCGGTGCGGTGGCCGATCTCCACGCGGGCGGCGCCCAGCAGGGCGCGGGACGGTGACTTGTCCCCGGCGGCGAAGAAGATGCAGTCGCCCGGCTTGGCGCCAACGGCCTCGGCCAGTCCGGCGCGCTCGGTGTCGGTCAGGTTCTTGGCCACGGGACCGGCGAGCTCGCCGTCTTCCTTGTACAGGACATAGGCCAGGCCCTTCGCGCCGCGCTGCTTGGCCCATTCCTGCCAGGCATCGAGCGCACGGCGGGCCTGGGAGGCCCCGCCCGGCATCACGACGGCACCGACGTAGGGTGCCTTGAAGACCCCGAAGTTGGTGTCCTTGAAGAACTCGGTCAGCTCGGTGAGTTCCAGTCCGAAGCGCAGGTCCGGCTTGTCCGAACCGTAGCGCGCCATCGCATCGTGGTAGGTGATGCGCTGGATCGGCGTCGGGATCTCTACGTCGATCAGCTTCCACAGTGCCTTGACGATGCTTTCGCCGAGCCGGATGATGTCGTCCTGCTCGACGAAGCTGGCTTCGATGTCGAGCTGGGTGAACTCCGGCTGGCGGTCCGCGCGGAAGTCCTCATCGCGGTAGCAACGGGCGATCTGGTAGTACTTTTCGAAGCCGCCGACCTGCAGGAGCTGCTTGAACAGCTGCGGGGACTGCGGCAGCGCGTACCAGGAACCCGGTGCCAGGCGCGCGGGGACCACGAAGTCGCGGGCACCTTCCGGCGTCGAACGCGTCAGCGTCGGGGTTTCGATCTCGACGTAGCCGTCCTGGTGGAGCAGTTCGCGGGCCACGCGGTTGGCTTCGGAGCGCAGGCGCATGTTGCGGGCGGGGCCGGGGCGGCGCAGGTCCAGGTAGCGGTGCTTGAGGCGGGCTTCCTCGCCGACTTCGACGTGCTCGTCGATCTGGAACGGCAACGGCTCGGAGGTGTTGAGGATGGTGACCTTCTCGGCCATGACCTCGATCTCGCCGGTTGCCAGCGCCGGGTTCTCGTTGCCCTCGGGGCGCCGGGAGACGGTGCCGGTGACCTGCAGCACGTACTCGTTGCGCAGCCCGTGGAAGACTTCCTCTTCACGGACGACCACCTGGGACACCCCCGAAGCGTCGCGCAGGTCCACGAAGGCGACACCACCGTGATCACGACGCCGGCCGACCCAGCCGGCGAGGGTTACGGTTTGTCCAATGTGCTCGGAGCGAAGGGATCCGAGGTCATGTGTGCGCAGCACAGCACGCCTTTCTGAAGAAGACAGAGGGAAATCAGAACTCATGTTCAATAGGATCGCTACTGGAACGATCCCGTTCGAGTTTACCCGCTGGAAAGGCCCCTCCCGCCATGGCAAGCCGCCATCAGAACACGCCCTCCCCTGACCCGCACACACCCGGGCAGCTGCAGCGCCGCCTCGGTGTTCTGGATTCGACCGCGATCGGGCTCGGCTCCATGCTGGGCGCCGGCGTGTTTGTGGTCTTCGCGCCCGCCGCAGCCCTGGCCGGTCCCCTGCTGGCCGTCGCGGTGGCCCTGGCCGGTCTGATCGCGTACTGCAACGCGGTGGCCTCGGCCCAGCTGGCCGCCCAGTACCCCTCCAGCGGCGGCACCTATGTTTACGGACGGAACCGGCTGGGCGAATGGCCGGGCTTCATCGCCGGCTGGGGCTTCGTGACCGGAAAAACCGCCTCCTGCGCGGCGATGGCCCTCACGTTCGGCCACTATGTGGCGCCGGAATACGCGACGCCGCTGGCGGTGGCCGCCGTCGTGGTGCTGACCGGCGTGAACCTGCTCGGGATCACCCGGACCGCGCTGCTGACCCGGATCCTGTTGGGCGTGGTCCTCGCCACCCTGGCGTTCGTGGCGGCCGCCGCGATTCTGGGGCCGCATCCTGCATCCGACGGCGACGGCAGTGTTGCCGGTGTCGCCGGTGCCGCGGCGGGCGGCTGGGGTGTGCTGCCCGCGGCCGGGCTGATGTTCTTTGCCTTCGCGGGTTACGCGCGGATCGCGACGCTGGGCGAAGAGGTCAAGGACCCCACCCGCACCATTCCGCGGGCCATTCTCGCGGCGCTGGCCGCGGCCTTCGTCATCTATCTCGGGCTGGCGTTGCTGCTGCAGTGGCATCTGCCGGCGGAGCAGCTGGCCGGGTCGACGGCGCCGCTGCTCGACGCCGTCACCAGCTCGCAGCTCAGCGCGGGGGCCCCGTTCGTGCAGGCGGGCGCGGCGGCCGCGTGCCTCGGCGCGCTGCTGGCACTGATCACGGGAGTGGGCCGGACCGCGATGGCAATGGCGCGCGAACGTGACCTGCCGTCCCCGCTGGCCCGGGTGGCCGGCGCGCACACGGTGCCGTTCCTCGCCGAACTGACCGTCGCGGCCGCCGTCGTCGTGCTGCTTCTGAGCACCAACGTGCTGACCGTTGTGGGCTTCTCCAGCTTCGGCGTGCTGGTCTACTACTCGGTGACGAATGCCGCCGCCTTCACCTTGGCCGCGCGTCCCTGGCATGCCCCGCGCTGGCTCAACGCGCTGGGCTTCCTCGGCTGCCTGCTGCTGGCCGTCACCCTGCCGCCCGCCTCGGTGCTGGGCATGGCGGCGGTGCTGGCCGTCGGCGCGGCCGGGCGCTTCCTGGTGCTGCGGCGCCGGCTGCGGCGCCGCAGAGCCGCCGCCTAGGCTTTCAGGACCCGGACGTGCAGGTCCTCCGCGGCCGGAGCCCAGGTGGCCGGATCGGCGTCGACCTGCTCGCCGGAGCGGATGTCCTTGATCTGGTGCTTGCCGTCGTCGTCGGTGAACCAGACGAAGGGGATGCCGCGGCGGTCCGCGAATTTGATCTGCTTGCCGAACTTCTCGGCCTTGGCCGCCACCTCGGTGGCGATCCCGCGGCTGCGCAGCTCCGCGGCGACGTCCTGCGCGGCGCCCCAGCTGTCATCGCTGTTGAGCGCCACCAGCACGGCGGTCGGCACGGACCGGGTTGCCTTGGCGAGTTCCTGGCTGAGGATCCGGGAGACCAGCCGGGTCACGCCGATGGAAAGGCCGACGCCGGGGAACTTGCGGTTCCCCTTGCTGGCGAGGGCGTCGTAGCGTCCGCCGGAGCAGATCGATCCGAGCTGTTCGTGGCCGACCAGGACGGTTTCCACGACGGTGCCGGTGTAGTAGTCCAGGCCGCGGGCGATGCTGAGGTCGGCGACGACCTTGCCGGGCGCGCGCTGGACGGCAGCGGCGATGACCTGCTCCAGTTCGGTCAGGCCCTCCTCGAGCAGTTCGTTGCTGACGCCGAGGGCGCGGACCTGCTCGACGAAGGAGGTGTCCCCGGTGCGGATCGAGGCCAGTTTGAGGGCGGACTGGGCCTGCTCGTCGGTGGCTCCGAGCTCGGACTTCAGCAGGTCGGCCACCTTGGCCGGGCCGATCTTCTCGAGCTTGTCGATGCTGCGCAGCACGCCGGCGGTGTCGGTGAGTCCAATGCCGTTGTAGAACCCCTCGGCCAGCTTCCGGTTGTTGATCCGGAGCAGGAAAGCCGGGATCGGCAGGGCACTCAGGGCCTCGGCGATGACCAGTGCAATCTCGACGTCGTAGCGGAACGGCAGTTCGCCGTCGCCCACAATGTCGATGTCGGCCTGGGTGAACTCGCGGGCACGGCCTTCCTGTGGACGCTCCCCGCGCCAGACTTTCTGGATCTGGTAGCGGCGGAACGGGAAGGCGAGGTATCCGGCGTTCTCGACGACGTACCGGGCGAACGGCACGGTGAGGTCGAAGTGCAGGGCCAGGGCGTGCGGATCGCCCTTGGGTGACTTGGCGGCGCCTGTGGCGCTGTCGTCGTCGTCGTCCTGGAGCCGGCTCAGTCCGTAGACCTCTTTGTCGATCTCGCCCTTGCGCAGGAGCTGCCCGACCGTTTCCACCGCGCGGGTTTCAATGGAGGAAAAACCGTGGAGTTCGAAGACCCTGCGCAGCGTGTCCAGCACATGCAGCTCCACCAGCCGCTCTTCGGGAAGCCACTCGGGGAATCCGGACAGGGAGGCGGTGCGTGCCATGGTGGATTTTCTCCTCAGGTAAAACCGGCCGGAGTCTCCTGCGCCGCGTTGCGGCCTCAACGGGCCGTCCGAAACGGGGATCAGATGGGCGGCAGACAGGCCGGTCATGCATAAACTGTGTGCGGCAGTCAGTTTATGCGTTCCGCGCCCGCAACTTCTAATGCGGCCGGATCCGCCCCCGGCTGCCGGCAGCTTTACCGCTGAACACGCGACGGCGCCCACGCGCTGCCCGGTTTCGGCCCGACACCCAGGAGGACTTTTGGCGGCCAGTTCACGGAGCGCCCGCGATGCCAAGCGGCGCGTCCAGCAAATGGAGGCGAAGCGCGAGCTGCGCAAGGAGCAGGACAAACGCCGCAAGCGCGACAATGTCCTGGCCGTTGGCGCAGGCACAGCCGCGGTCGTCGTTGCTCTGGTGCTGCAGCTGACCGTTTTCTCCTCCAATCCCACCGAGGACGAATACGCCGCAGCCCAGGCCGGGCTGACCACTCCCTCGGCCGCACCGTCGGCCTCCCCCAGCAACGCCGACAACATCCCGAAGCCTGAAACGGCCGCCGGCCAGACCTTCACCGGGGAACTCAAGCTCAACAGCGGCTCGCTCGGCGTGGAAGTGGACGGCACCAACGCGCCCCAGGCAGCCGCCGTCTTCAAGTCCCTCGCGGACCAGAACTTCTACGCCGGGCTCAACTGCCACCGGCTGACCACGGCCGAGACGTTCGGCGTGCTGCAGTGCGGTTCCAAGGCCGGCGACGGCAGCAGCGATCCGAGTTTTGCCTGGGGCCCGCTGGAGAACACCCCGCAGGACAACAGCTACCCGGCCGGAACCATCGCCGTCGCCAGGAGCGGCGGGAACGCCTACGGGAACGGCACGCAGTTCTTCATCGTGTACAAGGACACCGTCATCCCGGCCGACGCCGCGGGTGGCTACACCGTGCTGGGGAAGGTGACCTCGGGACTGGAGGTGGTGGCCAATATTGCGGCCGCCGGACTAAAACCGGGTGATAACGCCTCAGACGGCGCCCCTGCGGAACCAGTCACGATAGACTCGTTCTCTCTGAAGTAACCAGCCGTTGCCCTTGCGGCCCCGGCCCCGGTATTTCCCTCCAAGCGAAAGACTTCTAGCGGTGACAGACAGTCAGAAATCCGACGAAACAGTGTCAGCAGCAGCTGCCAACGAGACCGAAGCTGAGGCCGGGTTCGTAGAACACGGCACAGAGCACAGCACAGCACAAGCGACAGACGCTCCCAACAGCACGGAGCCGGAGACGGCCCCCGGGCCCGAGGTTGAAGCCCCTGCGGCCGAGGACGCACCTGTGGCTGCTGAGGCGCCCGCCGCGGAAGCTGCCGAAACTCCTGAAGCTCCTGCCGCCGAAGAAGCTCCTGCCGCCGAAGAAGCTCCTGCCGCCGAAGCTGCGCCGGAGGCCCCGGAGGCCCCGGCCGCCGCTGAGGCCGCCGGCACTCCTGAGGCTCCCGCCGCGCCGCGTCCCGCGCCGTCACCGGCAGCGTTCGCCGCCCGGCCAAAGGCGAAGCCCTCCCCGGCGGCTCCGGCAGCCGCCCCGGCCACCGTGTCCTCTGCCGCTTCGCTCGCCGAAGCCGCACGCTGGGGCCGTGTCGAGGGCGACGGCCACGTGTTCCTGACTGTCGACGGCGAGGAACATCCCGTTGGCCAGTACCCCGGCGTCAGCGATGACGAGGCCCTGGGCTACTTCGCCCGGAAGTATGACGACGTCGTGGCGCAGATTGTCCTGCTGGAACAGCGCGTGAGCTCCAAGGCACCCGCCACGGACATGCAGAAAACCGTCACCCACCTGCGCGAGCAGCTGGCCGAACGCAACATGGTGGGCGACCTTCGCTCCGCCGAGGCCCGCCTGGACACTCTTGCCACGCAGATCTCCGAGCTTGAAAAGGCCGAAAAGGCCGAACACGACGCCGTCCGTGCCGCCGAGCTCGCCGCCCGCGAGGCGATTGTGGCCGAGGCTGAAGAGATCGCGGGCCACGATCCGGCCCAGATCCAGTGGAAGACCTCCAGCGCCCGGATGAACGAACTGTTCGAGAGCTGGAAGACTGCGCAGAAGAGCGGTGTGCGGCTCGGACGCAGCAACGAGGATGCCCTCTGGAAGCGCTTCCGTGCCGCACGTACCGTCTTTGACCGGCACCGCCGCGCGTACTTCTCCCAGCTGGACAGCACCAACTCGGCAGCCAAGGCCGCCAAGGAGAAGCTGATCACCGAGGCAGAGGCCCTGTCGACCTCGACCGACTGGGGCTTTGCCGCCGGTGAATACCGCCGGCTGATGGACCAGTGGAAGGCATCGCCGCGCGCCAGCCGCAAGGACGACGACGCGCTCTGGGCCCGGTTCCGTGCCGCCCAGGATGTCTTCTTCACCCACCGCCAGGCAGCCAACGACGAGATCGACCAGGAATACGGCGCCAACCTGGTGGTCAAGGAGGCCCTGCTCGTCGAAGCCAATGAGCTGCTTCCGATCAAGGACCTCGCCGCCACCAAGAAGGCGCTCCAGTCCATCCGTGACCGCTGGGAAGAAGCCGGCAAGGTTCCCCGCGCCGACATGGGGCGCGTCGAAGCCGGACTGCGAAAGGTCGAAGACGCCGTCCGCCATGCCGAGGATGAGAACTGGAAGCGCTCCAACCCGGAGACGAAGGCTCGCACCAACAGCGCGCTCACGCAGCTGGAGTCGGCCATCGCCGGGCTCAGGGATGACCTGGCCAAGGCCGAGAAGGCCGGCGACGATCGTAAGATCAAGGCCGCCAAGGAAGCCCTCGAGGCCCGTGAGGCCTGGCTGGAGCAGCTAGAGAAGTCAGCGAGCGAGCTCTCCTAGCAGCAAGCAGCCCGGCACCCGGCTTTGAGCAGGTTGCAGCAGGCCCCGCACCGGTTATCCACATGACCGGGTCGGGGCCTGTTTGCTGGGCCGGGGAGCCGACAGGATGGCTGAATGGTCATTCTTCACGGCCCTCCATCGCCTGACCCACCGCCATCCGAGCTGTACTCTCCGGGGGCATTGTTCTCCTGGCCCGAGCTTCAGGCGATGGCGTCCGACGGCGTGCTGACGCAGCTTTACCAGCGCGGCTATCTGCCGCCGGGCACACGGCCCACTCCGCAGCTCCGGGCCCGCGCGGCGTCCGTCCTCATTAGTCCTGGCATACGCCAGCGGGTCGTCGCGGGCAGGATGACGGCGGCCTGGATCTACGGCTGCTCCCCTGAACCGGACCGGCTCGCCTTGCTGGTGGATGCCAACCGACGGATTTCCAGTCTGCGGTCCACCCGGGGCTGCACTTTCCATGAGGTGCGCCTGGGCCCGTTCGACGTCGTGAGCCTGGGCGGACTGATGGTCTCCAGCCCGCTGCGGACCTCGGTGGACATCGCCTTGCATGTCGAACCCGGGCGCGCCGTGCCGGCCCTGCAGGCGCTCCTGGCCACGCCCGAGCTGGGGTTACGGCTGCGGCTGCTTGTACACGCCATTGAAGCCACCCCCAGGATGCCGTACAGGAAGGCAGCCCTGTCAAAGCTCGAAGCGTTGCAGGCCGGCCCGGCGCCCTAGCGTCAGACCAGAGGCAGTTCGACCAGCCTCAGCTACGCCGCCGGTTGCCGGTGGTGCGGTAGACGTCGAAGACGCCGTCGATGCGGCGGACGGCGCTCAGGACGTGGCTCAGGTACTTGGGGTCGCCCATCTCGAAGGCGAACTTGGAGATGGCCACCCGGTCAGTGGACGTATGCACGCTGGCCGCCAGGATGTTGACGTGGTTCTCTGACAGGATTCTGGTCACATCCGAGAGCAGCGACTTGCGGTCGAGGGCTTCGACCTGGATTTCGACCAGGAAGACGCTTGACTGCGTGGGAGCCCACTCGACCTCGACGATCCGGTCGGGTTGCTCCAGGAGGCCGCTGACGTTGGTGCAGTCCGTCCGGTGCACGGAGACGCCGGAGCCGCGGGTGACGAAGCCCAGGATCGGGTCCGGCGGTACCGGCGTGCAGCAGCGGGCGAGTTTGACCCAGATGTCGTCCACCCCGCGTACCACGACGCCCGAATCGGAGTACCGGGTCTTGCTGACCTGGGTGGGAATGGAAATCTCGGTGAGGTCGTCCTCGGGCGAGTCATTGCCGCCGAGGCTCTCCACCAGCCGTTCCATGACGGACTGGGCGGAGGTGTGCCCGTCACCCACGCCTGCGTAGAGCCCGGAAATGTCGACGTATTTGAAGTCCTCGGCGATCGCGGCGAGGGCGTCGTGCGTCATCAGGCGCTGCAGCGGGAGGTTCTGCTTGCGCATGGCCTTGGTCAGCAGTTCCTTGCCACGGTCGATCGACTCTTCCCGGCGTTCCTTGCTGAACCACTGCCTGATCTTGTTGCGGGCCCGGGCGCTCTTGACGAAGTGCTGCCAGTCCTGGCTGGGCCCGGCACCTTCGGCCTTGGAGGTGAAGATTTCCACCCAGTCGCCGTGGTTCAGTTCACTGTTGAGCGGGACCAGTTTGCCGTTGACGCGGGCGCCGATGGTCCGGTGTCCCACCTCGGTGTGGACGGCGTAGGCGAAGTCCACGGGCGTGGAGCCGGCGGGCAGCGCCATGACCTCGCCCTTGGGGGTGAAGACGAAGACTTCGCGGGCGTTGATTTCAAAACGCAGCGAGTCCAGGAACTCACCGGGGTCGGAGGTTTCCTGCTGCCAGTCCACGAGCGACCGGAGCCAGCCCATGTCGCCGTCGCGCGGGCTTCCGGGCCCTTCGGCCGCCCGGTTCGGCTGGTCCTTGTACTTCCAGTGCGCGGCGACACCGTATTCGGCGCGGCGGTGCATCTCGTGGGTGCGGATCTGGATCTCCACGGGTTTGCCGCCCGGGCCGATCACCGTGGTGTGCAGCGACTGGTACATGTTGAACTTGGGCATCGCGATGTAGTCCTTGAACCGCCCGGGCAGGGGGTTCCAGCGCGAATGCATGGCACCGAGGGCCGCGTAACAGTCCCGGACGGAGTCGACCAGGACGCGGACGCCCATCAGGTCGTTGATGTCGTCGAAGTCCTTGTCCCGGACGATCATCTTCTGGTAGATCGAGTAGTAGTGCTTCGGCCGGCCCGTGATGGTGGCCTTGATCTTGGCCTCGCGCAGGTCCTCGGTGATCTGGTTCCGGATGACGGAGAGGTTCTTCTCCCGCTCGGGGGTCCGGTCCCCCACCATGCGCACGATCTCCTCGTAGACCTTGGGGTAGAGGGCCGCAAAGGAAAGGTCTTCCAGTTCCCACTTGATCGTGTTCATGCCGAGCCGGTGCGCCAGCGGGGCGAAGATTTCCAGCGTTTCCCGGGCCTTGCGGGCCGAGGACTCGGCCGAGACGAAACGCCAGGTCCTGGCGTTGTGCAGCCGGTCCGCCAGCTTGATCATCAGGACGCGGATGTCCTTGGCCATGGCCACGACCATCTTGCGCACGGTCTCGGACTGCGCTGCCTCGCCAAAGCTGACCTTGTCCAGCTTGGTGACACCGTCGACCAGCATGGCTACTTCCGGCCCGAACTCGGCCTTCAGGTCCTCCAGCGTGTACGAGGTGTCCTCGACGGTGTCGTGCAGGAGCGCCGCCGCCAGCGTGGTCCCGCTGAGGCCCAGCTCCGCCAGGATGGTCGCCACTGCCACGGGGTGGGTGATGTAGGGATCGCCGCTCTTGCGCTTCTGTCCACGGTGGCAGCGCTCCGCCACGACGAAGGCGCGCTGGATGAGGTCGAAGTCCTCTTTGGGATTGTTGGCGCGCACGGTGCGCAGCAGCGGCTCGAGAATGGGGGAATAGGAAGGGGCGCCGCGCCCGGTCAGGCGGGCAAGCCGGGAACGGGTGCGTTCACGCCGTCCGGGGAACGTGGGGCGTGCACCCGAGCTGTCCACGGGGACCAGCGGATCGGCGCGTCCGGCAGCCACCACACCAGTCTGAGAACCCTGGCCTGGAGCCTTATCCGCCGGCGCTGATGGCACCGACGTCGCACGTTCTTCCAATGGAGCACCTCTCCGAACCCGTTAATTCTTCCAGTCTATTCCCGCAGCAGGATACTTCGATAACCGGCGGCGAAACGGCGACGGGCCGGAGAGCGTCACGAATGACGTTCTCCGGCCCGTCGGGGCCCTCCGGAAGACCCCGGTGGTGACCGGTCCGGCAGGACCGTGCCCGCTACGCGGTGGCCGGCTCCGCCGGGGAGTCGGTCTTGGCGGCGGCGTGGGCGCGGCGATGGTGGACGCGCTCGGCCTGCTTGACCAGTTCCGGTTCGCCCTGGCGCAGCCAGGCGTAGAGCGGCGCGGCGATGAAAATCGTGGCCGCCGTGCCGATCAGGATCCCGACAAACAGTGCCAGCGAGAGGTCCCGCAGCGTTCCGGCGCCAAGTAGTCCGGCGCCGATGAAGAGGATGGCGCCGACCGGCAGGATTGCCACCATCATGGTGTTGATGGAGCGGACCAGGGTCTGGTTGACGGCCAGGTTGACTTCCTCGCCGAAGGTCCGGCGGGTGGAGGCCTGCAGGTCCGCGGTATTCTCACGGATCTTGTCGAAGACCACCACCGTGTCGTACAGCGAGTAGCTCAGCACGGTCAGGAAGCCGATGATGGCCGACGGCGTGACTTCGAAATCGCTCAGTGCGTAGACGCCGGCGGTGATGAACATCGTCACGAGCATGCCCGCGATGGCCGAAAGAGACATCTTCCAGGTCCGGAAGTACAGCGCCATCAGCACGGCGGCGAGTCCGACGAAGATCGCCAGGCCCAGCAGGGCCTGCTTGGTGACGTCAGCACCCCACGTGGGGCCGATGAAAGTGGATGTCACCTCGTTGTCGGTTACGCCGTAGACCTCGGTGAGGCCCGCCTTGATCTGGAGCGTCTCATCTTCCGTGAGTTTGTCCGTCTGGATCCGCATCGTGTTGCCGGCGACGTTCGCCACCCGGGGGACGCTGCCCGGGACAACGTCCTCCACAGCCTTCTCGCCGATGGCTGCATCGGTGGTTTTTACGTTGGAGACGGTGAATTCCGACCCGCCGCGGAATTCGATGCCGAGGTTGAAGCCACCCTTGACGACCGGCAGGAGGATCGACAGCGCCACGAGGACGCCCGCGATCAGGAACCAGATCTTCTTGGATCCCACGAAGTCGTAGGAACGTTTGCCCGTGTAGAGCTCATTGCCGAAATTGGCGAAACTGGTGGCCATTTAGTTGCCCTCCTTGGACGTGCTCTTGGAGGAGCCAGCAAGCTGTTCCTGTCGTTCCGCGAGGCGTCGTTCTGCAATGGTCATCCGGCGTTCGGCCTCAGCCGTGGCGCCGGTGTTCTTGGCACGGACCGCGGCAACTGCGGCCGGCTTGTCCGCGGGGGTGCGGAACCGGCCCGCGCCACGGTACAAGGGAACGGCGCCGAGGCTCTTCGGGTCCAGCCCGGAGAGCGGATGGCCTTCACCGAAGAACTTGGTGCGGGCCAGCAGCTGCAGGGTCGGGTGGGTGAACATGAAGACCACGATGAGGTCGGCGATGGCCGTCAGGCCGAGCGTGAACGCGAAGCCGCGGACGTTGCCCACTGCCACGAAGTACAGCACGAGGGCGGCCAGCAGGTTGACGGCCTTCGATGCCAGGACGGTGCGCTTGGCGCGCTTCCAGCCGTTCTCGACGGCCGAGACGAGGCCGCGGCCCTCACGGAGCTCATCGCGGATACGTTCAAAGTAGACGATAAACGAGTCCGCGGTCTGGCCGATGGCCACGATGATGCCCGCGACGCCGGCCAGGGACAACCGGTAGTTCTCGGTCCAGCCGAGGATCGCGATGGCCAGGTACGTCAGCGCGCCGGCCACCACGAGGGAGGCGACGGTGACCAGGCCCAGTGCCCGGTACTGGATCAGCGAGTAAACCACCACCAGCAGCAGGCCGATCAGGCCGGCGAGCATACCCATCCGGAGCTGCTCACCACCAAGGGTGGCCGAAATCTGCTGTTCGCTCTGGATCTCGAAGCTGATCGGCAGGGCACCGAAGCGGAGCTGGTCGGAGAGGGCCTTCGCGGACTCCTCGGTGAAGCCGCCGGTGATCTGCGGACGGCCATCGGTGATGACGGCGAGGGACCGCGGAGCGGAAATGACCTGGTCGTCAAGGACGATCGCGAACTGGGACTTCGGATCCGAGCCGCTCTGGCCGCCGCCGGCGATGTAGAACTGGTACAGCCGCTCGGTGACTTCCTTGAACTTGGCGGTGCCCTCGTCGTTGAACTGGATGTTGACAGCCCACTCGTTGGTCACGGCGCCCTGGGCACCGCGCTGCAACTGGAAGGAGGAACCCGCAATGTCTGCGCCCTTGACCTCAACCGGGCCAAGGATGTACTTGATCGCCGGCGAGTTGGCGGAGGCCGGTTCGCAGGTGACCAGCGGCTGGGTCGGGTCGGAGCGTTCCTGCTTGTCCTGCGAGGGGTTGTCACAGTCGAGCGTCTCGAACTTCTTGTAAATTTCGGGAGTGACCCAGTTCACGTCGCTGCCGTTGGTGGGCTCAGCGGTGGGCTGGGGCAGCTGCTCGTCCGGGGTCAGTGACTCCGCGGGGACGGCTGCGCCCGGTCCGGCCTGGAGGACGGGCCGGAAGTTCATGTCGGCGGATGCCTGGATCAGGGCCCGGGTTTCCTTGGACGGTGTGCCCGGCAGGCTGACAACGACGTTGCGTCCGGACTGCGTGCTGATTTCAGCTTCCGCGACACCCGAGCCGTCCACGCGCTGACGGATGATCGCCACGGCCTGGTTGAGCTGTTCTTCGTTGATGTCCGAACCGCCCTCAACCTTGGGCGCCAGGATCATCTGGGTGCCGCCTTCAAGGTCCAGGGCGAGCTTGGGAGCCCAGCTCGCCTGGCCGGCCATGGTGCCGCCTGCCAGGACGGCGGTCAGGACGGCGAGGATAACCCCGAGCCAGACCAGCACCCTGAGGGCTGAGTTATTGGGGCCAGTTCGTGCCATTGTCGATCTTTCTATTATTTACGGAGGAAACCGCCGGGCGGCCCGGTCGGGCCGCTCCGGCGGTGGCCCGCAGCCGTTACTTCGCGGGATAGCTCAAACAGGCAGACTAGCTGTCTTTCTTACCTTCGTCGTTGAGGCGGCGCAGGGTTTCTTCCGGCGTCTCCTCGCGCGGAGCGTCGTTGACGGGGGCGTGGCTGTCGGCCTGGTCGATGGTCAGCGAGGAGGCATCGTTGGGAACGACCGCGGGCTCCTCTGCGGCGACAACCGGTTCGACGATCTTGGTGACGGCCTGGCGGTGAACGGTGGCGGTGTTACCCGGGGAGAGTTCCAGCAGGACCTTGTTCTCTTCGTCGTCGATCTCGACGATCCGGCCGTACAGGCCGAAGCTCGTCATGACCTCGACACCCGGGGCGAACTTCGACTGGAGCTGCGCCTGCTGCTGCTGGGTCTTCTTGTTGCGGCGGAACATCATAAAGACGAAGACGCCGAGCATGGCGAACAACAGGATGGTCATGATGTCGATGCCGCCGCCGGCCTGCGGCTGGGTCTGGGCAGAAATAAGTCCGAACACAGGAATAGTTCCGTTCTGTACTTGCGTAGCTGGTTTTACAGCAACGTCCGCTTCGCTCCGGGCCGGCCGCGAATCATGCCCAGCCGACGGCGGCCAGGTGCTGGCCGCGCACAGAAACAAAGACCCGAACGTGCCGAGCGTCATTCCAGTCTAAAGGGAAAAGGCCACAGAGCGGTGCTATTGACTATTACGGATCCATTCCGGATCAGCGTCCTGGCCGAGCCCGTCCGGCAGGTCCGGGCTGTCGTCCTCTGCACGGAAGAGCTCGAGCGGGTCCTGCGCGAAGATTCCGGGCGGCACCGCGAACCCGAGGTGTGTCCAGGCCGGGGCGAGCGCGATGCGCCCCCGCGGGGTTCGTCCCAGCAGTCCCTCGCGGACGAGATACGGCTCGGCGACGGTTTCCACCGTTTCGGTCTCTTCGCCGACGGCGATGGCCAGGGTGGACAGTCCCACGGGCCCTCCGCCGAATTTGGTGATGAGAGCCTCCAGGACGGCACGGTCGAGACGGTCCAGGCCCCGCTTATCGACCTCGTACATGTCCAGCGCCGCGGAGGCGGCGCGTGCGTCGATCTGCTCAACGCCGTGCACCAGCGCCCAGTCGCGGACCCGGCGCAGGAGCCGGTTGGCGATGCGGGGCGTGCCGCGCGAACGGCCCGCGATTTCGCTGAAGCCGGCGGAGTTGACCTTGAGGTCCAGGAGGCCGGCGGAGCGCCGCAGGACGAGCTCCAGTTCGGCCACGGAGTAGAACTCGAGGTGGCCGGTGAAGCCGAAGCGGTCCCGGAGCGGCCCGGGCAGCAGGCCGGCGCGGGTGGTGGCCCCCACCAGGGTGAAGGGCGGGAGTTCCAGCGGGATGGCGGTGGCGCCGGCACCTTTGCCAACGACGATGTCGACCCGGAAGTCTTCCATCGCCATGTAGAGCATTTCCTCGGCCGGCCGGGACATCCGGTGGATCTCGTCGAGGAAGAGCACTTCACCTTCGGAGAGCGAGGACAGGATGGCTGCCAGGTCCCCGGCATGCTGGATGGCGGGACCGCTGCTGATCCGCAGCGGGGCGTTCATTTCGGCCGCGATGATCATGGACAGCGTGGTTTTGCCCAGCCCGGGAGGGCCGGAGAGCAGGACGTGGTCGGCGCTGCGGCCGCGCATGCGCGAGGCTTCCAGGACGAGGGAGAGCTGCTTGCGGACCCGGTGCTGGCCGACGAAGTCGTGCAGGTTCTTGGGCCTGAGGGCGGCTTCGATGACACGCTCCTCCGGCTCCTCTCCCCCGGCGACAATCGACGGCTCAGCCACGGGCGCCTACCCTGTTTCCGGCGCGGGCGCCGTCCTGGCCCAGCCAGCGGAGGGTGGCGCGCAGGATCTCGGCAACGTTGCCCTTCTCGGCCAGTTCGGGGGAATCAGCCAGGGATTTGTCGATGCTGGCGGTGGCGTCCTTCTCGGACCAGCCAAGACTCGTCATGGCTGCGACGACCTGAGGCTTCCAGACCGTTTCGGAGGACGCCGCCGGGGCCGTGGCGCCGGTGGCGGTGCCGTGCGGCACGAGCTTTCCGGCGAGTTCCAATACGATCCGGCCGGCGACCTTGGGGCCGATGCCGGGCACTTTCGTGAATGCCTTGCCGTCGCCGGAGTGAGCGGCGACGCGGATGGCTTCGGGCTCGTGCACGGCCAGGACGGCCAGCGCCAGCCGGGGGCCGACGCCGCTGACGCTGAGCAGGACATCGAAGACTTCGCGTTCGTCGTCGCTGCCGAATCCGAACAGGGTGAGGGAATCCTCGCGGACGATCAGGGAGGTGAAGAGTTTCCCCTCCTCGCCGGTGCGGAGCCTGCTGAGGGTCTGCGGCGTGGCGTTCACGCTCATGCCGGCGCCGTTGAGGTCGATCACGGCGGAGGACAGGCCGACGTGCGCTACGGTTCCGCGGAGAAAACTGATCAAAGCCGGGCTCCTGAAAATTCAGCTGAAAGATAGAACCGGGAAGACCCGGCTATCCGAACATATCTACGAATACCCTATCAAGTGCTGCCACCGGACAGCCGGACATTCAGCGTGAACGGCGCGCTTTGGCCTCCGCGTCCGCCCAGGCCCGCTGGGCCGGGGTCAGGGAGAGGCTGCCCGGTCCCGTGGTGGCGACCGCGGCGCCGCTGCCGGCCCGCCAGGCGTGGGTGATGGCCAGCGCGAGGGCGTCGGCGGCGTCCGCCGGGCGGGGCGGGGCGTCGAGCCGGAGGATTTTGGTGACCAGTTTAGTGACCGCGTCCTTGTTGGAGGTTCCGCTGCCGGTGACGGCGGCTTTCACTTCTGACGGGGTGTGCAGGGCCACCGGAATGCCGCGGCGTGCGGCGGCGGCGATCACGACGCCGGAGGCCTGTGCAACCCCCATCACGGTGCTGACATTGAGCTGCGAGAAAACGCGTTCGACGGCGAGGACGTGCGGTTCGTACAGGTCGAGCCACTCGTCGATGGAGGTGGCGATGACCAGCAGGCGCTGGTCCAGGCTCTCCGCCGGGGAGGTTCCGACGACGCCGAACGCCACCATGGTGGCGCGGCGGTTCTTTTCGACGTCCACGACGCCGATCCCGCAGCGGGTGAGGCCCGGATCGACGCCGAGGACGCGGAGGGTCACTCGGATTCCAGTGCGGCCTGCACTTCGTCGCTGAGGTCAGCGTTGCTGTAAACGTTCTGGACGTCGTCGAGTTCCTCGAGGGCGTCGACAAGCTTCATGAACTTCTTGGCGGCGTCGAGATCCAGCGGGACCTGCATGGACGGGACGAACTCGGCCTCGTCGGTGTCGTATTCCATCCCGGCTTCCTTGAGCGCATCGCGGATGGCCTGCAGGTCGGTCGGCTCGGAGTGGATCTCGAAGCTGTCGCCGTTGTCCTTGACTTCCTCGGCGCCGGCGTCGAGGACGGCCATCAGGACGTCGTCCTCGGTCAGGCCGTTCTTGGGCAGCGAGACGACGCCTTTGCGGGAGAAGAGGTAGCTGACCGAGCCGGGGTCGGCGATGGTGCCGCCGTTGCGGGAGATGGCGAGCCGGACCTCGGACGCTGCACGGTTCTTGTTGTCCGTCAGGCATTCGATCAGCAGCGCGGAGCCCTGCGGTCCGCGGCATTCGTACATGATCTCGGTGTAGTCCACAACTTCGCCGGTGAGTCCGGCGCCGCGCTTGATGGCGCGGTCGATGTTGTCAGCGGGTACCGAGGTCTTCTTGGCCTTGGTGACGGCGAGTTCCAGGCTCGGGTTGCCGGCGAGGTCCGGGCCGCCCATACGTGCGGCAACTTCGATGTTCTTGATCAGCTTGGCGAACGACTTGGCCCGGCGGCTGTCGAGGATGGCCTTCTTGTGCTTGGTCGTCGCCCATTTGGAGTGGCCTGACATGCTTTACGCTTCTCCTCTGATCATTCGAATAAACAATTCATGCACGCGCTTCTCCCCCGTCACTTCCGGGTGGAAGGAGGTGGCCAGCAGCTTGCCGGAACGCACAGCAACAATTCTAGCCGCCCCGGCCAGCGCCTCGGGGTGGGAGGCCTTGGAAGGTTCCACGGTGGCGAGGACCTCCACGCCGGCGCCGACGCGCTCCACCCAGGGTCCGCGGATGAAGACCGCATGGACAGGGGCGACTCCGCCGGCGGTGGCGCTGAAGTCGAGGCCCTTGAAATCGAGGTCCGTCTCGAAGGACTCGCGCTGCCGGCCGAAGGCGTTCCGGCGCACCGTGATGTCCAGTCCGCCGAAGGTCTGCTGCGGATTGCCGCCGAGGTCCTTTGCAGGGTCAGCGATCTCGTCCGCGAGGAGGATCATCCCGGCGCAGGAGCCGTAGACAGGCAGCCCGTCGTCGATGCGTTGGCGCAGCGGGTCGCGGAGCCCGAAGGCGCGGGACAGTTTGTCGATGGTGGTCGATTCGCCGCCGGGAATAATGAGGCCGTCGAGGCCGTCGAGCTCGGACGGCCGGCGCACGCCGGTGCCCATGGCGCCGGCCGCTTCCACGGCGTGCAGGTGTTCGCGGAAGTCGCCCTGAAGTGCGAGGACGCCGATCCGCAGCCCTGTTCCCACGCGGGAAGAGGGCGCAGAAGTGGGGTTGGTCATCGGACCAGCATAGTGGCCCGGACACGTTCCCTGCCGCCTCCCGGCGGGTTTCCATGCCGCCGCTGGGATATATTACAGAGCATGTTTTACTTCAGCGTTCCGCTCGGCAAGCTCGTCCGCCGGGTCTCCCGGCTTAGGGGCGGAGGCTCCGCCCTTCCCGGGCTCGTGGTTGAAAAGATAGACCCCGGTTTCATGCGCAGGACCCTGTCCACACTGCCGCACGGCGTCGCCGTCGTCAGCGGCACGAACGGCAAAACGACCACCACGAAGATGGTGGTGGAACTGCTGGAAAGCCAGGGCCTGAAGGTTTTCACCAACCGCACCGGCAGCAACTTCACCCGCGGTGTGGCCGCGGCGCTGCTGGGCGAAGTGGACTGGCGCGGACGGCTGCACGCCGACGTCGCCGTGCTGGAACTGGACGAGGCCCACGCGGTGCACTTCGTCAACCAGGTCCCGCCGCGCTACTGCCTCCTGCTGAACGTCCTGCGGGACCAACTGGACCGCTTCGGTGAGATCGACAAGACCGCGCAGCTGCTGCAGCACATCGCCTCCAAGACCACCGGTACGGTCGTGCTGAACCGCGAGGACCCGCGCGTCGCGCGCATCGCGGAAGCGCTCACAACAGACACCGCCACCGGTCCCGACGTCCTCTATTTCGGCCTCGACGATTCCCTGCTGAGCACGTTCCCGAATGACGACGAGATGCGGGCTGCCCCCGGGAGTCCGGTGCCGCCGGCTCCTGCGAAGCCGCACGCCGACGTCGTGCTGCGCCGGGTGGGTGCGGCGGACGCGGATTTCGAGTACGACGGCGTCACGGCCAGCACCTCCATGAAGCTCCGCGGCGTCTATAACATCTTCAACGCCGCGGCCGCGCTGACCCTGGCCAGGGCCATTGCGGTGGGGGACCCGGTCCCTGGAAAAACGGCTGTTGCCGACAACGAGGGCCTGCTGAAGGCGCTGTCCCGGGTGGCGCCGGCGTTCGGGCGCGGTGAGAGCCTCGTCGTCGACGGCCTGCCGCTGGAACTGGTGCTGGTGAAGAACCCCAGCGGCTTCCGCCTCGGTCTGAAGTCCTTCCCGGCCGCGGGTTACGCCACGATGATCGCGATCAACGACAACTATGCCGACGGCCGGGACATGTCGTGGCTGTGGGACGTCGAGTTCGACACCCTGCGGGAGGCCGGCGTGGACCAGTTGAGCGGCTCCCGCGCCTACGACATGGCGCTTCGCCTGCAGTACGACGACGTCGCGATCGGCGCGGTGAATACCGAGATTGCGCCGGCATTGGCGGCTTTCATCAGCGGCGCCAGGGACAAGCCAAAGCGGGTCTTCTGCACCTACACAGCAATGCTCGCGATTCGCCGCGAGCTGTCCAAAATCACCACAGTGGAGGTGGTCTCATGACCCCCCAGTCCCCCGCCGGCGAATCCGGCCCGTCCAGCGAGTCCACGTTCTCCTTCGGGCACGAGCTGCCGCCCGAGGAATCCCCGGCGCCCGGCAAGGGCATCATCCGGGTCCTGCAGCTGTACCCGCGGGACATGAACATCTACGGCGACTGGGGCAACGCCCTGGTGCTGGCCCAGCGGCTGCGCTGGCACGGGTACACCCCGGAGCTGCTCGAGTACAACGTCGGCGACACTTTCCCGTCGGACATCGACCTGATCGTTGGCGGCGGCGGGCAGGACAGCGGCCAGCTCGTCATCCAGGATGACCTGCTGTCGCGCGAGACCGTCCTGAAGGAGCTGGCCGAGAACGGCACCCCGATGCTGGTGATCTGCGGGCTCTACCAGCTGTTCGGGAAGTTCTTCAAGACCCGGACTGGCTCTGTGATCCCGGGAATCGGCATCCTGGACGTGGAGACCCACGGCACCGACGAGCGGCTGATCGGCAACGTGTCGGTGTCCTCCCCCGAGTTCGGCACTGTCCTGGGGTACGAGAACCACAGCGGCCAGACCACCCTCGGTCCGGGCGTCTTACCCCTGGGCACCACAGCCAAGGGCACCGGGAACAACAGCAGCGACGGCCAGGAAGGCGCACGCTACCGGAACATCGTGGCGAGCTACCTGCACGGCTCCCTGCTGCCCAAGAACCCGGCGCTGGCGGACTTCCTCATCCGCACTGCCGCCGAACGAAAATACGGCAGCTTCTCCCCCGGCGCTCCGGACGACTCCTACGCCCTCCTCGCCCGCGAACACGCGGCCCGCCGCCCGCGCTGACGGCCAAGGCGCGGTGCGAGGTATCCGGGTAGCATGGGTTTCGCGCGCCGCGCCCCGCGGTCTGTCGCATAACCGTCGCTCGAAATGGAGTCCGCCATGGTTGCCGATCCGGATCCCGAACTGGTTTTCGCCATCCCGGGCGACCTCTCAGCGCCCACCGGCGGCTACGCCTATGATCGCAGCCTCCTGGCGCACCTGCCTGGCTCCGGCATCCGGGTGCAGCACCTTCAGCTCCCGGGCTCGTGGCCGACTCCCACCGCAGCTGACGTTGAACACACCAGGGGCCTCCTCGGGTCGCTTCACGACCGGGCCACCGTCCTGGTGGACGGACTCGCGTTCGGCGCGTTCCCGGACACGCTGCTCGAGAGGTTGCGACAGGGGACCGGCCATCGGATCGTGGCCCTCGTCCACCACCCACTGGCACTGGAATCCGGGCTCCAGGAAGACGAACGCCGGTTGCTTGAGACAACCGAGCGCCACGCCCTGGCACGTGCAGCGCACGTGATTGCCACCAGCGCGATGACAGCCCGGACGCTGACCCGCGACTACGGCGTCCCGGCCGGAAAGATCACGGTCGCCCGTCCTGGGACACTCCCAGCGCGCCGCGCGGAAGGTTCCGGCCGCACGCGCGGGGCGGAACTGTTCTGCGTCGGATCAGTCTCCCCGCGCAAGGCCTATGGCGTCCTTGCCTCGGCACTTTCCCAGCTGACTGATCTGGACTGGCACCTCACCATCGCCGGTGAGACGCACCGGAACCCGGTCGAGCACACCCGCGTGGCAGCCCTCGTCGAGACCCACGGCCTTGCCGAGCGGGTCACATTTGCCGGTGTCCTGACGGCAGATGAGCTCGACGCCGCCTACCATTCCAGCGACCTCTTCGTCATGCCCTCCCTCTATGAGGGCTACGGCATGGCATTGGCCGAGGCCATGTCCCACGGCCTGCCGATTATCTGCACCACCGGCGGGGCGGCCGCCGAGACGGTGCCGGACGAAGCGGCCGTCAAGGTCCCGCCCGGGGACCCGCTCGCCCTCGGCACCGCGCTCCGTCTGCTATTGACCGGTCCGCAGCAACTCGCCATCCTCGGGGAGCGCTCCTGGGCGGCCGGGCAGACTCTTCCGCTCTGGTCCGACACGGCCAGCCGGGTCGCTGGCGCCGTGCGCGCCGTTGCCCGGTTGCTCCCGGAGCACGCGGCATGAGCGCTTTCAGCCCGGAGTGGCTGGCACTGCGCGAACCGGCCGACCACCGGGCCCGGGATGCGGATCTGGAACAGCAGATGGCTGCCCACTTCGCGGCACGCAGTCACGTCAGCGTGGTGGATCTGGGCTGCGGTTCCGGGTCCAATCTGCGGGGCACCGCGCAGTTCCTGCCGGACCACCAGTCCTGGCGGCTGGTGGACTACGACGCGCAGCTGCTGACTTTGGCCCGGCACCGCCTGGTCGAGTGGGCTGACGACAGCCGGACCGAGGGCGCCCTCCTCCGGCTGCGCAAGGACCACAAGCACGTCAACGTCAGCTTCGTCGAGGCTGACCTCACCCGTGAGTTGGCGCAAGTGCTGACGCCGGCGCCTGATCTTGTCACGGCCGCCGCACTGTTCGACCTGGTCTCGGAGCCGTGGCTGGAGCTGTTCACGGCCGCCCTCGGCGCGGCCGGGCTGCCGCTCTACACCGTCCTGAGCTACGACGGCCGGCAGGAATGGCAGCCACCCCACCCGCAGGACGGGCGTGTGCTTCGCGCGTTCAACAGCCACCAGCAGTGGGACAAAGGCTTCGGTCCGGCTACCGGCCCGCGCGCCGCGACTGTGCTGTCCGGGCTGCTCGAGGCGCGCGGTTACGCCGTGCACACCGCCGGCTCGCCCTGGCTGCTCGGACCGGATGATCTGGATCTCCGGCACGAACTCGCCACCGGCATCGCCGCAGCCGCTTTGGAGACACAGGAGCTGACAACGGAAGAAATCGACGGCTGGCTGGCCGCCCGCCGGGAGCCGGGCCAGGCCACAATCGGCCACACCGACATTTTCGCCACGCCCTAGCCACGGCGCCGTTCAGCCCGGACCTATGAACGCGAGGACGTCCCGGGCTATGCGGCTGCTTGAGGCTGCCCGGACATGGCCCTTCCCCTCGTACCAGATGAGGGTGCAGTCCGGGATGAGCCCGGCGGTCTCACGTGCAACGTCCTGCGGAAAGAACTGATCCGACCCCCCGCACAGCAGCAGCACAGGCCGCCGGATGTGCGGGAGCACCGTCCGGGAATTAAATCCCACCTCTGCCTCGACTTCGGTCAAAACGTCCTCCAGCGGATAGCCGGCCCCGGTCAGCAGCAGGCGGCTGATCACCGGTCCGAGCAGCCCCCGGAGCCAGCGCAGCCGCTCATTCGGGATCAGATACTCCGCGAAGACCGTTCCCGCGCCGTCCGTGTCACCGTCCGCGATGGCCTGCGCCATCCGGGAGTCGACATCCTTGCCCCAGTCACTCAGCTCCGTAGCGGTGACCACCATGGCCATGTGGCCAAAAGTCTCGGGATGCCGCGCCGCCAGATACTGGGCGATCATTCCGCCGAATGACTCCGCCACGACGATGTCCACGCGCCCGCCGAACTCCTCGGCTATCAACTGCGCATAGTCATCAGCCATGTCCTTGGCCCTATGATCCGGCGGCATCCCCCGGCGCCGGGTGACAATCCACACGGAGTAGCCGGCCCGGAACAGGGGGGCGAACTGCCACCGCAGCATCCGGCGGAGCATCCCCTGGGGAACCGTGCTCCCGGGGCCGCCCTGGATGAAGAGGAGCGTTTTCGTGCCGTTGCCCAGGCTCAGGTAGTCCATGCCGTTAGGAAACGCCCCGCTCCGGGTTCCCCGGTCCGCCGTCGATCCTCTGCCCACGAAAGCCTCCTGTCCGGTGGTGACAGGAGCTGCCCCCAAGCGGTCGCGTCATCACCAACGTATGCGCCGGCCGGGACCAGGACAAGACCTGCCGCCCCTCGGACGCTTCCGGTTCCCCAAAAATGCCGGCGAGATGCCACACAGCAGGTGGACGGTCGTTAATCCAGGCGCCTTCCGGTCTCGTTCCGGCAAGCCCTACGGCTCCCTGGTGATGAGGAGTTCGTGGGCGCCGGCGGCCGCGGCCCCCATGGACTCGACCGCGGTCTGGGTGCGCTGGCGGGTGGCCGCGTCCGCCGCGGCACCCGCGCATGAACCCTGCGGCGCGTCGGAGGCGACCGAGCACCAGCGGTAGGGGCCGCGGACAATCACCGACGGCGCCCAGGCCAGGTCGGAGGCGGTCCAGGTGCCGGCGGTGTCCTGGCTGAACTGGACCCGGACCAGCAGACCCTCGTTGTTCACCACATAGTTCGGCGAGAGTTCGGTGATCCCGTTGCCCAGGCCGTAGGCAATCCAGGTGCCCTTGTACTGCTCGATCGGCAGGACCGAGTGCGAGTGGTGGCCGTAGATCATGGTGAACTGGCCGCTGTCCGCGAGGGCATGGGCGACGCTCTTCTGCTCGGCGTTGGGCACGCTCGAATATTCGTCGCCGGCGTGCATGGCGCCCAGCACGATATCCGCACCGAGGTCCCGGGCCTTCTTCGCCTTGGCGATCATGACCTCGGGGTCGAGCATGTCCACCTGCCAGGCCGCTTCCGGGAGCTGTCCGTTGAGCCCGTACGTCGCACTGATCACGGCGATCTTCGCCGCGGCGGTCGGCAGGATTAGGACGCCCTCGGCGTCGGCTTCGCTCCGGTAGGCGCCCGTGTGCTGCAGCCCGGCAGCGTCCAGGGCATCCAGGGTGCGGACCAGCCCGGCGGTGCCGCGGTCAATGGTGTGGTTACTCGCGGTGGTGCAGGCCTGGTAGCCCACCTGCTGGGCCGCTGTGAGGATCTGCGGCGGAACGTTGAAGGAGGGGTACGCGGAAAAGGGCCCGGCCGGGCCGGCCACTGGCGTCTCCTGGTGGCAGATCGCGAGGTCACTCTTCTCGATGTACTTGCGCTGGCCCTCAAGCAGCGGCCCGAAGTCCAGGCCTTTGGCGCCGGTGGCCAGGGCGTCCGCGCGGGCCTGCTCCCAGAGCTGGGCGTGGACCAGCATGTCCCCGGTGACCACAACCGAGGTGCAGCGGACGGCCGCGCAGTCCGGCCCCTTCCCCGGCGTCGGCGTCGCCGAAGGGCTGGGAGTGCCCGACGGCGACGCCGCCTGGGTCGCTGCCGGCGTCGCTGTCGGGCTCTGGGCCGCCGCCGGGCCGGAGGTGCTCCCGGCCGCCGGCGGGGAGCCTGGGGCGGTGCTTTCGGATTGGGCACCGATGCCGCAGGACGTCACGGAGGCCACAAGGGAGAACGCAGCGGCGGCGGCGAGCAAACGGCCGCGCAGCTGGGGGGTGATGGTACGCATGGCGCCCATCCTACGGCGGCACCGGACCCAACACGCGTAGCAGACCGTTGAGACTCGCCCCATTACATGAAAGAGTTATTTCATGACCAATCCCCTGTTGAGCCCCAGCCCCCTGCCGTTCGGTCTGCCCCCGTTCGCGGACATCACCGACAAGCACTACGCCGAAGCCGTGGAAGCCGGCCTCGCCGGGCACCTCGCTGAAATCCAGGCCATCGCGGACACCCCGGAGCCAGCCACATTTGAAAACACCGCACTGGCAATGGAGCGGTCCGGACAGCTCCTGCAGCGTGCGGCGGCGTCGTTTTTCACCCTCGTCTCGGCCGACGCCTCGGACCCCATCCGCGACCTCGAGACCATCCTGTCCCCGCGGTTCTCGGCCCACCAGGACGCCGTCTACCTCAACCGGGGACTGTTCGAACGGTTCTCCGCGGTCAACACGGACCAGCTCGACGCCGAGTCCGCCCGGCTCGTGGACGAATACCTCAAGGAATTCCGCCAGTCCGGCATCCAGCTCGACGACGCCGGCCAGGAACGGCTCAAGGCTGTCAATGCCGAGCTCTCCCGGCTCGGAACCGAGTTCGGCCAGCGGGTGAAGGAAGCGATGAAGTCCGCTTCGCTGCTGCTCGACGACGCCGCCGAGCTCGCCGGGCTGCCTGCTGATGATGTTGCCAGCGCCGCGGAAGCCGCCCGCACCGCCGGTCACGAGGGCAAGTTCCTGCTGACCCTCATCCAGCCCAGCAACCAGCCCGCCCTTGCTGCCCTCGAAAGCCGGGACGTCCGCCGCCGCCTGTACGAGGCCTCCATCGGCCGCGGGAGCGACGGCAGCACCCTCGACGTCCTGGACCTGGTGAAGGACCTGGTGAGGCTCCGCGCGGAGAAGGCGGCGCTGCTGGGCTTCGCCAACTACGCCGAACTCGTCGTGGACCAGCAGACCGCCCCGGACTTCGCCGCCGTGCAGACGATGATGAACCGGCTCGCACCGGCCGCAGTCCGGAATGCCGACGCCGAGGCCGAAGCGCTGGCCGAGGTCGCCGGCCACCCCCTCGAAGCCTGGGACTGGGCCTACTACTCCGCCAAGGTCAAACGCGAGCGGTACGCCGTGGACGAGCAGGCCCTGCGCCCGTACTTCGAGCTGGACCGCGTCCTCAACGACGGTGTGTTCTTCGCCGCCAACGCGCTCTACGGCATCACCTTCCACGAACGCGCCGACCTCGCCGGCTACCACCCGGACGTGCGCGTCTGGGAAGTCCGCAACGCGGACGGCACCGAACTGGGGCTGTTCCTGGGCGACTACTACACGCGCGAGTCCAAACGCGGCGGCGCCTGGATGAACTCCCTCGTGGAACAGTCCGGCCTGCTCAACACCCGGCCCGTGGTGATCAACAACCTCAACATTTCCAAGCCGCCGGCCGGGGAACCCACGCTGCTGACCCTGGACGAACTACGCACCACGTTCCACGAGTTCGGCCATGCCCTGCACGGTCTGTTCTCCTCGGTCACCTACCCGCGTTTCTCCGGCACCTCCGTGCCGCGGGACTTCGTGGAGTACCCCTCGCAGGTGAACGAAATGTGGATCATGTGGCCGGAGGTCCTCGCCAACTACGCCCGCCACTATGCCACCGGAGCGGCACTGCCGCAGGAGGTCGTGGACAAGCTCGACGCTGCGCAGCTCTGGGGCGAGGGATTCGGCACCACCGAATACCTGGGCGCGGCCCTGCTGGACCTCGCCTGGCATGTGCTGGATGGCTCCGAGGTGCCCGAGGATGTCCTGGAATTCGAGGCCAAGGCGCTGGCCGCGGCCGGCGTCGCCCATCAACTGATCCCGCCGCGCTACCGCACCGGCTACTTCCAGCACATATTTGCCGGCGCCGGCTATGCCGCAGGCTACTACTCCTACATCTGGAGCGAGGTGCTGGACGCCGAGACGGTCGAATGGTTCAAGGACAACGGCGGCCTCACCCGGGCCAACGGGGACTTCTTCCGCGCCGAACTGCTCGCCCGGGGCAACAGCCGCGACCCGCTGGACTCCTTCCGCGCCTTCCGCGGCCGCGACGCCGAGCTCGAACCCCTCCTCAAGCGCCGCGGCCTCGACTAAACCCCATAAAAAAGCGAGTCCGGCCGGCCACCTGGGATAGGTGACCGGCCGGACTCATTCAATCAGGAGCGCCAGGCGAAGGGCGGTGTGATCCGGCCCCGTGCGTAAAAGGGGCCCCGCGCGCCGAGCAGCCGCTCAGCTGCCAACAAGGGGCGGGGAATAGCACGCAGAGGATCAGCGCCGTCCGGCGCCCCCAAGGCGCGAATTACCAGCCGCGCTCGGCGAGGCGGTGCGGCTGCGGGATCTCGTCCACGTTGATGCCGACCATGGCCTCGCCCAGGCCGCGGGAGGCCTTGGCGATCTCTTCCGGGTCGTCGAAGAAGGTGGTGGCCTTCACGACGGCGGCGGCACGCTGGGCCGGGTTGCCGGACTTGAAGATGCCGGAGCCGACGAACACACCGTCGGCGCCGAGCTGCATCATCATCGCGGCGTCGGCCGGGGTGGCGATGCCGCCGGCGGTGAACAGGACGACGGGGAGCTTGCCGGTGGTGGCAACTTCCTTGACCAGTTCGTACGGGGCCTGCAGTTCCTTGGCGGCGACGTAGAGCTCGTCCTCGGCCATGCCGGCGAGCTTCTTGATCTCGGAGCGGATCTGGCGCATGTGCGTGGTGGCGTTGGAGACGTCGCCGGTGCCGGCTTCACCCTTGGAGCGGATCATCGCCGCGCCCTCGTTGATGCGGCGCAGGGCCTCACCGAGGTTCGTAGCGCCGCAGACGAAGGGAATCGTGAAGTTCCACTTGTCGATGTGGTTGGCGTAGTCGGCCGGGGTCAGGACCTCGGACTCGTCGATGTAATCCACACCGAGGGTCTGAATGACCTGGGCCTCGACGAAGTGGCCGATCCGGACCTTGGCCATGACCGGGATGGACACGGCGGCGATGATCGCCTCGATCATGTCCGGATCGGACATGCGGGACACGCCGCCCTGGGCGCGGATGTCGGCGGGAACGCGTTCCAGCGCCATGACAGCCACGGCCCCGGCATCCTCAGCGATGCGGGCCTGCTCGACGTTGACGACGTCCATGATGACGCCGCCCTTGAGCATCTCCGCCATGCCGCGCTTGACGCGGTTGCTGCCCGTAACGCTCTTCGCGGACGCGCCGGCTTCGCTGCTTACATCAGGTGTAGACACAAAAACCCCTATGGGTAGATAGATGACCTCGCCGGAGCGCGGACGGCACGCAAGTGCCGCTTCGCACACACCGGATTACCGGATCCATTGGCCGGTAGTGCTAATACTAGTCCCCCCGCCGCGCCCGGTTGAATTCCGGTTACACCCACGGACCCGCCACAGCTGCGCGCTCAGGCGGCCTGTCCGGTCGCGGTGCCTTCAGTCTCTTCAAGCGACTGGCGGCGCACCGTGATGATCCGCTGAATGACTGTTACGAGGCTCGCGGCGGCGAGGAGGCACAACGTTCCGAAAAGAACCACGGTGGGCAGGCCCAGACCCGTGAAACCGGTGACCACCAGGACGGACACCAGCCGCTCGGCCCGCTCGGCAATGCCCACATTGGCCTGGAAGCCCAGCGCCTCGGCCTTGGCGCGGGCGTAGGAGACCACCATGCCCAGGACCAGGCACACGACGGCGGCGATCGCGATGGGGGTATTTTCCCCGCCGGTGAAGAACCAGACTGCGACGCCGGCGAACAGCGCGCCGTCTGCTATGCGGTCCAGGGTGGAATCCAGGAAGTTTCCCCAGCGTCCGCCGCCCTTTTGCATCCGTGCCATGATGCCGTCGATGACGTCGGAGAAGATGAACGCGGTGATGAAGAGTGTGCCCCACCAGAGCTGGCCCAGCGGGTAGAACACCAGGGCGCCGACCACAACGCCGAGCGTTCCGACGATGGTCACGGCGTCCGGGGAGACACCGATCCGCAGCAGCCAGCGGGCAAGCGGGGAGAACAGCGCGGTGAAGAAACCGCGCGCGTGCCTATTCAGCATCCGTCGCCCCGGCAGCCGCCGGCCCCGCGTCGCTGGCCTGGGGCCAGGCTTCCGCCACCTGCTGGCGGACCTCGCCCAGGGTCTGGGTGATGGCCTTGGTCTGGGCGATGATCGGGAAGAAGTTCCCGTCCCCGCCCCACCGCGGCACCACGTGCTGGTGCAGGTGCCCGGCGATCCCGGCGCCGCCGGTCACGCCCTGGTTCATCCCGAGGTTGAAGCCGGTGGGGTTGGCGACCTTGCGCAGCACGCGCATGGCCGTCTGCGTCAGCTCGGCGAATTCGGCGGTTTCCTCCACGGTCAGGTCGGTGTAATCAGGAATGTGCCGGTAGGGGCAGACCAGCAGGTGGCCCGGGTTGTACGGGAAGAGGTTCAGCACGACGTAGCTGGTCCGCCCCCGGTAGACGATCAGGGAATCGTCGTCCTCGCGTTCCGGCGCCACACAGAACGGGCAGTCGTCCACGTTCTTGAACTGGTGCTGCCCGCCCTTGATGTACGCCATCCGGTGCGGCGTCCACAGGCGCTGGAACGCGTCCGGCACCCCGGCCAGGCCAAAGTCGTCGGTCACGCCGTCGTCCCCCGGATACTCCGGAGCGGCCCCTGTGGTTTCCTGCATGCCTGGTTCTTACCTGTCCGCTAGCTGGTCCGGTTGTGGACGGCGTCGACGATCCGCTGCACGGCGTCGGCCACCGGCACACCGTTGTCCTGGCTTCCGTCACGGAAGCGGAAGGACACGGCGCCGGCTTCGGCGTCGTCTCCGCCGGCGATCAGCACGAAGGGGATCTTGTCCTTGCTGGCGGTGCGGATCTTCTTCGGGAAACGGTCCGAGGACATGTCCACCTCGGCGCGGATGCCGGCGGCCTTGAGCTGGTCCACGACGTCGAACATGTAATCGTTGAAGGCCTCGGCGACCGGGATGCCGACCACCTGGACGGGAGCCAGCCAGGCCGGGAAGGCACCGGCGTAGTGCTCGGTGAGGACGCCCATGAAGCGTTCGATGGATCCGAAGAGGGCGCGGTGGATCATGACCGGGCGCTGGCGGGTGCCGTCGGCGGCCTGGAACTCGAGTTCGAAGCGCTCGGGCAGGTTGAAGTCCAGCTGGATGGTGGACATCTGCCAGGTCCGGCCGATCGCGTCGCGGGCCTGCACGGAGATCTTGGGTCCGTAGAACGCGGCTCCGCCCGGATCCGGAACCAGGTCGAGGCCGGACTCCTCGGCGACCTCGGCGAGGGTCTGGGTGGCTTCCTCCCAGAGCTCGTCCGAGCCCACGGACTTTTCCGGGTCCTTCGTGGAGAGCTCCAGGTAGAAGTCATCCAGGCCGTAGTCCTTGAGCAGCGCGAGCACGAAGTTGAGCGTCTTGGTGAGCTCGTCCTTCATCTGCTCTCGGGTGCAGTAGATGTGGGCATCGTCCTGGGTCATGCCTCGCACCCGGGTGAGGCCATGCACCACGCCGGACTTCTCATAGCGGTAGACGGAGCCGAATTCGAAGAGCCGCAGCGGCAGTTCGCGGTAGGACCGGCCGCGGGAGCGGAAGATCAGGTTGTGCATCGGGCAGTTCATCGGCTTCAGGTAGTAGTCCTGGCCGGGTTTGCGGACGGTGCCGTCCTCGTTGAGTTCCGCGTCGATGTGCATCGGGGGGAACATGCCGTCCCGGTACCAGTCCAGGTGGCCGGAGACCTCATAAAGGTGGCCCTTGGTGATGTGCGGGGTGTAGACGAACTCGTAGCCGGCGTCGACGTGGCGCTGGCGGGAGTAGTCCTCCATGGCCTTGCGGATGATGCCGCCCTTGGGGTGGAACACCGGCAGGCCGGAACCCAGCTCGTCCGGGAAGGAGAACAGGTCCAGCTCCGCGCCGAGCTTGCGGTGGTCGCGGCGCTCGGCCTCGGCGACCCGTTCCTGGTAGGCCTTGAGGGCTTCCTTGGTGGGCCAGGCGGTGCCGTAGATGCGCTGCAGCTGCTTGTTCTTTTCGCTGCCGCGCCAGTAGGCGGCCGAGGAGCGGGTGAGCGCGAAGGCGTTGGAGATCAGCTTGGTGTTGGGCAGGTGCGGGCCGCGGCACAGGTCGCACCAGACGGCCGTGCCTTCCTTGCGCTCCACGTTGTCGTAGATGCTCAGCTCGCCGCCGCCCACCTCAACGCTGGAGCCGTCGGCGTCGGAGCCGGCGCCCTTGAGGCCGATCAGTTCGAGCTTGTACGGCTCGTCCTTCATCGCCTCGCGGGCCTGATCCTCGGTGACCACACGGCGGACGAACTTCTGGTTCTGGTTGATGATTTTCTGCATCATCTTTTCCAGGGTCTTCAGGTCTTCCGGCGTAAACGGCTCCTCGACGTCGAAGTCGAAGTAGAAGCCGTCGGTGATGTACGGGCCAATGCCCAGTTTGGCGTCGGGACGCAGCTGCTGCACGGCCTGGGCCATAACGTGGGCGGCGGAGTGGCGCAGGACGTTGAGGCCGTCCGGGGAATCAATGGTGACACCCTCGATCGTGGCATCCTCAGGCAGCGGCTGGTCCAGGTCCAACAGGGCGCCATTGACGCGGGCCACAACGACGTCGCGGCGCTCAAAAAAGAGTTCCGCGCCGGTGGTCCCGGTAGTCACCTTGGTCTCTTCGCCATCGACGAGAAGGGTGATCTGCTGGGCATCTGACACGGGTGTCTCCTATTCAAAGTTAAGGCTTCGTAGCTTGTGGCGTACGGGGACCACAGCCAGCCTCGTCCATGCTATCGGTTTCTGAAGAGGCCAACCAACGCGCCACTCAGCCTCCCATCCCGGTAATGGCGAGGTTTCGGCTGATCCCCTCCAGCGCGCCGGGAGGCTCCGGTTCCCGGCGCTCCGGGATCCCGGAAGCCGGCACCGGGAAGGGCAGGGTCTCGGTGCGGCTCAGGTCCCAGGCCATGCTGGCGCTGATGCTGATCCCCCGCGGTCCGGTCCGCCGGGTGGTTCCCCGGATCAGCAGCAGCCGGGTGCCGAACAGCAGCTGCCCGGCCAGCTCCTGGGCCTCATGGAAGAAGACCGAGTCCACGCAGCCCGTGCCGTCGTCGATGCTGATGAATACCACGCGGCGCCCTCCGCGCATCGGAGGGGTCTGGGTGGCAACGCGGACCCCGGCGACCAGCACCTCGGTGCCATTGCGCAGTCCCAGCAGCCGGTCCGCGGTGGTGACACCCAGCCGGTCCAGCAGCGGCCGGTGGCTGGCCATCAGGTGGTCGCTGACGTCAACCGCCAACAGGTCCAGCTCGGCCCGGACGGTATCGACCAGGGTGGGCGCGGGCAGGGCCGCCTTAAGGTTTTTCAGCTCGACGTCACCCAGCGGCAGCGACAGCTGCCCCTCGATCACGTCGATGCCTTTCCGTTGTGGCCTGCTTTGCAGGGTCTGCAGATGCTGCACCAGGTCCGCGCGGTTGGCTTTCCCGCCGGAAGCCCGGTGCAGGGAATCGAAGGCCCCCAGCTGGGCCAGCCGCTGGATGCTGGGTTTGCTCAGCCGTGACCTGGCCCGCAGGTCCGCGAGCGAGTCATAAGGCTGTCCGGCCACGATCCGTTTCAGCTCTGTTCCGGAGAGGCCGTAGATGCCGTTCAGGCTCAGCCGGATGCCCAGCTTGCCGCGGTCCGGTCCGGTGGCCACGCGTTCCACCCGGTACTCGGCCCGGCTGCGGTTGATATCCAGGGGCAGGATGGGGATCCCCAGCCGCCGGGCTTCAGCCACCAGGAGCCGCTTGGGATACATCCCGGGATCGTGTTCCCACAGCCCGGCAAGGAAGGCCTCCGGGTGGTGGGTCTTGAGCCAGGCCGACTGGTAGGTGGGCACGGCAAAAGCGGCACCGTGGGCTTTGCAGAACCCGAAGCTGCCGAAGGCCTTGAGCGTGCCCCACACCTTGTCCACCACGGAGGGGCTGTACCCCCGCGACCGGGCCTCCTTTCGGAAGAACTCTTCCACCCGGCCCTCCAGGACCTCGTTGCCGAGGGCGCGGCGGAATTCGTCGGCCCGCGCCAGCCCGCATCCGGTCATAACGTCAAAGGTCTTCAGGATCTGCTCATGGAATACCGTGACGCCGTGCGTCTCCTTAAGGACGGGCTTGAGGTCCGGGTGCGGATAAATCTCGGGTGCGAAGCCGTGCCGGTGCTCCAGGAAGGGCCGGACCATGTCCGATTTCATCGGGCCCGGCCGGAACAGGGAGATGTCGATGATGAGGTCATTGAACTCCCTGGGTGCGAGTTTGCCGATGAGCTCCCGCTGCCCGGGCGATTCGATCTGGAAGCAGCCCAGGGTGTGGGTGCTGCGGATCAGCTCATACGTGGGTTCGTCGTCGAGCGGCACGGCGTTGAGGTCGATGCTGCCGTCGTCTGCGATGTAGTCAGGGCCCGTCCCGTCCGGACCCGCGGGGTGGGCTCCTGCTGCTACCACCTCGGCTTTGGAGGGATGCAGGCGGATCACTTCGCGGACAGCGAAGGCCATGGCACTTTGCATCCGGACGCCGAGCACGTCGAGTTTGAGCATGCCCATCGGGTCCATGTCGTGCTTGTCGAACTGGCTCATCGGCAGGCCCAGTCCGCTGGGCTGCACGGGCGTCCGGTCGAGAAGGGTGGCGTCCCCCAGGATCACCCCGCACGGGTGCATGGAGATGTGGCGGGGCAGCCGGTCCAGCCGTTCGGTGAGGTCCACCAGCAGGTCCAGCTGCTGGTTCTCACTGAAATCACGCTGCCCCACCCGGCCCGCGAATTCCTTCAGCTCGGGCTTTTCCACGAGGGCTTCGCGGAAGTTTCGGGCGGAGAACCGCCACAGCTGCTTGGCGATGTCCCCGATCTCGCCCTCCTCCATGCCCAGGGCCAGGCCGGCGTCGCGCACGGCACCGCGAGCGCGGTAGCCGTTTTGCATGCTCATCAGCGTGACGCGCTCGGAGCCGAAGCGCTCAAAGATCTTCCGGTACACGTTGTGCCGTTCGGCGCTTTCGACGTCGATGTCGATGTCCGGCAGGGTGGCGCGGTCACGGGAGAGGAAGCGTTCGAAGATGAGGTCGTGCTGCAGCGGGTTCACCTGGCTGACGTCGATCAGGTAGTTGACCAGGCTGGATGCCCCCGAGCCGCGGGCCGCCGCCCGGACTCCCATGTCCAGGATCATCCGGGACACCTCGGCCACGGTCAGGAAGTAGGCCGCGAAGCCCAGGCTGTCGATGATCCGCAGCTCGTGCTCCAGCCGGGAGCGCAGTTCCTCGGCGGGTTTGCCGGCGATCCCCGGGAACCGCCTGCTGATGCCTGCCTCGCAGCGCAGGGTGAGCTCCACCAGGGCGTCCCCGCCGATTCCGATGACCGAGGCTTCCGGCACCACGGGCTGTTTCCATCCCATGTCCGTCACCGGGTCGATCCGGCAACGGTCCGCGAGCGCCTCGGTCTGGGCCATCAGGTTCTTGAGGTCTGCGGCGCCGTACCCGGCGGCGTGCATGATCTCCTTGCCCAGCTGGAGCATCTGCGCCGCGGATTTGAGCCAGGCCTGCCCGTTGGGCTGGAGCAGCGGGGCGGCGGAGAGTTCGGGCAGCGACTTCAGGGTGCGGGCGGAATCCAGCACGTCCGCGGTGGCCGCTCCGTCCTCGGCGACATACCGCACGGCGTTGCTCAGCACCGCCGGAACCCCGTGTTCGGCGGCGAGCTTGAGCATCCGCACCGCGTGGGCGGTGCTGAGCGGTTCCCCGGGCGGGCTGAGCTGGCTGACCACCTCGGCCGCGATCGTTCCGGGCGGCATGGCATCGAGCCAGCGTTTGAACAGCGTGCGGGGGCGCAGGTAGCGCCGGCCGCCCATGGCACGTCCGACGTCGGAGTCCGGGCCGATCAGGACGGTGAGCACCGGCTGGAGGGTTTCCGGGTGCAGGGTGCGCGAGGCCAGCTCGGCCCGGGTCACCGCGACGGGCACCGCTCCCCCGGCCTTGCCCGTGGTACGGGCATGCGCATCGGAGATCAGCCGGCACAGCGCACGGTAGCCGGCGCCGTTGTTGTGCCCGTGGGCCAGCACGACGACGCGTCCCCCCACCTGGGTGCGGAGGTCGCCGTCGTCGTCAAAGACCGCAAGGTCCACGCCGACGACCGGGTCCAGTCCCGCGGCCATGCAGGCCAACAGGTGCTTGACCGTCCCGTAGAGACCGTCGCGGTCCGTACAGGCGAGCGCCGTCGCCCCGTCCGAGGCTGCGGCGGCGGCCAGCTCCTCCGGCCAGGAGACCCCGTAGTGGGCACTGAAGGCGGTGGAGACATGGAGATGGGTGAAGCTCATGCTGATTCGGGCTTCCGGATTGGACGCAGGGCGTCATGGATCCGCAGCAGCCGCCAGCGCCCGCTGCCCACATGCCGGGTCAGGTCAAGGGTGAGGCTATCCGTGTCAGGGGATTCCGCCCGGCGCACCTGGACGCGCCAGATCTCATGGTCCACCAGGCCAGGGCCGCTGCCCAGGGGGGCCCGCTGTTCTTCGGCCCACCATTGGCGCCGCTCGTACCAGCGGACCGGTTCAGCGCAGACGGTGTAGCGGCCGCCGGCCCAGTCGAGTTTCAGGGGCTGGCCGGAGGGTGTGCAGACGACGTCCACTGACTCGCTGAACATGCCCATCGCGCCTCCCGGAACACACCATCTGTAAAAACCGTCTGTACCCAAACAGTCGGCAGCTATTCGAACATATCTTCGAACAACTCCAGTCTACGACGGTGCCGGGGCAAAACCTAGATCAGGGGTGGACGCACGCAGGCACAGGTAGCAGGATTGAGCCATGAGCTCCCATAACGCACTTCTGAAGCACGTAAGCATCGCCGCCGAGGACACGTCCCTGGTGGCGAAGTTCGATATAGACGGAAATATCCCCGGTCAGGGCGCCTACGTGGTGGGGCTTGTGGCAGCAACCCCGGATCACTCCCACCAGCGACGAATGGGGATCGAGTTCATGAACGGGGAGGCTGTGTCCTTCTACTGCTTCAGCCACGACGGCACGGAAGAGAACTTTGACCTCAAGGGTGTGGAGCACTCCGGCAACACCATTACCGGGTACTTCCCGCTCAGCACGATCATGGGACTGTCCAAGGGACACCTTATGACGGCTTTCAGCGATTGTGACGGCCGCGAATACCAGGCGAACGTCCAGGTGGAGGAATCCCTCTAGGCTCCCGCGCTAGGAGCTGGCTTTGTAGACTCCCAGTTCCAGCGTGATGAAGGCGTCGATCATGGCCCGGTAGGTCTTCTCGACAAGTTCGACGTCGATGTCCTTCTGTTCCGCCGTGGCACGGACGTGTTCGATAACCCGTTCCACGCGCCCGGGGGCACGTACCTCGGCGCTGTCGGCCTTGAGGGTTCCGGCGATCCGGATCAGGCGCTCGCGGCGTCCGATCAGCGCAACGATCTGCTCGTCCACCTCGTCAACAGCCACACGCACGGCGGCGAGCTGTTCCCGGTCGGCCTTGGCAGCTTTATCGTCTTGGTGATTTGTGGACATGTCCATGACAGTATCGAAAGATGCAGCCACGAGTCGATTTAATTTCCCTGGGTGTCCGCAGTGTTGACGCCTCCCGCAGTTTCTATGTAGATGGCCTGGGCTGGCCTGTGCACCGGGAAGTCCGTGGCGAGGTCCTCTTCATCCAGGCCAACCACGGCCTCATCCTCTCGCTTTGGGACGCCGGGCAGATGCAGGCCGAAGCCGCCACCGATCCCCCTACCCGCCGTCCCTGCATCACCCTGAGCCACAACCTGGCCAGCACGGCGGAAGTCGACTGGGTGATGACGGAGGCGGAGTCGGCCGGGGCGGAAATTATCGCTGAGCCAAAGACCCAGCCCTGGGGCGGGTACACCGGGTACTTCGCCGACCCCGACGGCTACCGCTGGGAAGTCGCGTTCAATCCCAGCTGGGCGGTCGACGGCGGCGGGAAAGTAACGCTCTGAACGATGAAGCCAGCTCCGGATGACTCCTCATCACGGGGCCAAGGGCACTAAGACCCTATTGAGCTGTTCACACGCGCCGCTAACGTGACTTGGAGCACACGGCGGCACGCTATTCGAGCCGGTGTGCGGTGAGCTATGAAACATCGGTGGTGCCGCGTCTGCTGGCGGCACCACTCAGGCATCCGGAAACCACGGAGGGAATTTTCCTGGCGGTATTGGAACTGCTGTGCCGTCACGGGTTCAGGTGCCGGTCTTCCAGCCGGTAGTCGAGGAAGTGACCGAAGAACGGATCGTGGCCCACCGGGTCCGCACCGGATGCTGCAGTGTTCAGCAATGCCGGCCGAGGACGCCAGTGCCACCAAGGTTTACCGCCCGTTTACTCCAACGCGCTGCGCTGAAGCCTCCCTAGAACAGGCTCCCCACCGGATGGATAAGTTCCGCGGAGTCGTTCTTCACGTTCCCGACGGCGGTGCCGACGGCGTCGATCGTCCAGCCTTCAGCGACGTCGTGCGCCCCGGCCCGGACCAGGTCCACCAGCCCGGCGGCGTCGTCGGCCTGGGGGTCAAGCCACGCCTGCATCGTCGCCCGGTCCATCGGGAGCGGCACCCGGTCGTGCAGGGCCGTGAGTTCGGCCAGCATTCCGCCGGCATAGCCCTCCGGCGGTGAGTCGGTGGTCATGATCGACGTCGACAGCAGCCACCGCTCCGGGTCATCCTCGGCTTTGGAGTGGTCCCTCCACCATTCGTAGAGTCCGGCGAAGACCATCGGGCGGCCGTCCCTCGGGTGCACGTAATAGGGCTGTTTGCCACGGCCCTCGCCCTTCCATTCGTAGTAGCCGTCCGCCGGGACCGCGCAGCGCCGGGCCCGGGTGGCCTTCCGGAACGCCGGCTTCTCGAGCACACTCTCGCTGCGCGCGTTGATCATCTTCGAGCCGATCCCCGGGTCCTTGGCCCAGGACGGCACCAGCCCCCAGCGCGCGATATGCAACTGCCGGACCGGTTCCCCGTCCACCAGCCGTTCGAGCAGGATCGGAACATCCGCCGTCGGGGCCACATTCCACGACGGCGGAATCGCGATCTCGTCCTCGAGCCCGGCGTCGAACTCGGCCAGCAGGTCCCCGACGGCCCGGGCCATCACGTAGCGTCCACACATGGCACCAGCATGCCACCGCGCCCAATCCCTGTCATCCAGCGAGGGAATCCCGGTTGAGCCCGCCGAGATCGCCGGAAACGTGCGAAGTCGCCGGAACTTTCCAGCGACTTCGCAGCTCTCCCGCGAATTCGCGTCCGACGGAGTAGCGGGCAGCTCCCGGCCCTGCGGGAATACCGGTCCCCGGGTTACGGTTATTGGGAGTGACGTACGACTTTTGTCGGCAACCGGCGCTGCCACTGCGCGCCATCAACCAGCTTGAAGGAGAACTTCGTGGACTTCACCCCCGAATCCGGCACCATCACCATGTTTTCGACCACCTGGTGCGGCTACTGCAACCGCCTGAAGAAGCAGTTGGACGCCCAGGGCATCGGGTACACCGAGATCAACATCGAAGAAGTGGATGGCACCGCAGATCTCGTGGAGAAGCTCAACGGAGGCAACCGCACCGTCCCGACCGTGCTGTTCCCGGATGGCACCGCGGCCACCAACCCCTCCGCGGCTGAGGTCAAGAGCCGCCTCGCGGCCTAGGGCCACCCCTGAACCAATAACGACGACGGCGCGGCCACCCCGGGGGGCCGCGCCGCACCGCGTTGTACGACAGAATTTTGCATGACGGACGTCCCGAGTGACGGAAGTGTTGCGACAAAGAATTTTGCGGCGAGAACCGCGACCAGAGCAGAGGAGCTATTTCCATGGTCCATAAAGTCACAGGCGCAGTAGTCCGCTCCAAGGGAGCTCCCGTCACTCTGGAGACCGTCCTGGTCCCGGATCCCGGACCCGGCGAGGCCCTCGTGGACATCCTCACCTGCGGCGTCTGCCACACCGACCTGCACTACAAGCAGGGCGCCATCAACGACGACTTCCCGTTCCTGCTCGGCCACGAGGCCACCGGCGTCGTCAGCGCCGTGGGTCCGGACGTCACCGAGGTGGCCCCCGGCGACCGCGTGGTGCTGAACTGGCGCGCCGTCTGCGGCGAATGCCGGGCCTGCGCCAAGGGCCAGCCGCAGTACTGCTTCAACACCCACAACGCCACCCAGAAGATGACGCTCGAGGACGGCACCGAACTCACCGCCGCGCTGGGCATCGGCGCCTTCGCCGAGAAGACCCTTGTTGCCGCCGGCCAGTGCACCAAGGTTGACCCCGAGGCTGACCCGGCCGCCGTCGGCCTGCTCGGCTGCGGCGTGATGGCGGGCATCGGCGCGGCCATCAACACCGGAAACGTCAAGCGCGGCGATTCCGTCGCCGTCATCGGCTGCGGCGGTGTGGGGGTGGCTGCCGTTGCCGGCGCCGCGCTCGCCGGCGCCACCACGGTGATCGCCGTCGACATCGACCCGAAGAAGCTCGACCGCGCCAAGGACCTCGGCGCCACGCACACCGTGGACTCCTCCGCCGTGGACCCGGTGGAGGCGATCCGCGAACTGACCGGCGGCTTCGGCGCCGACGTCGTGATCGACGCCGTCGGCCGTCCCGAGACGTACAAGCAGGCGTTCTACGCCCGCGACCTCGCCGGGACCGTGGTGCTGGTGGGTGTCCCGAGCCCCGAAATGACCCTGGAACTGCCGCTGCTGGACGTGTTTGGCCGCGGCGGCTCGCTCAAGTCCTCCTGGTACGGCGACTGCCTCCCCTCGCGCGACTTCCCCATGCTGATCGACCTTTACCGGCAGGGCAAGCTGGACTTGGACGCCTTCGTGACGGAGCGGATCACGATCGACCAGATCGAGGAAGCCTTCGACAAGATGCACTCCGGCTCGGTGCTGCGCTCGGTCGTGGAGCTGTGAGCGGCGGCCCCGTGGACGGGCTCCGGATCGACAGGCTGGTCACCTCGGGCACCTTCTCGCTCGACGGCGGCACCTGGGACGTCGACAACAACGTCTGGGTTGTGGGCAACGACGCGGAATGCATCGTGATCGACCCGGCGCACGACCCCGACGCCGTCGAAGCGGCCGTCGCCGGCCGCAAAGTCACCGCGATCCTGCTCACGCACGGCCACGATGACCACATCGCCGCCGTCGGCGAGGTCCGCGGGCGCGTCAAAGCCCCGGTGTACCTCAACCGCGAGGACTGGATGCTCTGGGAGCGCGTATTCCCGGGAACCGAACCGGACCATGCGATCGAGGACGGGGACACCTTCGACGTCGCCGGCGCCCGGCTCGTGGCGCTGCACACGCCGGGACATTCCCCCGGCTCCATGTGCTTCACCCTGGAGAGCGAGGGCACCGTCTTCAGCGGCGACACCCTGTTCCAGGGTGGTCCGGGCGCCACCGGCCGGTCCTACAGTGACTTCACCACCATCATCGGGTCCATCAGGGCCCGGCTGCTGACGCTCCCGGCGGACACCGTGGTGCGGACCGGCCACGGGGATCCGACGACGGTCGGCGCCGAGGCGCCGCAGCTCGAGGAATGGATCGCCCGGGGCCACTAGGCAGCGGCCGTTCCGCTGAGCCATGAGGAAGGCCGGGCACCGCTGGTGCCCGGCCTTCTCCGTGTCCTGCGCGGTCTCAGCCGACCAGGCTGCCGAATTCGCCGTAGTCCAGGGTGGCGTAGCGGGAGTAGGTGTCAATCACGGCCGCCTCGATGGCGTCCACGTCCAGGTGCGGGACGAGGTCGTTGACGGCGCCTGCCGTGGCCGGGTCCCAGTCCAGGCCCAGGGCGGCATAGCTGGCCTCCAGCACCGCGCGGATCGGGGCCGAGTTCTCCACCACGATGACGGAGCTGAAGAGCCAGCCGCCGGCCACCACCCGCTGTGCCGTGCCGATCAGCTTGAGCTGGTGCTGCGGAAACTCCGGGTCCTGGCCGTGGACGCTGAATTCCCCGGGACAGTACTCGCCGGGGATCTCCCCCACCGCGGCGTCGACGCCGGCGCTCCGCAGGGCGCTGGCCAGCAGCTCGCCGAAGAAGGAGAAACGCCGTTTGGCCCCCGCGATCGCGTCCGTGTCCGGTTCCAGGTGATCGATCACGAGGGTCCTCTCGTGGTACGCGGCGGCGCGTCCGCCCGCCTTGCGGACCAGCGGTTCGAAGCCCAGTCCGCGGCAGGCCTGCGCGGCAGCATCAAAACCCGGCAGGTGGGTGTCCCGCTGCCCGAAGGCCACGGTGGGCGCCGGCCGGTAGAGCCGGATCATGGGGCCCACCTCCCCGGTTTTGACCTTCCGCAGCAGCTCCAGGGCGAGGTCCAGGTCCGCGGCCGCGCCCAGGGATTCCTCCTGCCGGAATATCGTCAGCGTCCGTGGTGCGCCTGCGGCCTCCGGCATCTTGTTATGCTCCCTTATGCTCATCTTGCAGTTCCTCGTCGTGGCCGCCGCGTTCGCCGTTATTGATTCCGTTTGGCTCAAGTCGATGAGCAAGTTCTACCGCAGCCATCTGGGCCACCTCATGGCGGACAAGCCCCATCTAGGCTACGCCGTCGTCTTCTACGTCCTGTACATCGCGGGGATCGTTTTCTTCGCCCTCCAACCGGCGCTCGACGGTGGCAGCTGGCTCACGGCGCTCGGCTACGGCGCCGCGCTGGGCACCTTCGCCTACGCCACCTATGACCTCACCAACGCCGCCACCCTGAAGAACTGGCCGCTGATCATCGTGGTGGCGGACATCGCCTGGGGCGCCGTGCTGACGGGCCTGGCCACCGTGGTCGGCTGGCTGGTCTTCCACTAGGCGGCCGCCGGCCCGCACCACTAAAGCCGGCGGGACCGGCTGGGCCCTAGGACTTCCGGAGCGTCAGGATCTGCTCGGCGCGGCCGAACGGGCCGTTGAGGTCGTGCAGCACGGTCGAGGTCAGGCCGATCCCGTCCGTGCCGAACGAGACCTCATTGTCCAGCCCCAGCCATTCGCCGTCGGGGCGCCGGTACATGTGGATCTGGAGGTCCAGGTTGGGGAAGGCGTAGCTGCCCTTGCCCGGGGGAACGCGGGCGGCGATCCCGTTGGCGGTGTCCACCAGGCCGACCAGCCGGGCGAGGTCGCTGCTGTCCTTCCGGTCCGTCAGCGGATGTTCGGTGTGCAGCCAGACCGTTCCGGACCCGGCGCGGTGCCCGTCGGCGATCCGCATTTCCAGCGACGCGATATAACCGCCGGGCCAGATGCTGGCGGCGTCGTAGGGTTTGCAGTCCTCCGGCGCGGGAATCTGCGGATCTTCAAAGGCCGCGATGGCGCTGGTGTCGGAGGTGACCATCCGCCAGGCCGTCGCGCGGATCGCGGTGCGGCCGCCGGCGGTCAGCTCGGCCTGCACCAGTTCGATCGTCCGGCCGGGGCGGAGGGTGGTGGTGACGACCTCGAACTCACCGCCGGGAATCAGGCCAAGAATCTCGTAGCTCAGCCGCGCCATCCGCATGTCATCGCGCGGCTCGTGCCGGTCCAGGCAGTCGGCCATGATGCCGGAGGCCGGGGCCATGTGCTGCTCGTGTTCGTTCCAGGCGCCCTGGGCGTGGATGGTGGAGCGGAAACGCCCGCCGCCCAATACCTCGTAATAGAAATCGCCCTCGGCAAGCTCCGGTAGTTCAGCAGTCATCAGTGTCTGCCCTTTCGCGTGGCTGGTAATCCCAGAACACACTATCGCTTCCGCACCATCGGCAGCGCCAGCGAGCGCAGCACCACTGATTCCGGAGTACCCATGACGCCCCTACTTCCTATCGCCGCCGACCTGGCCGCCATCACCGTCCTGGCCTTCGCCCTCTACCGGCGCCGGCACCGGCGCAGCAGCAGGGCTCCTCGACCGCCGGGGAGAACGCGGCAGCGCGGGGCCGGCGGCCGCTAAGCACACCCGTCCAGGGGGCGGCCAGCTGCGCGGCCCCCTGGGAGAACTCGGGTTGCGCCCGACGTCGCCTGGCGTGTGGGGCCTCGACGCGGGCGCCCCGCCTGAAGGCCCAGCGGTCCTTGATGTGCCCGGCATCGGACGCGGCGCGGCGCTGGAAGAACTGCAGCGGGACCTGGCCAGACCGGGACAGAAGACGAGGAGCACCGAACGGCAGGGGTACGGTACTAGGGTCCTGTTCAGGGCATCTTCCGGGGGCTAGCGTGACGTGGGGGCACGGCGGTACGGTATTCGAGGCGGTGTCCCATCAGATCAAGACCACGGGAGCGCCATGTCCGGAGATTCAGAGCGTACTTTTGTTCCCGGCGACGGGGGACGTAAACCGGTAACGGAAACGTCGGACCCGGTTTTCCGCTTCTGGGACCGGCCCGCGCCGTCGCTGACGCCGGGGGGAAGCTTTTTAGGATACCGCCGTGAGGATTGGCCTCCGCTCTAGACACATAAGGTGGGCGACGGCGGCACACCCTCCCGGGCGTCTGCCCGCTCCGGACCTGATGCTGGTTGCCCTTCCTCCCCATCTCAGGAACGGCATCTGCCAGGAACCCAGGCAGGTTGTCACTGCCATGACGAAGCGTTGTGGCACTTCTCCCCCGGAGCGGGTCCGGCGAGAGCCGGCCGGAGCGGGGACAATTCTGGTGCAGGGTGATTCATGGGACAGCCGGGGCGTGTTGTCTAGAAGGGCGGGGAAGTCAGGGTTGTCTTTCAGGCATCGAACCGGGTGCCGGGCGGGACGTTGCCGGAGAGCCCGAGCAGCAGTTCTTCGGCCACGAGATGGAGTTTTTGGTTTCGGCTGTTTGAGGCCCGGGTCAGGATGGCGAAGGCCGCTTCCTGGCTGCAGCGGTTTTGGGCCATGATGGCTCCGCAGGCGAGGTCAATCGTTGACCGGCTTGTCATGGCGGCTTTCAGGTCTTCGGTCAGGAGCTGTTCGGTTCCTATCCGGACGGCCAAGCGCAACGCGTTACCGGCGATCTTGGCGAAGTCTTCGGCGACGGCGACGGCCGCCGGGGTAAAGGCCCCCGCAGCCGGAGCGAACAGGTCAAGTGCAGCCCAGGAATCCTTCCCGAGCTCGAGCGGGATTCCGAGGACAGCGTGGTAGCCACGGGCTGTGAGTTCTCGTTGAAAGTCCGGCCAGCGCGGGTCGCGGTTGACGTCGTTGAGCAGGACCGTGGTGTTGGTTTCCAGTGCCATCATGCAGGGGCCGCTGCCGAGGGCCTGCTCGATCTGGTCCAAGGTGCGCGCTTCCTCGCTGCTTCCGGCGATCGTGATGGTGCGCCGGCGCCGCCGCAACGCCACGGCGCATGCGACCGGATGGCCGATGGCCGGGCTGATGCTCCGGGCCGCGAAGAGCGCCAGTTCGTTCAGGAACTCCCCGACGGTGCCTGATTCCGTGATGAGGTCCTGGAGTTCTGAGACGGCGGATTCATCGGAAGGACTTGCCATGAACTCAGAATACGACCAAGGGGCCCCGTGTGTGCCGTTTTCATTTCCGGGTGCCCTGCCTGACGTTGTTCTTGCATCGACTGGCTTCAGATGCGGATGATCTGGCAGGCTTCCTGACGGCAGCTGGACGGGCAGCGAGGTCACATGGCGGCGTCCGCCGCTTTCGGTGGAATCTATCTCTTGGTACCGAGCGGCCCCTACCGGCCGCCAGACGGAGGCCAGTCAACGGCTATTCAGGTGCATGGAAGGGGCGGAAATTCGAGCCGCGAATGGCGTGTCCGGCACGATTCAGATGCTGCGGCGCAGGTCCTTTGCGGGGCTGCTCCTGCCTCAGTTCGTGATCGATCAACTCCAGCATCTGATGGCGCGTGAAGTTGTCGCACTCGCCAAGAATCCTGACCATGTTGTGCAGGATTCTGCCCACGCCCTGAGCCGAGAGTCCGTGGAGGGACTGCTGCGCCTGATGGAGGACTGTCGGCCCCACCTTCGTGCGCAGGCGCGGGAAGTCTACAGAGAACCGCGATTCTGCAGCGGGCAAAGACGGGGCAGGATCGCCGAATGAGGGATGCCGGCCGGACCGGTAAGCAGAGTCGATGATCGGTTCGAGTTCGTCGAGTACAGTCCGGTTCCCGGGGAGAACCACATGGGCCAGGAATTCCGATTCAAGGGTGGCAGTGCCTGCCGTCGCCGCGCCGAGCTTGGCATCTATTGCCAGAGCCAGAGCGTGCCAAAACCTGCGGATGGCGCGTTCGAGGATTTTTGCCTTCGCTTCGCGGAGAGGGCCCTCCGCGGTGTCCCAACGGACTGATGGTGTTCCGGCTGCTCGCGGCAAGGAGACGACGAGACGGAATTGTCTCCCGTCACCCCTGAACGCGATAGCGCTCCGGTCTCCAAGTTGACTGAAAAGAACGTCCGTCGCCCCATAGTCCACGAGCGCTCGTTCGATATGGTCCCGCGAAGCCCCGCTGCTGACGGAGCCGCCCCGGTCGTAAGAACTTGTCATCCCCCACTATGCGCCTTTCCACCGCTCCTTCATATGCTTCAACAACGCTGCGCCTCCTCTGATGCCCGACGAAGGCCCGGTGTAGGTTCCGCAGCTTGAAGTCCTCGCACAACGGCGACACTGCGGTACCCGGCGGTTGCAGGAAAGCCTCTCTCCGCGCAGGCACCGGAAGTCGGGACGCTTCCACTGGACCTCCTGATAGTCCGACACCCCGGACAACCTCCCCGCCATCGCCGCCCGTACTGCAATTTCGGCCGGACATGGCGTGTCGCTGGACAGGCTGCCAAGCAACTATTAAGGTTTTTTAACACCGAAACCGGCATAGGCGCACACAGCGTCTGGGGAGGAGGAGTACATCACCGCAGACCAATACCAGTCACAACTGTCCCATCCGTTGAAGGCCCCTTCCGAGGGGCTTTCCCTTGTTAAAAGGAACCCGGAGCCGGGTCCCGCATAGGGCAATCGCTGCCAGCACCCTGAACGTTGAATTCCGGCACGTCTCTGCCGAGCCCGGCATGAACGGGAACCCGGCGGAGACGTCGACAGTTCCCGGCGTCCCTGCACGTCGACGCCGCTTACGCTGCAGGCCTCGACGCGGACCCTGACCCCGCACTCGGGGCCGCAGTTCGGCGAGCACGGCGATCGAGGCATTACCCACCGGTCCAAGGGGTTGGCATACTCGTCCAGCAACTGTCCCCCCGCGCCTGTGGCAGCTCGGCAGGGTGTACTTAAATAGGAACTCCCCACCGGCGGGCCAGCTGGGAATCGGACCCGGAGTGGTCCGGGTGCATGTGCGTGAGCACTACACGCCGTCGGCCACGTGCAGGGGTTTAGGCACCTTCGTCGTCATCCCTGGTTCCGTTCCCTCCTCATTGATCCTCCGCTCCGGAGGCCACTGGTGCGGGGCGGCGCAGCATCAGCACCGCCGCGAGCACCAACCAGACGGCAGGGGGTAGGTTGGCTACGATCACCGGACCCCAGCCAGCGGCGTTGTAGAACCCGGCCGGGTCCAGGGGGCCGCCGTACATTGACGGCACCGCCGCCGCGCACAACAGGACGCCGAGATAGGCAATCCACCGGGTCCAGCGTGGGAGGACACCGGTGGCGGCGGCCGACCAGCCGGCGGCACCGAGGAAGAGTCCGGTTACGGCGAAGGCGATGGAGCTGTTATAGATCAGGATGTAGCCCATGGTCAGAGCTCGGTTCACTGACGGGTCGGGGTCCGGAGCCATGGCGTCCAAGGCCAGGCCCCCCTCTAATCCGTTGGCCACCAGGGTCACGCCCACCCACACGGCCATGGAAGCGACCACAAGCGACCCCGCCCACCGGTAGCCGGTGTCAGCCCTGCGGATGAGGTCGCCGAGCCCGGCAGCGAAGACCATCGCCGTCACGTACAGGCCCAGGTCGAGGAGGATCCGGGTGAAGATGATGTTGCGGATCCGCCATGCCTCCGCCGCGCCGGCGGCGCCGTCGTAAATTTCCACCGATGGGTCCTGCACCAGGTACAGCGGAAACTGGGCCGCCCAGAAGACCAGCATCCCAACGGCGGCCCAGCCGGTGAGCCGCTGCAGCGCTCTATCGTCCACGGCTGAGATCCTTCCCGGGAGCTTGGGGCGACGGCTGCAGCATGTCCTGCCAGAGTGTGGTTGCCTCTCACGTACCAGCGTGGCCACTGAGGAGAAAGCCATCACAGGGCCGAAGGTCCCCCACGCCGAACAGCATTTCTCCGTGGGCAGCGTCAGTTACCTGGCAATCACACCCCGGTCCCCGCGGTGACACCACGCTGAGGAGGTTGTCCGGGCCATGCCCCGCCAGGCACATTCACCCCGCGGAAAATCCTCCAGGGATGGGCGGTGGGGCAAGACCCGAAACTGGGCCGTGGACATCGGGCAGTCCCGTTGGTCCCTGCGTCTCAGATCCGGTCCTGGTTCGAGGCCGTGTTGCCGCTCTCCGCGATGACCGCGCCGTTCCGCGTTGCCTTTGCCCTGGACTGGGTAGACTCGGAAGCAGACTTTCCGCCACTATCCACCGAAGAGGTGCTCCCCTGATTCGAGTCATCAGCTACAACCTGCGAAAGCACCATGCCAGCGGTGAGCTGGTTGATCTGGCCCGGAATTTTGAGATTGATGCCTTGTGTCTCCAGGAGTGCGACACCAACGACCTCCCGGACACCATTGGTGACCTGCACCTTGCCGACGCCACCAAAGGCAACCGGCTGGGCCTGGCGATCTACTACCGCATGGACCGGTTCACGGCGTACGAGACGAAGACCTTCGCCCTGAAGAAATCGCTGCACGACCGCGTCCTGTCCCCCGCGCACGAGCGGCTCATCGGCACCCGGGTGATCGACAATGAGACGGACCACGACCTCGTCATCGCGTCGTTCCACGCGGCCCCCCTGACGGCGTCGAATTCACTGCGGCGGAACCAGATCCACGCCGCGCACGCGGAACTGCTCAGCATGGGCGGCGGCCTGATGTCCCTGATGGTGGGCGACTTCAACTACCCCTTCTTCACCAAGAACCTCACGGCCCAGATGAAGGATGCCGGCTACGACCTGACCCTGAGTGACCGGCGGACGTACACGCGGTACAAGGTCTTCAAGGGCCACTTCGACTTCGCAACCTCCCAGGGGCTCAACATCGAGAGTGTCGAAACCCTGCCGCGGGGGGCGTCGGACCACCTCCCCATCCTCATTTCGGCGGAGTACGGCCAGGACGCACCGGCGGCCGGCGACTCCGCGTCCCCCGCCGCGTAGCCAGGGTCCACCGTGCGCGGCGCCAGGGCACCGAAACTCCCGCCCGGCCTGAGAATGATGCGGGCCTATGAACGGCCCTGGCTGAAATCCGATCTGGCCGCCGGCGCCGCCCTCAGCGCGTTCCTCATTCCGGCGGGCATGGCCTATGCGGAGGCCGCCGGGCTGCCGGCCGTCACGGGTCTCTACGCCTCGATCATCCCCCTGCTCGCCTATGCCGTCTTCGGGCCCTCCCGGGTCCTGATCATCGGCCCGGATTCCAGCCTGGCACCGATGATCGCCGCCGCCGTCCTGCCGCTTGCCGGCACGGATCCGGACCACGCGGTGGCCCTCGCCGGCGTTCTGGCGCTGCTGATCGGAGGCCTGCTGCTGGCCGGCAGGGTCTTCAAATTGGGGTTTGTCACCGGGCTGCTGTCCAAACCCATCCGCGTTGGCTACCTCAACGGAATCGCCATTGTCATCATGTTGAGCCAACTGCCCAAGCTGCTCGGCATTTCCGGCGCCGGCGGCTCGCTGGTGAACACTGCCACCGGGACGGCGCAGGCCGTGGCCCAGGGCGCCATCAATCCTGTCGCGTTTCTGTTCGGCGCCGGCACCATCGCCGTCATCCTGGGGTGCCGCTCCCTGCCCTGGAAGATCCCCGGCGTGCTGATCGCCGTCGCGGCAGCGACAGCGCTGACCTCCGTCCTGGACCTGACGGCGGCACTGCCCACCGTAGGTGCCCTGCCCCAAGGCCTGCCGGCGCCCGCCCTCGACGGAATCAGCCTGGAAGACGTCATCGCTCTGCTCGGGCCGGCGGCGGGCATCGCCCTGATTGCCTTTGCCGACACCTCGGTCCTCTCCAAGAGCTTCGCCGCCCGGAGCGGCGTCCAAGTCGACGGCAACCAGGAAATGGGTGCCCTCGGCGTGGCGAACGTGGCCAGCGGCCTCTTCGGCGGGTTTCCGATCTCCGGCAGCACCTCGCGCACACCGATCGCCGTCGAGGCCGGCGCCAAGAGCCCTCTGACCGGCGCCGTTGCCGCCGCCCTTGTGGTGCTGTTTATGATCCTGGCGCCCGGGCTGACGACCTTCCTGCCCTCCAGCGTGCTGGCCGGGGTCGTGATGGTTGCCGCGGCGTCGATCCTCGACCTGAAGACGCTCCTCCGGCTGCTCAGGATGAGCCGGACCGAGGCCGCCCTGCTGGTTGCGACCTTCCTGGGCGTCGCTTTTGTGGGTGTGCTGGAAGGCATTGTGGTCGCGATCGGACTGTCCCTGATCGCTTTTGTGCTGCGGGCCCTGGACCCGTACCGCACCGAGCTGGGGATTGTGGGGGACGTGCCCGGATATCACGACCTGAGCCGGCACCCCGAGGGCCAGCGCGTCCCCGGCCTCGTGATCGCACGCTTCGACGCCCCGCTGTTCTTCGCCAACGGCGCCGTCTTCACCGAACACATCCGGACGCTCGTGGCCAACGCCCCGGACCCGGTACGGTGGGTCATCGTGGCGTCGGAGGCCATCACCGGTCTGGACACCACCGCACTGGATGACCTCGTGGCGCTCGACGACGAGCTTGCGAAGCGGGGCATCAGCCTGGTCTTCGCCGAAATGAAGGGGCCCATCAAGGACCGCCTGATCCGCTTCGGGGTGAGCAGCCGGTTCGGCCCCGACCACTTCTTCCCCACCGTCAACAACGCGGTGCGGAGCTACAAGAGGACGTCGGAGCTGGAATAGGGCCAGGCGCCGGCACCTCAGCCCAGCAGTGGAATCACTTCGATCCTGCCCTCAGGACTGACCGTGACGAGCACCTGCTTTCCGGTCACACCCTCGAGTTCCCCGGCCAGCCGGCCGGCCAGCTCGCCGACGTCGGCAGCGGCAGCAGCCCCGACGTCGGCCCGTCTCCAAACGGTCACTCCGGCCCCGGTGACGTCCTCGATGGCCCGGTTCAGCAGTGCCGGCTCGGTCCCTGTCACCAGGACGACGTGTCCGATGGTCCGCTTCCGGACGGGCGCCGCCGCCGCGAGGACGGCACGTTCATGGCGCCACGCCGCGAAGTGGTAGCCGGCCACGAGGCCGGTGGCCACCAGCAAACCGAGCGGGGCCCGGATCCTGTCCACCACGCTGCCGCCCGAGATGTCGCCCAGGAAGTACTCGAACATCCGGTAGCCGATGACCAGCAGGGTGACGACGGCAACAACGGCGCTGAGGCCGAACACCACAATCAGGTAGATTCGACGGGCATTTTGCCAGTTCCCGGAATCACCGGCAGGCCTTGGCGTCGCCGCGGAGGTCCGTTCCAGGGGCTTCCACGTGAACCACCAGACCAGGCCGCCGACCAGGAGCGAACTGATGCCGCCAAGCAGGAGGGTACGTGCCCCGGAGCCAGCCAGCGGCGTCGCCGCCATGGCGAGGGCAGCGTTCACGATCACGCCGATCCCGGAGGCAGCGGCCACCAGGGCGACCCCGGACGTCACCAGCCGGCTCCCCTGCCGGATGGCTTCGGAACGTCCGCGGGCCAGCCCGCGGTGGTACACCCAGACCAGTGACCCGACCGCCGCGGCGGCGATCGCTGGTGCCAGCGGCTCAAGCAGCTGGTCCATCGGATCGGTGCGGTCGAAGGCGAGCCGCAGCAGGGCGAACAACGTAACCCCCGCACCGCCGAGCGTCAGCACGCCGGCGCCGAGGATCCCGACGGCGATGAGGCCGACGCTGGCGAGATCGCCGCGCAGCCGCCGGACGCCGTCGTGCGTCCAGTGCCACCACCACACCAGCCCGCCGCCCACAGCCCAGACGAGGGACTGCAGCGCGGACACCCACCAGGGCTTGCCCACCATCCCGGCGGCCAGCGCCCCCCGGAGGGCGGCGTCGAGCAGTATCGACAGGGCGGAGACGGCGCCGCTGACCCCAATCACCAGCCCGATATAGCTGCTGAGAACGGTGGGGGCGTCAGCCACGTCCGCGGGCCGCTTGCGGGGATGCCGCCACATCCACCGGTGCCAGACCCAGACGGCCGCCCACACCAGGCCGGTGGCCAGGGAAGGGCGCCACTGCAGCGACTGGCCGCCGATCAGCGTGGTCACTGTGCTCAGCAGGTTGCTCGTCGCCAGCACCAGGGAGACCACGTAGATACCTGTCACGTACAGGCCCCAGCCGACGGACGCCCGTTCCGTCTCGTCGCCCAGACGCCGCCAGACTACCCACCACAGGAGCGCGGCGAGCGGTCCGCCGATCAGGGCGAAGGCCAGCGAACGCGCCAGCCCCGCCACATCCCCGGTGGCCAGCACAGTGTCCGCCACAAGGAGCCGCTCCAGCAGGCCGCTGAGCCCGACGGCGGCGACCACCACGAGGGCGAAGAGCAGCAGGTAGGTGATGAGGCGGCGGACGGTCCGCTGCGCCGCGCCCACGGCGGAGTCAGCGGTCATTTCTTCACCGCGTCGTTCTGGCACACTGTGAGTTGCCAGGGAGCTCTGTCGATCAGCCACTTGTCTCCTGCCTTGGCCAGGTCAAAGTCGTCCTCGATCTGGTATTCGTTACTTCCGAACGGCCCGCCGTCCTGGGAGACCGTGATCAGCACCCTGACGTCCGCCGAGGCCGGCCGCTCGGTGGTCGAGACGAGGGTGACGCGGAGGTTGTCCCCCGACATCCGCTCCATGTCGGTGCTGCAACGGTTCTTGGCGGCGTCTGTCAGGTAGGCGGCCGCAGCAGTCTCGTCCCCGGCGATCACGGCGGCGGAATACCGCTGCACCACCCCGGCAGGGGTGGCCTCGTCCACCGGCGCCGGCTCACCACGGGTGAACACGACAATCAGTGCGACAACCACGATCACGGCGATCGCAGCCAGAATGGCAAGCAGGGTGCGGTCCGGCCGTCGCGGTTCCGCTGCGGGTTCCGCTGCCGGTTCCGCTGCCGGCGGTGTTGCCCGTTCGGGCACCGTCGGCCCGGGCGCGTTCGGGTCGGGTTCTGTCTCCTCTGGACTCATGCCGTCAGTATGTAGCACCCGGGGTGTGCCGTCACGGTGTCTTTCGGCCCATTCCGCTCTGACCTGCTGTTTCGCCGGGGCGGACGCCTCTGGCGACGATCCGGTGCTGAGCCATCGAAAGGCAGGTCCCCGGCGTGCGGGTGCGTCGACGCCGCCCCCGGCAGGTACTACGCTCGGGAAATGGGAATCGTACGGAAAGTCCTGGGCCTCCTCGCTCTGGTGATGATCGGGCTGGTGGGGTCCGGACCGGCGGCGCATGCCCTCACGCCGGTGGACATTGTCGTGGAGGACCGGGCGGGGGTGCTGGACCGGAACACACTCCTGCCGGCGGTGCAGGCGATCGAGTTCTACGAGCCCACGAAGGTGGCCGTCTACACCTACAACGGCTCGGCGTCGGACAACCTCAATGAGGAGGTCCTGCGTTTTGCCCGGGCAGAGCATCCGGAATGGATCAGCGGGGACGGGCAGAAGTGGGCGGACGGGCTCTTTATCTTCGCCGTGGACCCGGTGGGCCGGCAGGTGGGGACATACATGGGCGAGGACCGGAAGGTCTCGCTCGAACAGCGTGAGGACATCCAGGACGCCTCCAAGGAACTTCTTCGCGACGCCCAGTGGACGGAAGGCACCATCGCCGGGATCCAGCGCGGTGCGGAACTGATCAACCAGCCGTGGTACCGGTCCACCGCCTTCCTCGTCGTTGCGTGGACCAGCGTTGCGGCGGCCGTCGCGGGCGCGGGGACCTGGCTGATCGTGCGCTGGCGGACCCGGGTCGGCAGCCGCCAGGAACTGGCCCGCGGTGACGTCAGCTACGCCAATGTCAGCATGGATCTCCAGGTCACTGAGCTGAACGCCGGCACCATCCCGGAAGCCTCCCGCTATGGCAGCACCGTGCTGGAGAAGCACCGGACCTTCATGGCCAAGTACAATACGGCCACCGGCCTCTCCAACCAGGTCCATGCGCTGTCGCCCAGGGACCTCAGCAGGCGGCCGAACCTGAAGCTGGCCCGCAGCTTCGCCGACGCCGCCGCCGAACTTGACGCCCTCGACGACGTGATTGCAGATACCAACGCACTGCTGAACCGGGGCTCCGCCTGGGCTCCCGCCTGGGACCGGCAACTGGCGCCCTTCCGCGCCGACCTGGCTGCGATCGAACAGATGCTCAGCAAGCGCAACGCCGCGGGCGATTCCGCGACGGCCGCGGCCCTGCGTTCCTTCCGCGATGAAAGCCACCGGGAGATCGAACGCTGGACCTCGGAACTCTCGGACGGAACCATCACGCCCGAGACGGCCCTTGACCGGCTGCGGGACGCACGCACCCACCTCTCCGAACTGCTCAAGAACCACGCCGATACCGTGATTGCCGGCTACACCAAGGACGAGAAGGAAGCCAGGCTCATGCGCAAGGAGATGGAGAGCGCACAGGCCGGAAGCAAGGCCAAGTACGGGCGCACCTACGAACCCAGCATCCTGGGCACCGTGTACCCCGCGTATTACTTCTTCTCCGTGCCGACTTTCAACTCCGGCTTCACCAGCGGAGTCAGCAGTGTCAGCAGCGCCCGCGGCGGTGGCGGAAGCACCACCGGCTACGGCAGCAGCGGCGGCAGCTTCTCCGGCTCCGGCAGTTCATCGAGCTTCTAGCGGGCTCAAGCGTCCTTGCTGCGTTCGACGACGAAATCGCCGCCGGGGAACAGGATGGTCTCGTGGCCATCGTCAAACCTGACGTGATACGGCGGTGCTCCGTCTGCCCCCTTGACCTCCAGGATTTCCCCGTGCCGGTCCGCTGACTCGACCGTGGTGCCACGGATGATGATGCGGTCTCCCTGGGCTGCTTTCATGTCGTTCACCTCCTTTTCCAGCCTGCGGTTGTGCTTCTTACCGGGGAACGGCCACCCTCGTCAAAAGAGTCCGGCGGCGACTGTGCTGGTGAGTTCGTGGAAGACGCGGGCACGGGCGGCCTCCGCGTCCCGGCCCAGCGTGTAGACGACGAATGCGTAGGCCCGGTCCCCCTGCACCAGGATGCTCGCGTCGTGCAGGTTGCCGTTAAGCAGTCCGTACTTGTGGAAGACGCTGACATCCGCGGGTGCGGCGGCCGGGATCAGTGTTTCGTAGTTTGTCTGCTGCATGTAGGAGAGCAACTGCGCGGTGTTGGCGGCGTTGAGCAGCCGCCCGCTGTACAGCTCGGAGAGAGTTCTTGCCATCTCCGCCGGCGTGAGGGTGTTCACGGTCCGGTCATAGGGAATGCCGAGCGAGGCGGCATAGTTGGTCAGCCCCTTATGGCCCACGGCGGCGAGGATCAACGCCCACGAGTCGTTGTTGCTTTGCTGGACCATTTGCCGGATCTGCTGGCCGGCGGTGGACGCCCCCATCGGGGTCCCCAGCGAGGCCTTCCCGGTCTCCACCAGATGGTAGTAGGCGGCAGCAGCAAGAATCTTACCGGTGCTCGCGGCCACAAACTTGGTTTTCACCCCGTATTCATGCACCGCCCCGTCAGCCACATCGATCAGGGCCACGCCCACCTGGTAGCCGCTGTTGGCCTGAATCACGGCATTGATTTCCGCGTCCAGCGCAGGTCCGATAGCGGGCTCGGGCGGCGCGACGGCGGCGGGTGTCGGGCTCGGCGGTGCTGCCGTTGGCGTTCCGCCGCTGCCGCTCGAGCCGGCGGCGGACAACGGGTCGGCTGCTCCGGCGGAACCTGCTGGGGCTGACACGGACGCAGCCGGCGCGGCCCCGGCGTCGGCCGGGCCCCGGGCCTGGATGGTGCCGTAAACGGCCCCGGCCGTGATCAGGCCAAGAACGGTAACCAGCGCGATCAGGAACTGCGGGCGGATCCCGCCTATGCGGCTCAGCAGGCGCGGCCCGGCTCCCTGCGCTGCCTCATGTGTGTGCCGGCCGCTGCTGTAGTGCCGGCCGGGGCCCCAGGATTCCACTTGGCTTCAGCCCCGGGACATCATCGGGGGCGTGACGTCGGCTGACGCCACAGGCAGGCTCTTGGGCATGCGTTTCCTCCGAAAGTAAAGAACCGCGGCGCGGCTTCAAATTTCCTGCATTCTTCTACCGGCGGGGCCTGAGCGCAAGGGGCCACGCCCGCGGGACCCTGAATCAGCCGGCCAGCTCCCGCCGCCGGAAACGGAGTTCCCGCTGTGCCCCGTGCAGCGGAGAGCCCGTAAATGGCAGGTCCTCGAGCCGGATCGAGGCTGCCGCGGCAACCGCGGTCCGGTTCGCTGCGGCGGCGGCCCGCTCCGGCAGTCCCAGCGACCCGGCCAGCTCGGCCCAATGCCGGGCCTTGAGGTGACGCGTCTTGCCGCACACCGGCAGCGCGAGGGTCTCGTCCCCGTAGAGCAGGGTGCACGGGACATCGAAGACCGGGGCCATGACGTATCCGCGCGGGCTGCCCAGGACCGCCAGATTCTTGGCGTGCAGGTCCCCGTTTCCGGTCAGCCAGGCGAAGACGAACTGCAGATACAGATTGCGGCTCGCGAGCAGCGGAGCGGTACACGCGCCGGCGAGCGCCGTTGCCACCTCCTCGGAGCTGACGCCGTACTTGGACGCCGGGGGCAGGCCCAGCACCTGGGTCCCGTCTTCGAGCGGCAGCCGGACCCATGTTCCGGCCGGGCCCTTAACCCGGTCGAACCGTTCCACCAGCAGTCCCCGCAGACCGTTCCGGTCGGCGATGACCGAGCATTTGGCCACCGGGATCTTCAGCGCCCTGGCGCCCTGCAGGTGCGCCGCCTCGTTCTCCACGAGGTGGGGGTGTTCCGGCGGGTCCAGTTTGAGCAGGTAGCGGTGGCCCCTGACCGCCAAAGGCGTGGTCAGCATTGAGGCGCTGGTCTTGCGCTGGACTCCCGGCAGCCCGTGGAGATCCACGGCGTCGACCAGGAGGGAGAAGTCGAGCGCCTCCGGCCTGGAGGTATCGGCAAAGGCGGGCGGATCGACCGGGAGCTCGCCGGCCGGGACCACCTGGACGTCGCCGGGGACATCGGCCCCCACAGCCAGCAGCAGGGTCAACTCGTCGTCAAAGCTGGTCTTGGTCGCGTTCTTCAGGACGGTGAGCCGGTGACCCTCCGGCAGGAGTCCGGCGAAGAACGCCGGCAGCGCACCCCCGGGGGTTTCCACCGCGTCCCCGGTCAGGGACAGGGAGACTGCCACGGCCGGACCGTTGCCCGCAAGGTACTCCGGGGCATAACTGAACCGGACCCCGCCGAACCCGGTCCTGCTGAGGTGGCCGGCGAGGATCCCGCCTTTGTAGACATCCGCATCCCGGACGAACTTCAGGTCCTGCAGTCCGGCCGCCATCAGCGCACCGTCAGCTGCAGGCCCAGGACACCGCTCACGGCCACCACGGCCTGCAGCGAGGGGTTGCCCGTCCCGGTCTCGATGGCCCGCACGGTGCGCACCGAGGTCCCGGCCAGGTGGGCAAGGTCCTCCTGCGTGATCCCGGCATCCTTGCGGGCGCTCCGGATGCTGGCTCCAATCGACAGCACATCACCCATGGGGCTACTCCATTCGGCAGGATAGTGCCGGTTGTGGCCATCCAGTCGCTCTATCGTGGCGGACGCCGCCACATTCGGCAAGATGCTGCCGGTCAGGATTATTCTGACGGGTTCGCAGGCGGGGCGCCCTCCGGAACGGCAAGAAGCTGCCGCCCGGCGTCGGGCCCTGCCGCAGCTGCGGGGTGCGGCGTACGCTGGAAACCCCGGCCGTCAGTTTGGTGAAGGAGCCCGTGATGCGCAAGGTCATCCTGATGATGCAGGTGTCCCTGGACGGATTCATCGAGGGTCCGGAGCGGGACCTGAGCTGGCACCGGGTCGATGATGAGCTGCACCGCCACTTCAACGATGAGCTCCGGACCATGGGCGCTTTCCTGGACGGCCGTGTCACCTACGAGCTGATGGCCGACTACTGGCCGACGGCTGACCAGGACCCCTCAAGCACTCCCACAGAGGCCGACTTCGCGGGCATCTGGCGGGACATGCCGAAGATCGTCCACTCCAGGACCCTGGCGTCGGCCGGGTGGAATACCGAGGTGGTCCGCGAGGTCGCCGCCGAGGATGTTGCGAGGCTTAAGGAAGGGCCCGGCGGTGATCTGGCGCTGGGCGGCGCCAATCTGTCCGCGTCTTTCAGGCGGCTCGGGCTGATCGACGAGTATCGGGTGTATGTGCACCCGGTCCTGATCGGACGGGGCACGCCCCTCTTCCAGGAGACGGACGTTGTGACGCCGCTGCGGCTGCTGGAGAGCCGTGCGTTCGGCAACGGTGTGGTGTTGCTGAGGTATGCACCGGAGCCGGACGCCGGGCACGCTGAAGGCCGGTGATCAACTGCCCCCAAGGCAACCGATCGACCGGCCTTCGACGTGCTGTGTGCGGTGCTGCTAGCCGGCGCGGACGAACGTCACGGGACCGGTGGCGGTCAGCCAGGACAGCGGGTGCGTCATGGTGGCGTTGACGCCGTTCATGCCGCCGCTGATGGCCTGGCCGTTGCCGGCGTAGATGGCGACGTGGCCGGACTGGACGATGATGTCGCCGGGCTGGGGATCAGCGACGACCTTGCCGTACTTCATGAACGCCGTCGGGCCGATGTCACCGACCGCGATGCCGGCAGCGTTCAGGGCCTTCTCCACCACGGCGGTGCAGTCCTGCGTGATGCCGATCTGGCCGTACGCGACGGCCAGCAGGGTGGCGTTGACTCCGCCGGCTGCCGGGGCAGCGGCGGGGGCGGGTGCTGCCTGGACCTTGACCGTCGCCTTGGCGGCGGCAGCGGGGGCCGGAGCGGGTGCTGCCGGAGCCGCAGCAGCCGGGGCAGCAGCTGCCGGGGCCTTCGGAGCGGCTACGGGCTTGGGTGCCTCGACCACAGGAGCCGGGGCAGTCTCAACGGCCGGGCGCTCGAACGTGATCTGGACGGCGGAGTCCGCCATGACCGGCGCGGAGACCAGGCCCTGGACGTCAACGGACGACGCCGGCGCGGAGTCTCGCTCGGTCGGTGCATCGGCTGCATTCGCGGCCATGGCGCCGCTGAGCACCATTCCGGAAGCGGCCACGAGAACTGCGGCCTGGCGGCCGATGGTAGCGGCGGCGCGGCTTTTGCTGCGAAGATCGGCGCGTTTGGGCGCACGGGTATTGCTAAAAGTCATTAAAGGAGCCTCTCCCAATGCCTGCGAGGTGAGCTGTCGGATTCGGATGGGAGGCACCCGGCCGCACGCTGGCCCGATCATGCCGGGCCGTGCGGCTTCACCCCAAGACCCCTGGAGAACAGCGGGTCAAAATTGGTTTCCCCGTCTCTGCCGGACGTTGCTGCGAGTTATCCCCAGGCCGCGGCAGAGTTAGGCAATCGGCTGGGGAGAGCCCGTCTCGGAAACAACAGGCACCTAACAACGGTAACGGAATGATTACGGAGTGTCACATCGGCATCGTGGCGGGCTGCGGCGACCGGTGTGCGGCCCGCCCCGCCGGACCCCGGCCGCAGGCATAGGATGATGCCATCACCGTTCCCCCGAAGCGGAGGCCCAAAAATGGACAGTCCCGACCTCATCAGGCACTGTGTCGCCATCTGCCAGCTGAGCAGTCAGCCGCCGGAGGACTTCACTGTCAACACCGAACTGCTGGTGCTGGACAACGGGGAGGTCCACGTGTCCACCTGGGACGCTGAGCCCCGTGACGGCGGCTTCGACGTGCACGTCCTGAACGACCGCGTGGACGCCCTGGGCTTTATGGTGATCACGGATTGGGAATTCTTCGACGAAAAGGCCTTTGCCGTGGTGGAGCGCCGGCCGGGACGCTAGGCCCGATCCGTCTCACTGGCGGGGACCCGGGACACGCCACGGACCCGCTCCAGCAGCCTCGGCGACGGCCGTAATCCCAGCTCGGTCCACAGCAACGAACTGTATTGCCGAAGGTACTCGTGGGCGGCAGCGACATTGCCCTCATCGAGGCAGATGTCGATAAGGACGGCGTGCACGGATTCACGGAGCGGCTCGATGGCCTTGGCCCGCAGCGCCGCATCGATCCCTTCCGGATAGCGGCCCAGGGTTCGCAGCCGGACCGCCAGCGCCTCCAGTGCGTGCAACTGCACCTGGCGAAGGCGTTCCCGCTCTATCAGAAGCCAGTCTTCATCCCACTCCGGCAACAGGTCCCCGGTGAGCGGCGAACTGTTGGTGTCTTCGACCAACAACTCCCCGCCGGGTGCCAGCAGCCTGGCGGCCTGCGCCCGGCACAACTGGAGATCCGTCACCACGCCGTCGCCGAGCGCCAGTTCGCTTCGACCCGCCGAAATGAGGGACCCGTGCACCGAACGGATTCTCCACAGCGCAGTGCGGAGGCTTCCGTGGCCATGATCCGCGCTGGAATCCGCCCACAATTTAGCTATAACCGCCTGCCGGGAGCATTTCACACCGTCCTGGCGGGCAATTGCGAGAAAAGCCAGGACGCGCTGGGCATGAATGGGCAGCTGAAGCTCTTTATGCGCGAGGAATAGGGAAAAACCGTTCAAGAGGAGCAGGCCCGGTTGACCCTCCGATTCCGAATCTGCGACGGAACTTTGACTTACTGCAGACGTCATTTTATTACCCCACGGAGATATGACGCGGAAAGATTCAGGAAACGGCCACGGCATACGCGGCGATCGGCAACATTGCTACGCAGCGTTGACGTCTAGGAAGGAACTTGGGCGGATCATTTCCGCCATGAGAGCCGATTGTTCCGTGATATTACTGCGCCTCTGGCGGAACCCACAAGGGGTGTTTATTCGGGTACGCACCGCAAACGGCAGCCGGCGGGAATGGGTGGTTTCCGGGACTGTCGAACTCGTTATGTTGCTCGAAGCACTTATTACCGAGCTTGAAGATGAGCCCGTAACGGGAATGGAGACAGAAGATTGACGGTGGAAAACACAGAAGTCCCCGAAGCTGAAAACAATATCCCGTAAGGAGGGTGTCATGGACGCACAGTCCGGCTTCACCGGCGAGACTCTGTTCTCTGGCCTGTCATTGGCCGAGCCTCCCGCGACCCCAGCTTTTGCCCAGGCCGCCGCCCCGGAGGCGGTCTTGAACACGCCCTTCCCGGCCAGGTTCATGACGGAGGCCTTTGCCCCGGAGGTCGAAGAGGCCGCGGCGTTCTATACGGAACTCGAAGACGAAGATTTTGTGGATGCCCTGGACCAGCTCATCAACGACGCTGCGGCCCGCCAGTTGGCGGATCAGCGGAACTGGTCCTCGCTTCCGGCCGAAGCGGATACCCGCGCCTCGCTGGAGGACTGGGTGGAGCCGATCGCTTCGGAGACCGAACGCGCCATGGACGGTTTCGCTGAACGTCTCGTGGCGGCCGATGTCTACGGGCTGCCGGCCCAGGAGTTTGAACAGCTCCTGGAGGCCGCCAGCAACGAGTCCCAGTACGGGCTATCCGGCTATGAGGGATTCATCGGCGGCATTATCCGGGCCGGGAAGAAGCTGGCGCGCGGCGCCGTCGGGCTGGTCAAGAAGGGTATCGCGGCAGTCGGCAAGGTTCTTCCCATTGGTCTTCTGCTGAACAAGCTCAAAGGCCTGGTCAGGCCCCTGCTCAGGCGTGTCATCAGTTCCGCCATGAACCGGCTGCCGGCCAGTGTCAGGCCCTTCGCCCGCAAATTGGCCGCCAAACTGGGAGTCGCCGAGGCCGAAGCCGAGGATCACGCCTCCGCTGAAGGGCTCGCGGAGGTTTTTGAACTCGAAGTCGCGTCTCTGCTGTACGCTCCCGAAGCCGAGGAGGAACTCGGCGAGAGTTTCTTCGAGCCGCGCGAATATGAGTCCGCGGATGCTGTCGCCGCCCTGGACGCGGCCCGCGCCAGGTTCGCCGAGCGGCTCGCGGAACTGCCCGACGGCAGCAGCCCGGAAGCTGAAATCGAACAGTTCCTGCCCGCTGTTATGGCCGTGCAGCCCCTGATCAAGCTGGGTATATCGATCATCGGCCGGCAGCGGGTGGTCAAGTTCGTGGCGGGCATTATTGCGGGCCTCACCAAGGGGCTGATCGGTGCCGGCCCCGCCAAGCTGATTGCGACGCCGGTCGCCGACCTTGGCCTGAGGGTTTTCGGCTTCGAGACCGAGGCTGAGTCGGAGCGTCTGCTGTCCGGTGAGGCGGTGGCGTCCACGGTGGAGGGCACCATCCTGAGGCTGATGGAACTGCCCGAGGAGGTCTTCGAGGACCAGTTGCAGCTCGCGGCCGCTATCCAGGAGGCCTTCGTGGAATCGGCTGCCGCCTACCTGCCGGACAAGATCCTGCACCACGACCTCCCGGAGCGGGAAACCGCCGGCGAAGGCGGGGTCTGGCTGCTGATGCCCCGGTCGGCACGGCCCCGGTACCGTTACCGCAAATACACCCGGGTGCTCCCAGTACGGATCAGCCGCCAGGCCGCCAGGGCCATCACCTGGTCCGACGGCGGCACCCTCGAAGGCCATCTCCTCGACCGGGGTGTCCGCCGCTGGCCGCTGGAAGCGGAGGTGGACCTCTTTGAGGCCATCCCGGGTACCCAGTTCGGCCACCTGACCCAGGATGAAGCCCCGGACGAGGCCGAAACGGCGGACGCCGCGGAGTTCCAGCTGCTCACCCCGGAGGTCGCGGGACTGCTCCTTGGCGAGCCGGCCCTCGGCCGGCGGTCCGGGCCGGCTCCGGCCATCGGCAGGCAGCGGCCCAGGATTGGCCGGCGCTACTTCCGGATCCGGTCGGCCGCCCTGGCCCGTGGCAGGGCCAAGCAGCGGCTGGCCCGGCGGCTCCTGGTGCTCCTGGAGCCCTCCCGACGGCGGCTGCGGGTCCAGCTGAGGCTTTCGGAACGGCAGGCCCAGCAGATGCTGGCCATGCTCCAGCCGTCGTCACCGGCCGCCCGGCGGGACCTGCCGTCCGTGCTCAGCGCCCTGCACCGGGTCTATGCAACGAAGCTGCCCGCGGTCCTGACGGCGCGGATGGTGCGGCACGGGCTGGTCAAGGACGTTGCCGAGGCAGCAGCTCCGGTGGATCGCCTGATGAAGGCGGTGGCGTCGTCGTTGTCCAAGTTTCTTACCCAGCGCGCCGCGCAGCTCGCGGCGGCGGTGGCCGAGCCGCCGGGCGGGGTGACCATCTCGATCACGTTTTCCGAGCTCACCAAGGAAAAACTGGGCGGCGAAGTCCAGCTGCCCGAGGTCAGCGTGCATTCGGGGTGGAAGTACAGTGGCCAATGATTTCGCGGCAGAGAAGACGGCGCTCGGCACAGAAGTCCGCCACTGGCGCCGGGCCAGCATCGCCCTGACAGACCTGGAGGTGCTGGCCGCACCCGCGGCCTGGCTGTCGCTGGAAAGCTATCTGGGACTCAGCGTCCGTTCAAGCCTTCGGTCCGTTTCCACCTCGGTGGTGGCGGAGGCTGACCACCTGAGCGCGGCCCTGGCTGCCGCCCGCACGGCCGGCGAGCTCAGCGCGGTCCGCACCGGACTGCTGAAACTGCGCCGGCGCTACGAACAGGTGGAAACGGTGCTGGACTTCTACGGAGACGCGGTCAATACCCGCACCAATGACCGGATCGGAGCCGTGCTGCGGGGCCTCGACGCGATCGCAGTGGACAGCATGGACCGGGTCCTGCGTCCTCTGGGGATCCCCACTCCCCCGGTCCTCACCTACTTGGACAAAGGCATCGGCGCCTCCATCCTGCGCTCCGGCGCCCGGCTCTGGGATTCCTCGCTGTCCCCCGTGGCCGCGATCAAGATCACCCGGCACAACCTGTGGCGGCCCACCTCGCTGGTCCACGAAACGGGACACCAGGTGGCCCACTTGACCGGCTGGACCGAGGAATTGGGATCTGTGCTCTACCGCCGCCTCGCGCCGGTATCCGTCATCGCAGCCGAGAGCTGGCGGAGCTGGGCCAGCGAGGTGGCCGCCGACGTCTACGCGTTCGTCCTGCTCGGCTACGCACCGCTGCCGGCACTGGCCACAGTGGTGGACGGCACCACCCGGAAGGTGTACCGGATGCCGTTTGGCGACCCCCATCCCTTTGGCTGGGTCCGGGTGCTCTTCAACGCGGGCCTCTGCCGGTCCTGGTTCGGCCCCGGCCCCTGGGACGAACTGGCCCGGACCTGGATCAACCGCCATCCGCTGGAATTTGCCACCCGCGAGGTACAGGAAATCGGCCGGGCGAGCCTGGCCCAGCTGCCTGCCCTGGCCGATGCCTGCACCCGCACGCCGATGCGGGCCTTCGGCGGTGTGCCGATCACGGCGTTCGCCGATCCCCTGAGCGTGGCCCCGGCAGAACTGGCCCGGCTGGCCGAGCGGGCCGGAGCCTCCCTCTACACCTCCAGCTACCTCGCCCGGCTGGAGGCCATGCGCGTCCTTGCCTTGTCGGTGCTGAACGGCAACGCCAAGCGAACCGACGACGACGTCGTCGAACTTTGGCTCCGACGCATGGGCGGCACGGCCGCCGTCGCCGCCTGAGACCCCTGAGTGCAACACCGGAAGGAAAGTGACATCGAAATGGACCAGAAAGACACCGGTGCGGCGGGTTCACCGGAGCAGGCAAAACCGGCAGAGGCCAAAGTCACGGCCAGGGGCCCCGCAAAAGCCTCCGCCCGGAACGCACCGGGCCAGGAGGCCACAGCCCAGGCGATCCGGGAGGCCGCCCGCGACTTCAGTATGGAAATGGCGGGATCGATCAGGCAGGTCCTCAACGAGCAAAATGCGCTGCTGGCCCAGCAGCTGCGGCTGAAGGAGACGGACATAGCCCTGGTGCAGGAGTTGCTCGCCGAGCGAAGCTCGCGGCAGGCCTCCGACGAGGCGCTGCGCCAGGAAATCGAACGGAAGGCCGAGCCGAGGAAACGGGACCGCCGCGGACCCCGTGTGATCGATGCAGATCCAGAGCAGTTGCTGCTGGCGTTGCAGTTCAATGCCCTCTCCAGCGTCCTGGGCAGCCGGAAAAGAATCGGCTCGCAGCGTGAAAACACCCTTATCCCGTCGCCTGAGATCCTCGGCGCCGGGGAGTCCAAGTCCGCGTCGCCGTACCTGCTTAAGTTCGTGGCGCCGTTGCCTGAAGGTACCGAAACCGTGGTGGTCAAGTTCCTCGAAGGCCCCAGGGACCAGGTGCCCGCTGACGATGTCAGCAATGGCTATCTCGGCCTCGATTCCGACCAGGTGCAGTACGTCGAGCTACTCGACGGCCAAGCAACTCCTATTGCGCTGGGCATTCCATTTCGGCGCTGAATACCAGAAAACTTTGGAGGCCCCACAATGTTCCGCACGCTCGCCCGACTGGTCGTTGACCCCACGCTGACAACCGCCGCCACTCCCAGTCCGGAAGTGGTGTTTGCCCACAATCCCATCCAGCTGAGCCGGTGGCTTGAAGAAGCCTTCGCCGTCAACGGTCTGGTCAGGTATCTTCCCGCTCCACCCACGCTCCCAAGCACCATCGTCGGAAACCAGGCTGTGGTGGATGGCCTGAAGATGCCACCCGGGCTGCTGACCTCGCTGCCCGCCGGCATCAGCACCGGAACCGTCATCCCGCCGGCCTACCTAGGGCCCAATCCGCTGGGCACCACAACACCGCTGCCGTGGGACCACCTCATCTACGCCTTCCTGCTGGAAAACACCGGCATCGTCGAGATTCTCGGCGAGGTAGTGCGCCGCTACAAGGTTGGGGAAACGCTGGCTCCTCCCACCGTTCCCACGCTGCTCTGGGCGAGGCACACCGAGGAACTCTTCTTCCGGGATCCACCGGCCTTCCACATCCTTGGAGTCTCCAGCCAGCTTCGGCCGGACGCCCGGGTCAACCGGCGCAACGCGTACTGGCGCATGTTTGGGCGGGACTTGTCCCATCCGCCGCTGGGCGCCCCGCTGGAGGGCCAGCCGTGGAAACGCGACGTCGGCGCCGGCTCGAACACCCGCTTCTTCGACCTTTTTGAAGAGCTGCTCCGCCAGGTCTGGCAGGGCATCCTGAATGACCGGAACCAGGGCGGGCCGAACGCGACGGATCGGAGCTACATCGCCTATCTCTGCCAGTCGATCGCGGAAATGCTTACGATGCGGCGCCGCGGCGGCATGCTGGCCCAGGAGGAGTACGCCTACGTCACGATGCTCAGCTGGTTCCATCTCACGGTGGAATACGACACCAGCGTGGTCATGGACCTTAAGGCTGAGGCCGGGGCCAGCGGCAATGCCGCGGACCGCCTGGCCGCGATCGGGGCCCGCGTGGGGATCACCCCGCCGCGGGAGTCCCGGGAACTGTTTGAACTCGCCGGGCTGTTGTCCCCGCTCATGTGGTTCATCGAAAACGGGGCGTTCAGTTCGGAAACGGCTGCGGAAATGCTCTATCACTCCAATCTGGTCCCGAACCCCGTCGTTGCGGACGCCATGATCCGGGTTATCGACCTGTGGCAGTCGGCCACCGGCACCCGGATCAAGGATCCAACGGTGGTCTCGGTCAGCCCTGACTCCAAGCGGCCCACCCAGCCGCTTCGCCTCCCGGAACCGACTCCGACGGCGGCCGCACCGGTCTTCTCGGCGCCCTCGCCCAACGGCAAATCGACCCGGGTCTAACACGGTAAGGAAGATGTCATGGAGGACTACACGGCTACCCAGGTCTTCTCGCTGAACGGTGACGGGGAGACCGAACGTGAACAGCCCAACTGGCCGGTGAAGGAGGATGTCTTCTCCTTCACCGACGGTCCGGCACCCGCTGAGGCAATGGACGAGGCCCTGGCCGGCGGACCGGCGCAACGCGACGCCGGGCAGGCGGACCACGTGGCGGAGGACGCCTACAGCGCCCTGACATGGAACGAGTCGGAGGAGGAACAGGAAAACCTGACGTGGCAGGTGCAGGCAGACCTGGCTCAGCTTGAATCGCCTGCCGCCGAAGAGGCCGTCGCCGGCGAGCGCGAGAGCCGCGAGGAGGCCGCGGGCGGGGACATCGGGGCGGGCCGGCTCGTGGTGGACCGGCTGCCCCTGCTGCGCCCCCACCGGGGAACTGCCCCGGATCTGGTGCTGAAGTGGAACAGCATGCCACGCACCGGGACGGTGGACATTGTGGTCCACTTCCACGGCTATTCCGGCCGCCGGGACAGGATGAGCCTCCTCCGGGACAAGGAGCCTGCCAGCGGACTGGATTTCGCCGATCCCGGCAATCCCTCGACGCCCGGCAGCATCCGCCCCACGCTGGCCGTGCTGCCGCGCGGCCACTACTTCGGCGGGAACAGCGGAGCGGGCTACTCCTTTCCGGAGCTGGTCAAGCCGAACGGCCTCAAGAAGCTGATAGCGTCCGCGCTGGAGGCCTTCAACGCCCGCACCGGCGCCAGCATCAGCCAGGGCAAACTGATCCTCACGGCCCACTCCGGCGGCGGCGCGGCGCTCATGGCAGTTCTGAAACACACTGACCCGGATGAGGTCTTCACCTTCGACGCGCTCTACTCGGATCCGTCCGCCCTGATCCAGTGGGCCAGACGGCGCCACCAGGCGGGCTCGGGAGCGCTGCGGGTCATCTACCGCAGCGGTGAACCGACAGCCCGGAACAGCCAGCGCGTGGCCACCGCCCTGAAAGGCCTGGGGTCATCGCCGGCCTTCCGGGTGGAAGCCACCCGGACAGCCCACAACGACATCCCCCGCCGCTTCGGCTGGCGTCTGCTGGCAGACCCGGCGGCAGATCTGGCCAACGCCACGGCGCGGGAAGCTGACGTACCGGAAGGAATGTCTGCCGAAGGCTTGGCCGGCGTCGACCAGTTGGACGAGGCCGACGCCGGACAGCTCTACTTCGGAGAGAGCGGGTTCCGCTTCGAGGGGCCTTCCGCATTCTCCGAAGCGGACATCGCCGAATCCGAACGGGCCGAATCCGAAGACACCGGGGCGGCCGGGGTCTACGAGGCCGCGGCTCTCGAGGGCTTCGAGGACTACGCGGGCTCCGCCGGGGAGGCAGAGTCCGAGCCCGGGGAAGGCTTTGCCGGAGAGGCGGAGGCTGAGGCCGGCGAATGGGAGCTGGCGGCAGCGGAAGCCGAGGCTGAGGACATCGGCGAGCATGAGGCGTTCCCGTCCGGACAGGCGCTGAGCCCGACCTCGGGGAAGACCGGCAAGGGCGAGGAACACTGGGATCCCAACAACACCGGCTTGCCGCTCTACGAGACCGGAACCGGTGTGCGGGCACTCAAGCTCTCCCCCAACTTCACCGTGGGTGAGCTGGTCTTCAGCGGCAACCAGTACGCTGACAAGGCGCGGATCTCCCCGCTCCTGGTCGCCGCCCTGCAGAAGCTCCGGGACCGGGTCGGCAGGCCGGTACGCATCACCTCCGGCTACCGGTCCTGGGACCGCAACGTCGCCGTCTACCGGCGCAGCAGCCCGCCGAAGACGCCGACACTCAGCCGGCACTGCAGCGGGCAGGCCGCGGACATCACGGTGGCGGGAATGACGGGCATGGCGATCGCCAAGGCCGCCGTCGACGCCCTGGGGGACGGCATTGGAGTGGGCATCGGGGCCAGCTTCGCCCATATTGACGTGCGGGGAACCTGGACGTCCTGGACCTACCTCCCGGGGGCTGCGGGCAAGGCCGCGGTCGCTGAGATCAACGAGTACCGGAGGAACCGCAGTAAGGTTCCGGCAGCTGCGCCGACGCCGCTGAAATCCGACCGGGCCGCCGGCCGCGTGGTGCGCGGCAGTTTCACCAAATGCTCCACCGGCGAGCAGCCCGGGGCCCGGGCGATGGCGGACCAGTGGCGCCGGCTCACCGGACGCCACGCTGGCACCTTCAACTGCCGGAAAACGGAGGCAGGCACACCGTCGCTGCACGGCGAGGGCCGGTCAGTGGACCTGCACGCGATGGTGAACGGCCCGATCGAAAGGGCCCAGGCGGACGCCTATGTCGCCTGGCTGCAGAGCAACGCCGTCGAACTCCAAGTGGCCTACCTGATCTGGAACCACAACCAGTGGAGCTGGGCACGGCGCACCGAAGGCTGGCGGCCCTACCCCGGGGCCAACAAACACATCGACCACATCCACGTTGACCTCAGCTGGGAAGGTGCCCGCAACCCCAGTCCCCTGTTCTCCGGCACCGTCCCAGGGATCAGCGGATTAGATGCACCACCGCAGCCCAAGCCGCCGCCGAGCCCCCCGAGCCCGCCGGGGAAGGCTTCGGCGGTGCCCGCCCACGTGGCCGACTTCGTTCGACGCTACGCCCCGCACGCCCAGCGCTCGCAGGCCAACAACGGCGTCCCCTGGCTCGTGACCCTCGGGCAGGCTGCTCTGGAGTCGGGCTGGGGCAGGAAGGCACCGCGGTTCAACTTCTTCGGCATCAAGGCCAAGACCTCGGTCCCGGAGTCGCAGCGGCAGCTCCTGCAGACGCGCGAAGTCCTCAGCCACCCCAACGGGACGTTTCCCAGGGTCATCTCGGTGACGCCGTCGAACGGCCGGTTCGTTTATCTCGTCATGGACTGGTTCCGGGCGTACGGCTCGGCTGAGGAATCCTTTGCCGATCACGGCGCCTTCCTGCGCCGGAACGCCCGCTACCGCAAAGCCTTCGACCACACCGAAGCCCCCTACGCGTTCGCCAACGCGGTGGCTGTTGCCGGGTACGCCACCGATCCCAGCTATGCCGCCACGCTCACGAGCGTTATGCGGCTGATCGAACGGGCAAACGCCGCACAGTAGTAGCCCCATGAACACAGCATGGCGGCGGTGACAGGGTATCGGCGCCGCCGCCAATGTGCCGCCGAGCAGTAGCGGGCGGAGCAGTACCGGACGCCCGGCAGGATTCGCCGGTCAGAATTCCAGCTCCGGGCGGTGCCTGGCCGTCTCGGCGAGCACGAGGGAGACCGCCCCGGCGGCGACCCCGTCGTCGTCGTCGACGTCAGCGCGCTGGGGCGGGGACTCCAGCACCAGACGGGCATGGCGCACGAACCGCGACCAGTCCCCCGCACCGGCACGGAACGCGCGGAGCGGGGACAGCAGGGCGGCCCGGCGCAGCCAGCCGTCGGGATCCCGCACCCACCGGTCCAGGACACTGTCCGCGCGCACCCTGCCGACCACATCGAGCCCCGCGATCAGTGGCCCAACGACGTCGACGGCGAGTGGATCGACGAGCGCACCCAGCCGCGCGCTCCGCACGAAGCCCTCGATCCGGGTCAGGTCCGTGTTGGTCAGCAGCCGGACGCTGGATTGGAGGAGCACGACGCCGGCGAGGCGGCGTTCGAAGACGGGCGCCTCCCATAACTCGGAGCTAAGGGCGGTGATGTCATCGTGCGTCAGTCCCGGGTGGCGCCGGAGGGCATCGCGGACCGTTGCGCGCACGGCTCCGACCGACGCGCCGTAGTAGCGCTGACCGCTGCCGTAGCGCCCCTCGGACTCCTCCGCGCGGCTCCACGACGACTCACGCTGCAGCGCAAGATCTATGAAATCGCCGGCATCGCTCATGAGACCATTCTCCCGCATGCCGCGGGACCCGTAATTGTCCGCAGCGTGAACGAACCGGCGAAGGCAACGCAGCTCAGCGGCCCGTCAGCGCCTGGATGATCGTGCCCAGCGGTCCTCCGGTCACCAGCATCACGAACCCGGCGGCGGGAACGCCCAGCACCCAGGCCGCCCGCCGTCGTCGGGCCTGATCGACCAGCGACCGCAGGCCAGCGAAGTTACGCTGGATTATGACCGCGTCCCCGGGTACGGCAGGATTCCGGTGCCATGTCCCCCGGCACAACGGCCGCGGCCGCTCCGTCAGTACTTTCACCTGTTCCGGGGCCGCCTTGATAGTCAGCGTCTTGGGCGCCACGATCACTACGACGGCGGTGACGTCGACGGCGTCGCCCGCCGCCGCGCTGAGGAGCTTGGACGCGCGCGCCGCTTCCTAGGCGCGGCAGTCCGTGCGTCACGCCGCAGGGCGCCCTCTTGCCGGAGAGCTTGCGGAATGCTTACCTAAACATGGCCCGGGCCCGGAAGCTTTTGGCCGGGCCCGGGGTCCTACTGCCCGGGTGCCCGGTAGCTCGGTGTTTTCCTTGCCGCGTCGTCAATATCCTCCGGCGTCATGAGGGGTTTCAGCCGCACGTTCACGGTTCCTGTGGCATTGATCATGAGCGACAGCGCGGCCGCGTCGGAGGGCTCCGGCACCTCGAAGACCCCCAGCACGTCGGTCTCCCCGAAGGCGTAGTAAAAACATTCGAGCGAGCCGCCGACGGATTTGAGGGCGTCGACGAGCGCATCACGGCGCTTCGTGCCCCCTTCGCGCATGAGGCCTTTGATGCCCTCGCCCACGTAATTCGCTTCAAACAGATATTTGGCCATGATCTATCCTGTCCCGAGATGTCCGGACTCGGGCATCCGAAAATGTGTCCAGAACTCTTTGAGGGCGGGTCCCGGAGTTGGTCCCCGCAGCGGGGCTGTGGCCACATCGTAGGCCCTCCCCCGCGCACTGACAACGGGTTGCGGGAGGGTCCCTGGATTCAAGCAAAAAGGGTTGTGCCGGCGCCCCGTACTTCAGGAAGACTTCGAGCGGACGACCAGGACCGAACACGGTGCATGAGTGATGATCTGGGTGGCCGCCGAACCCAGGTGCAGGCCGGTAAATCCGCCATGCCCGCGGGCGCCCACCACGACGAGATCCGCGTCCTTGGCGGCATCGATAATTGCCGACGCCGCCGAATCATTGTGAACGACCTGCCCGGTGGCGGCCACGCCCTCGCTTTCTGCGGTTTTCAGGGCATCAGCCTGGACCGTCTCTGCGATTTGTTGCGGGGAATCCTCCGCCACGATTTCGCCGGCGGCCGTTTCCAGTACTGCCGGAAACCAGGACAGCGGCGGTTTGCTCCAGGCCGTGACCAGGCGGAGCTGGCCGTTGCGCTGCTGGGCCTCGTCCATGGCCCACCTCAACGCAGTTTGCGAATTCCTGGAACCGTCAAAACCAACCACAATCACGAACGAGCCTGTACTGGTCATTGTCTTTCCATCCCTAGCCTCGGTGCGCAGCCTGGATCTTTCAGTCTCGATGACCGCGAAAGTCAGTGTCAAGGTCCGCGCAAACACTGTGGACGCCCCGGGGGTTCCTGGCGCAGGCGAACGCCGGACCCTATGACAACGCGCCCGGAGCCTCTAGTCTCTTGCCATGAGAGTTGGGGGCGGATGTCGGCGGCGGAATTCCGGCCGCCCTGGGCGGGATTGCCAGGGTGGCGCGGCCCCGCAGTGTGCGAGTGGCCCATGAAGGCCAACCCACCCCCGAACCAGGACAATTACGAGGCATTTCTGACGAGGCTGGATGCCGCCACTACCAGCCTGAGCACACGGGCAGCGTCGCTGGACAAGGCCCTGGCGGCCGTCTCGTTGCTCCTGGCACCCTACGAGTCCGCCGTGCGGAAATGGGCACGACGGCGTCTCCACGTCAGCGGGCAGCTCGCCCGCCACTCCGGTTCGCCGCAGTCCTATACCGCGCTGGGTGAACTCCACGACGTCGCGGTAACCATGGAATCGATATTCCGCGACCGTGAACAGCGCCTCAGGGACACGATATCGGTGATGCAGGGGCGCCGCGGGGCTATCGACAAGTCACTGATGGAGCTTGAGCTGAGCAGGGTCAAACTGACTTCGTCCCGGCTGCTGTCACAGGACCGCGAAAAATTGAGTGCCGTCTTTTCGGCCCTCGCCGGTTCAACCGTGGCCACCTCAGCCCTCCCAGACCGGGGTCTGCTGAGCGATCTCAAGGACGCACGCCAGGCAGTCGCCCTGGCTGAAGCGCTTATGGAAGTGAAGGGGTACTAGTCATGGACAATTCACCGCACGATCAGTCCCGTCAGAGCACTGTCGCTCTTGTCCGTTGGTCAAAGAAACCCGGCGAAAACCCCGTGGTCCGGTTCGTTACGTCCTGTGCCTTTGCTTTGTTCCTGTGCCTCATCCTGATGATGTTCATTCATGGACTCAGGAGTTTCGGTGCCGTTGTCCTGTTCACGGTGGTCGTCGCGGCGCTCCTGACGGGTCCCTCGGTCTCGAGCCAGAGACGATTCATGACGGGGTTGACCAAGAGGGTAAACGACACGATCGCCGAGGTGACGGGCACCTCTGATGACCTGCTGTCGGTCAAGGATTTCCGTCGCATGATCCGGAGCGGCGAACCGCTGCCGCTCCTCGTTAGCGGGGTGCCCGGGCTGAACCTGCACGTCGAACGGCTTGCAGCGGTGGGGCCAAATGCGCCGGAGAAATGGTTCGCAGTGTTCACCGTGGTCCCCCCGGAGAACGGGACCGCCAGTTTTGATCGCCTGGTTGCCGCTGCAAGGGACGGGCAGGGCGGCACCTCGGGCACCGACCATTCCTAGTCTGCGCGTTTCCTGGACTGCTGGCCTCCTAGACTGCAGACGCGGGGTTCAACCCCCTGGCATACGCTGCCTGCCCCACGTGCTGGAGGCAATCGGCGATCGTGCTGACCAGCCGCACCCCGAGCGTGACGGGCGGATCCCAACGGGTGTCGACGACGCGGTCGAGGTCCGCATCGCCAAGGCCCGTCACGAACATCACGGTCTGCCGGTGAACGGCGTCGTAGTAGTCGAACAGGAGCTCGGGCGGGGCCTTCACAGCGTCGACCTGGCTGCTGGTATGGCCGTACCCGGTGTCGCGTCCGGAAAGCGGCAAGTTGAATCGGCCGGCAAACCCCTGCGCGGTCCAGACCTGTTCGAGGCCGGCGGCCGAGGCCAGCTGGGCATCCTCGACCCGGCTGAGGTGCCAGATCAGCCACGCCATCGAGTTACCGTTCCCTGCGGGCCGGCGGACAAGCGCCTCGTTGTCGACCCCTTCGAGAGTTGCGGCCACGGTCTCGCGGATCCGGGCGAAGGCGTCGAGCAGCAATTCGTTGGATTTCATCGAGTCCACTTCCTGCGCATTTTCGGTGAGCCCCCATGCTTGCATGGATGCAGCACCACGAGATAGGGCTCTCCCCCGGCCTTTGTGGATCCGGCACTTGACCCTTCCCGCCCCGTGTCACGGCTTCGGCGACGGTGTGAGTACCATCGCGGATCCGCCACCGCGCCTGACGGGCTCGGCCGCTGCGACCATGCGCCCGTCGGGCAGGAACTCAATGGCGGTCGCGGCCCCTATTTCTGCTGCCGAGGTAAACGCGTCACCCGAGGGCGTGAAGTTGTGGCCGTACGGCGTGAGCTCCTCGCCGTGCATCGCGATAAACTCCGGCTCGGCCGTGACCTTGGCCGTGTTCCTTTGCGAGGCACGGGGTGCCGCGATGGCCTCAGAGATGCTCATGCCCAGATCCACCCGGTTCAGGATCGTCTGCAGGACGGTCGTGATGATGGTCGAACCACCGGGCGAGCCGAGTGCGAGGAACGGCTTTTCATCCTTGAGGACGATGGTGGGCGCCATGGAAGAGCGGGGGCGCTTCCCCGGCTCGATACGGTTCGGGTCGGCCTGATCGTACACGGTCGAAAAATCGGTCAGCTCGTTGTTGAGCAAAAAACCGCGTCCGGGGACCACGATGCCGGACCCGCCGGTCTGCTCGATCGTGAGCGTGTACTCGACCACGTTGCCCCACTTGTCCGCGACTGTCAGGTTCGTCGTCGAGATGTTTTCGGTGTCCTTTTCGTCCACGGGCGCCGCGGCGGCAGCGGGGCACACGCCGTCGTACGAGGAGACGTCCCCCGGCAGCACGGGCTTCACAGCGGCGGCCAGCGGGTCGATCTGGCAGGCGCGCTCCTTGCCGAACAGCGGGTCGGTGAGCGCGGCTGTGGGGACGCCGCCAAATGCCGGGTCTCCTACGTAGTTCCCCCGGTCAGCGAAGGCAAGAGCGCTCGCTTCCAGGTAGTGATGCAGTGCGCCTGCGGTGGACATCCCGGACAGGTTGAACGTGTCCAGGATGTTCAGCGCCTCACCGGTCGTGGTGCCGCCGCTGCTGGAAGGCGCCATGCCGTAGACGTCCAGGCCGCGGTACTCCACTTTCGTGGGCTCCTGATCCAGGGCACGGTATGCGGCGAGATCCGCCGTCGTCAGGTGGCCGGCCGGGACGGGCAGCATGGTGTCGGCAGTCTTGGGCGGAGCCTGGACGGTCGCCGCAATGTCCGCCGCAAGCGGGCCGCTGTAGAAACCGCGCGTGCCCTCCTTTGCGAGGAGCCGGTAGGTCGCGGCGAGGTCATGGTTCTGGAAGATACTTCCGACGGCGGGGGCGTCCCCGCCCGAGAGGAAGAGGCTGCTGGTCGAGGTGAACGCCTCGAAGCGGACCTTGTTGTCGAGGGTCTGCTGGCGGAACGTCTCGTCGACCACAAAGCCTCGGGTCGCCACCTTGATGGCGGGTTTGAGGGCCTCACCGAGGCTCACAGAGCCCCAGCGGTCGAGGGCTCGCTCCCAAGTGGCCGGCGTGCCGGGAACGCCGACGGCGACGCCACTCGTGACGAGCTCGGGAGTGAAGGGGTAGGGCTTTCCGGTCGTTTTGTCGATGAACGCGTCTCGCGGAATCCGGGCCGGTGCGGTCTCGCGGCCGTCGATCGTGCCGACCTCGCCGGTCTCCGCGTCGTAGAACAGGAAGTAGCCTCCGCCGCCAATCCCGGCGCTGTAGGGCTCGGTCACCCCGAGCGTCGCGGCTGCGGCGACGGCGGCGTCGGCCGCGTTGCCGCCCTTGCGGAGGACCTCGAGGGCAGCGGCGGACGCCTGCGGGTCCACGGTGCTCACGGCGCCGCCGTACCCGGTGGCGGTCGGGGTCTTGACTGTCTCCCTCGGATCAGCGAAGGCGGGGCTGGCGACAGTGCCGGCCGTTACGCTCAAGGCCAACGCCGCCGTGACGGCAACCAGTCGACGTGTCACAGTAGCCATAATCTCTCCCGAGTGCTTGTGATGCGTATTGACACTTCCTGTCACGGTACTACGCGCTGGCGGGGCGTTCAACACATTCCTGCATGGGGCCAATACCTGGACGGCGGGACCATCCTTTTCGGATGACGTGCCGGCCGGAGGGAAGCCACTAGGTTCAGGGCATGGCTCGACCCGGATCGCGACTGGCCAAGGCCCTCCGAGGCGTGCTCGGATACTTCACCGTGAGCGTGATCTGCGGTGTTCTGGTCGCCAGCTTCGTGGTCCCCGGGGTCGCCGGAGCCAGTGTTGCCCTGAAAGGATCGGTCGGGTTCTTCAACGGCCTCCCCGCGGAACTGACGGTCGATCCGCCGTCGGAATCCACCAGGGTCCTGACCGCCGACGGGAAGACGATCGCCACCTTCTTCGCGGAGAACCGGGTGAAAGTCAGTCTGGACCAGATGTCCCCGCACATCAGGGACGCGATTGTCGCCATCGAGGACCGCCGCTTCTACGAGCATGCGGGTATCGACCCGCAGGGAATTCTTCGGGCTCTGGCATCCAACCTGACCAGCGGCGGCAGGCAGGGCGCCTCCACCCTGACCCAGCAGTATGTCACCAACATTCTCAACGAGTCCCTGGTGTCGGCTGACAAGGGCGACCGGATTGTCCTCAACGGGCAAAAGAGCGTCGGCGACAAGGTGCGGGAAATGCGGCTCGCACTCGAACTGGAGAAGAAGTACACCAAGGACCAGATCCTTGAGGGCTACCTCAACATCGTGTTCTTCAGCCGGGACGCCTACGGCATTGAAGCCGCGTCGCGCCACTTCTTCAGCACCACAGCCAAGGACCTGACCCTGCCGCAGGCTGCCCTGCTCGCCGGCCTCGTGAAAAGCCCCAGTTTCTACAATCCCGCCATCTACCCCGACAACGCCATCCAGCGACGCAACCACGTGCTCGACGCAATGCTCGACCTCGGCAGGATCTCCCAGGCGGAGCACGACGCCGCCGCCGCCACGGGGGTGGAGCTCGCCCTCAACCCGGGGAAACAAGGGTGTGCCGGCGCGGAAATGGCACCGTACTTCTGCGACTACGTTTCGCACCTCATCCTCAACAACCCGGCTTACGGCGTCGACCTTGCTTCCCGGGTAAGAAAGCTGTTCCGCGGGGGGCTGACCATCACCACTACCCTGGACAGCCGGCTGCAGCAGTCCGCGCAGGCACAGGTCGATGCCACGGCCGGGGCCAACCCCGACAAGTGGGGCGCGTCGCTCGTTTCCATCGGGCCGGGGACGGGGAAAGTCCTGGCGATGGCCCAAAACACCGTATTCCTTCCCGAGGACGGAAAATTCGACACCCAACTGAACTTCAACGTCGATTCCAAGGACGCCAAGGGCAACGACCTGAACGGCGCCGGCGGGTTCGAGCCCGGGTCCACCATGAAGCCGTTCACCCTCGCGGAATGGCTGCAGGAGGGCAAGTCCCTGGCCGCCACCGTGGATGCCTCCCGGCGGACCTATCCCCTTGATTTCAAGTGGAAATCCAGTTGCGGCAAGGTGCTCGGCGCCTACAACACAAAGGAGAAGAACCGCGGGGCGGCGGAGGACCTGCAGAACAACGACGCCGGCTACTACCGCAAAATGCGCGTCGACTACGGCCTGTATAACTCCATCAACACCGCCACCTTCGCGGAGGCCGCCCAGCTGGATTTCTGCGGTATCCAGAAGATGGTGGATGCCGCAGGAATCCACAGCGGCCTGGATAACGCCCCGGTCAACATGCACCAGCTCGGCAACCTGCTGGGGGCGATCGGGGTGGCGCCGCTGGTGCTGGCCAATGCCTTTGCCACGTTCGCCAATGACGGGAAGTACTGCGAGCCGGTCGCCATTGTGGAAGTGACCGACGCGGCGGGACAGCAGCTCCCGGCGCAGACCAAGTCCTGCCGTGACGCCATCAAGCCCAGCGTTGCCCGCGGCGTGAACTCCGTGCTGCAGGACGTGCTGAAAAAGGGTTCCGGCGTCTACATCAAACCCAAGGTCCACAGCCGCTTCCCGGTCGCCGCCAAGACCGGCACGTCCAACACCAACGGCGCCACCTGGGTGGTCGGCTACACCAGCGGCCTGGCCACCGCGTCCTTCTTCGGCGACGCGCTGGAAGGACAAAAACGGCCCGGCCAGAACATCACCGTCAACGGCAAGTTCTTCAAGAGCATCGACGGCTACATGCTCGCCGGCCCGCAGTGGGCGAATTACATGCTCGAGGTCGCGGGGCTCTATCCCGCCGAGGCCTTTCCGCCGCCGCCCGAGTCGATGACGAAGAAGCCCGATGAAAAGGATAATGGTCGAAAGGATGCTGGCCGACGGGATTCGGATCGACGGGATTCTGATCGGGATTCGGATCGACGGGATTCTGATCGGGATTCGGATCGACGGGATTCTGATCGGGACTGAGCGGCAGGTGCCCCGGCGGATCTTCGGACCCATGCCGGGACATGCTGCGGCGCCCCCTCTGTTACAAGGAATGTGACGCCGCACAGGCGGGGGCCAGTACTCTGAAAGAGGTCAGTCAGCGGCCGTATCTGATTCGTAGAGAGATAGTGTCTATGACAAGCAAACTGGATGGCAACCTTGCCGTGAACACGGATTCCGGCACCGTCGTCGTCACCTCTTTCGTGGAACCCACCCTCGCTCATATCCACGCACGTGCCCCCGTGCCCCGCCAAACCGCTCCTCCGCGGGAGTTGGCGGCTTGACGATCTACCGCCAGGTTCCTCAAGGCGTCCCGTCCGCGCAGATCTTCGGCACGTTCCGGCGCTGGCCGCTATTGCCCTCCGCCGAGCTTCTTCGGCTCCAGGCAACACTCAAGCAGTGTTTCGAGCTCGACAGGTCCGAGGCTGCCCAGGACCTGCTGAGGCTCGTCACGCAGGAACTCCAGCTGCGGAGCGTGGAGGAGCCTGCGGATGCCCGCAGGCTGTCCGGACCCCCGGGGCCGCCCTCGGACCGCCCGGTCACCCGTGGGAAGAGTGGGCGCAACGGTCGGTCCCGGTACGACCAGTCAGGCCCGGCAAACGGACAGGCCGGACCGTTCCGGGCACCGCGGGCATAGCGCTCTCCGTCATTGTTGTGTTGCGGCTATGTACCCCTTTGAGCCACCGCGCACAGATTCGCGCGGCCGCACAAGTGCCAGGTAAGCCGTCACAACACCGGCTGCAGCGGTGGTAGCTCCGGCTGCGAAACGCCCAATGCGGTGCTCGGAGTGTCATCGTGTCTCCCCCTCAGGGCTCAGGTGCTGCCCAAAAAATGCGAGGATGCGCCGGCGTGCGTCCCGGGCTGAGGGCTCGTGGTAGCCGGCCGCCACCAGTTTCGCGAGCAGGGTGTCCCCGAAGGTCAGATCCGAAGGGCCGTGCTGGTTGAGGAAGCCGTGGCCTGCGCCGGGGTAGACCTTGATGTCATGGTCCACCCCGGCGGCGGCGAGCAGCGGCTCCAGCCGGGCAGGCACCTTGCGTACCCCCGGCCAGCGGTCCTTGGCGCCGTAGCTGCCAACGATCGGGCAGGCGCGGGGCATCGTCCGCGCCGTTGCGCCGTCCAGTCCCCCGTAGTTCACGCTGGCCGCAGCGAAGTCATGATCGGGGGCCAGCATGAGGGCGAAGCCTCCGCCCATGCAGAACCCGATGACCCCGATCCTGCCTGTGCAGTCATCGCGTGCGGCCAGCCATGCGCGGGCGCGGTCCAGGTCACCGAGCGGACGCCAGCCGCGGATCAGGGACCAGAGGCACCCCGCCCTGCTGCTCCAGTAGAACAGGTCCGGTGCCACCGCGAGGTAGCCCTCGCCGGCCAGCCAGTCCGCCTGTCCGCGGGTATCACGGCTCAGGCCGAGTGCGTCATGGATAACAACGACGCCGGGCCACGGACCTTCGCCAGCCGGTACCGAAATGTAGGCAGGCATCTCTCCGCGTTCAGTGCCAATGGTCGCCTCTGCCATGAGGGCCTCCCAGGCCGCCCGAAGGAATTCCAAAGAGATGTCCGGTCTATCAGCACGGGACTGGAGGCGGGAAGAGTCCTTGGCCCCAACAACGTCCCGGACCGGATCCGGGCTGCTTCTGCCAGCGACACAGCCCTGGCCGTTTGAGTACCTCCGGCACTGGCCCTTCGGCGGGGTCCCGGCGTACTCTGAGCACAGATTTTGAGCGCGACAGCTGGACAGAAAATGGCGCCGAAGAAACGAATTGGATCTCGTCTGGCCGCGGCCCTTTGGAGGGTCCTCGGATTCTTAACACTGAGTGCGATCTGCGGTGTTCTGGTCGCCAGTCTGGCGATCCCCGGCGTCGCTGCTGCCGGCGTTGCCGTCAGCAGGTCAATCACCTTCTTCAATAACCTCCCCGCTGAGCTGGCGGTTGAACCGCCGGCGCAGTCCACCAAAGTGCTGAGCGCGGACGGGAAGCCGGTAGCCACCTTCTTCGCGGAGAACCGCGTGAAGGTCAGGCTGGACCAGATGTCCCCCTACATCAGGGACGCGATTGTCGCCATCGAGGACAGCCGCTTCTACGAGCACGCCGGCGTCGACCCGCAGGGGATCCTCCGGGCGCTCACCTCCAACCTGACCAGTGGCAGCAGGCAGGGCGCATCCACGCTGACCCAGCAGTACGTAACGAACGTGATCAATGAGTCCCTGTTGTCGGCGGACAGGAGCGATCAGGTCATCCTCAGCGGGCAGAAGAGCATCGGCGACAAGGTGCGGGAGATGAAGCTGGCCCTCGAGCTGGAAAAGAAATTCACGAAGGACCAGATCCTTGAGGGCTATCTCAATATTGTGTTCTTCAACCGGGACGCGTACGGCATTGAAGCTGCAGCCCGGCATTTCTTCAGCACCACAGCCGGGGACCTGACCCTGCCGCAGGCCGCCCTGCTCGCCGGCCTGGTCAACAGCCCCAGCTTCTACGATCCTGCCGCCCAGCCGGAAAACTCCATCAAGCGGCGCAACCAGGTCCTGGACAAAATGCTCAGCGATGGGAAAATCCTCCAAGCTGATCATGACGCCGCCGTCGCCAGCGGTGTCGAGCTGAAGATCACGCCTGCAAAGCAGGGGTGCTCGGCGGCTGACATGGCGCCGTACTTCTGCGACTACGTCTCCCACCTGATCCTCAACAACCCGGCGTACGGGGTCGACGCCACGGCTCGCGAGAAGAAGCTGTACCGCGGCGGCCTGACCATCACCACTACGCTGGACAGCAGGCTGCAGGCGGCCGCGCAGGCTCAGGTAGACGCCACGGCCGGGGCCAACCCGGACAAGTGGGGTGCGTCGCTGGTCTCGATCGGACCAGGCACCGGCAAGATCCTCGCGATGGCGCAAAACACCGTGTTTCTTCCCGCCGCCGGGAAATTCGATACCCAGCTGAACTTCAACGTGGATTCCAAGGACGCCAGTGGTAATGACCTGAACGGCGCCGGCGGGTTCCAGCCCGGGTCCACGATGAAACCGTTCACCTTCGCGGAATGGCTCAATGAAGGCAAGTCCATGGTCGCCGAGGTGGACGCCGCCCGGCGGACTTATCCGTTGGACTTCCCGTGGAAGTCCAGCTGTGGAAAGGTCCTCGGGGCCTACAATTCGGCTGAAAAGGCCCTCGGCGCCGCGGACGACCTGCAGAACAACGACGAGGGCTACTACCGCAAAATGCCCGTCAATTACGGCCTGTATAACTCCATCAACACCGCCACCTTCGCTGAGGCCGCCGAGCTGGACTTCTGCGGCATCCAGAGAATGGTGGATACCGTGGGACTTCACAGTGGCGTGGACAACGCCCCGGTGAACATGCACCAGCTGGGCAACCTGCTGGGCGCCATTGGTGTGGCGCCGCTGGTGCTGGCCAACGCGTTTGCCACGTTCGCCGCCGACGGCAAGTATTGCGCCCCGATCGCCATCACGGACGTGACCGATGCGGCGGGACGGGAGCTGCCGGCCCAGTTCAGCGACTGTCGCAGCGCGGTTAAGCCCGAGGTAGCCCGCGGCGTGAACTCCGTGCTCCAGGACGTGATGAAACTGGGGTCCGGAATCTACATCGAACCCAAGGTCCACACCCGCTTCCCGGTCGCCGCCAAGACCGGCACGTCCAACAATAACGGCGCCACCTGGGTGGTCGGCTACACCAGCGCTCTGGCGACCGCGTCCTTCTTCGGCGACGCGCTGGAAGGACAAAAACGGCCCGGCCAGAACGTCACTATCAACGGCAAGTTCTACAAGAACATTGACGGCTACATGCTCGCCGGCCCGCAGTGGGCGAATTACATGCTCGAGGTCGCGGGGCTCTATTCCGCCGAGGCTTTTCCGCCGCCGCCGGAGTCCATGACCAAGCCGCCTGAACCGCCAGGTCCGTGAAGTGGGGCGCAGCAGGCAGGCGCCCTGATGTTGCTGGCCTGGACAGCGCCGATGCACGACGGCGGGTCTTCCCGCCGTCGTCCATCGGCGTTTTTCTCACTGCCCGTCCATTTGCCTGCTAGATGCGCTCTCGGCTGCCAGGTCGCTTTCCAAGTCACCGGTAGGGCTGATACTGGAATCAGGCGCCGGAAACCTCGGTTGCTTTCGATCGGATGAACTCATGGTCCTCCTGGGATAGGACCGTCTCGCCGTGCTGCCCGCTGGCAAGATCTTCCCCTGTTTCTTTCGACACAACCGTGGTGAGGGTCCTCGGAAGGATCTGGCAGCCGGGGTTCTCAATGAGCCACTTTTGCGTTGCAGGGTCCAAGCGGTCCCAATGGTCCTTTATTTGCATCTGACGATGCCGCCTTCCTTCTCGATATGCGGGTTCAGGGTGCACCATGGTGTTCTGCGAGGGGATATCAGGCACGCACCAGCCCACAAAGTAACGCCTTACCGATGAGGAAGGCAAGGGTCCAAATTCCTGAAAACCATGGGTGCCGGGCAGCCGCACCGGACTGCGTCCATCCAAATGAGAACTCCTTCTTGAAATACTGGCCATAAGCATGCTTAGTATGGTGGTGTGGCCGGATCGATCGGCTGCCCACCAGAGGAGGAACCATCATGGGAATAGGCGACAAGATTCAGAACGCTGCCGAGAAGGCTGGCGGTAAGGGCAAAGAAGCTGCGGGGAACGCCACGGGCGATGACAGCCTCAAGGCTGAAGGCCAAGCAGACCAGAGCAAAGCTGATTTGAAGCAGGCCGGCGAGAAGGTCAAGGACGCCTTCAAAAAGGACTGATCCAAACGCAGGCGAAGGGCGCATCGCAATGGTGCGCCCTTCGTTATGCCCGGACGAAGCCGGCGTATCCCCGATAGCCCGCCACACCTCAGCCGCGCGGTCGCATGAGCGGTGGGTTCAGCACCGCCCTGGTTGGCTGGCCAGCGGCCGGACGGGCGGTGCCGGCCAGCCGGAATAGCGCTGCCGGGCGGCCGGTCTCCCCCGTCGTCATCCGCCCTGTGTCTTCCAGGAATCCAGGCGTGCCCGTGGCCTTGCGGTGGAAATTCCGTGCATCCAGGCGCGTGCCCCACACGGCCTCATACACGGCCCGAAGCTGGGCGACAGTGAACTCCTCGCCACAAAAGGCCGCCCCCAGCGGCGAGTACTCAAGCTTTGACCTTGCCCGTTCCAAGGCGTCAGCGAGGATCTGCCCATGGTCAAAGGCCAGCTGCAATTCCCCCTCCAGAACCTGGCCAACTGGATACCAGGCGGCGTGCTCGGCGTCGCTCCCGGCGGACAGGACAGGAAAGTTGGGTGCGAGCAGCAGGTGGGCCACAGTGAGTACATCCCCGCGCGGGTCCCGCCCCCCCGGGCCGTAGCTCCCCAACTGTTCCAGGTGGCCGGGGACCTGCTCGACGCCGGCTTCCTCCGCCAGTTCGCGGCTCGCCGCAGTCACCAGGTCCTCGCCGGTCAGCACGAAACCGCCGGGCAGCGCGAGCCTGCCGCGGAACGGCTCGATGAGGCGGGTGACAAGCAGGACATTCAGGTTCTCGTCCAACACGGTGAGGGCGACGACGTCGACCGTCACCGGGAAGCACGCAGGCGACGGATGGGATTCAGGCATGAACCCATCGTAGATATTTATCGTCACATTGACAATAACTCGCGGCGTCTCCTATGGTTTAGTTATCGTCAGCTTGACGAGAACAATGAACCTTTGAGGAGAACCCCATGGCCAGCATCAAGCGCTACCCCTGGATCAGCCACTTCCTGGGCAGTCCCACCGGCCACGTCGTCCATCTGCAGAAGGGGCAGGTCCGGCACCAGGGTGTGGGCCAAGCCTTCTGGTTCCGGCCGGCGAACTCCGTGCTGAGCGAGGTTCCCGTGGATGACCAGGAACTGCCGACTCTGTTCCACGCCATCACCCGAGACCACCAGGACGTGAGCGTCCAGGCCAATGTCACCTACCGCTTCATCGACCCGGTCTCCGTTTCCACCCGGCTCGACTTTGGTCTCCAGCCGGCCGGCTCGGCCCAGGCGACCGGGAAGGAGCAGGTGGCCACCATCATCGGCCAGCTGTGCCAGAGCCACGCCATCGACCAGATCGCCACCACCACACTCGCCGAGGCCCTGGAGCGCGGAGTGAGCCAGCTCCGCAGCGTCCTCACCGAAGCCCTCCGTGCGGACACCCGGCTTCAGTCCACGGGCATCGAGATCCTTGCGGTGCAGGTTCTGGCAGTCCGGCCGGAGTCCGACGTCGAAAGGGCACTGCAGACGCCGGTCAGGGAACAGCTCCAGGCCGAAGCGGACCGAGCCGTGTACGAGCGCCGGGCTGTCGCCGTCGAGCGCGAACGGACCATCTCCGAGAACGAAATGGCGAGCCAGATCGAACTGGCCACCCGTCGCGAACACCTGGTCACCCAGGAAGGTGCCAACGCACGGCGCCAGGCCGAGGAAAAAGCCGCCGCAGGGCTCATCGAGGCGCAGGCTTCAGCCGAACGCCAGGGCATCAACGCCTCCGCCGAAGCGAACCAGATCCGACTGGTCGGCGAGGCGGCCGCGGCACGCGAGGCCGCGACCATGGAGGTTTACCGGGACATGGAACAAGCAACCCTGCTGGCACTGGCACTGCGCGATGCAGCCGCATCACTGCCCAACATCGGGAGCCTCACCATCACCCCGGACCTGCTCAGCGGAGCTCTCGCCGGGCTGTTCAGGGAACCTGCGGGCAGCGCGGTTCCGGCTGCTGCGGCCGGCGTCGTGGCGGGCACCGGCGGCCGGGTCGGGAAGTAGGATCCGGTCATGGCAAACCCCCGTCTCGTTATCGTCCACCGGCGGACCGAGCTCCAGGAACTCCTTGACCGGCACGCCACCCGTGGCCAGGCCGAATTCTTCCTCCGGACCCGCGGCCGCACGCTCCAGGATGTGCAGGAGCGCCATGACGGGCTCACCGCAGCGCTGGCGACCGTCCGCGCCGCGGTTCCGGCCGAGTGGCGCCACGCCGAAGTGGAGCGCGCCGACCTGAGCCGCTTCCTGCTCACCCCGGAGGACATCATTGCTGTTGTTGGTCAGGACGGGCTCGTGGCCAACGCGGCGAAGTATCTCAACGGCCAGCCCGTCATCGGGATAGATCCGGAACCGGGAACGAATCCAGGTGTCCTGGTCCGGCACACGCCCGATGCGACGGCAAAGCTGCTGAGGGAGGCCGGCCTTTCCGGCCCGGTGAAACGACTGCGCTGCCAGGAACTCGCCACAGTGACAGCCCGGCTCGACGACGGGCAGGAACTCTCGGGGCTCAACGAGGTGTTCATCGGGCACGCCTCGCACCAGTCGGCCCGATACCAGCTCACAACCCCGGGCGGGCTGGCCGAGCGCCATTCTTCTTCTGGCCTGATCGTTTCCACTGGCACGGGTGCCACCGGCTGGTGCGCCTCCATCGCTCTGGAACGCGGAGGGCGTGCCTTGCCGGCACCAACGGATCCCCGGCTCGCGTGGTTCGTCCGCGAGGCGTGGCCCTCCCCCATCACCGGGACCTCCCTGACCGAGGGCGTGCTGGCGGCGGGCGAAACACTCCGCGTCACCGTCGCCTCCGACCAGCTCGTGGTGTTCGGCGACGGCATGGAGGACGACCGGCTCACCGCATCCTGGGGCCAGGAAATTATGGTGCAGTTGGGCGAACGGCCGCTGCGGCTGGTGGATCCATAACCTGGCTCCCACCGCCCGCAGCGTTGCCGTCGTCGTACTTTCCAGTGAAGCGTCCCCGGGGTTCGGCGGAGCAAGAATTGTCATAGCCATCTTCTAGTCTGGGCGTATGGAAAGCACGGTGTGGAGTGCGGAGGCCAGGGAGGCCCTGGCGGCTGTCGCGGCGTCCGTTGCTGCGCTGGCTGTTTTCGCTTCGGGCGGGGACGGCGCTGATCGGTCCGGCGCAGATCCGCTTCGGGGTGCCGAGTCTGATCCGTTGAGGGCTGATCCGTTGTGGGAGCTGGCGGATGGCTGCCTGGACGGTATGACCGGCGTGGCGCGGGTGGAGGCCGGGATGGCCGCGCTGAAGGTTTGGCTGACCGCGGACTACGCGGACGCGGCCCGGGCGCTGGCGTCCCCGGCAGCGTCCCTGCGGGACCACACGGTCCAGGAGATGGCTTTGGTCGCGGAGGTCGCGGGTGTCCTGACGGTCAGTGAACACGCCGCCGGTGCCCTGCTGGGTGAGAGCCAGGCCCTGACGACGTCGCTCCCGCTGACCCTGGGAGCTTTGCAGGCCGGGACGATCTCCTGGGCCCACGCCCGGATCATGGTGGACGAAACCGGCAACCTGGATCCGGCCGGGGCGGCCGCGCTGGAGGCGCACTTCCTGGACCCGGACGCCCCGGACCCGGCCCGGGGCTGCCCGGCCGGTGAGCTCGTGCCGGGACGGTTCCGCGCCAAGGCCCGCACGTGGCGGGAACGCCACCACCCGGTCAGCATCGAAAAACGCCACACCAGGTGTGCCGCGGACCGGCGGGTCGAGTACGTCCCGGACCGGGACGGGATGGCCTGGCTCTCCGCGTACCTCCCGGCCGATACAGCGGCGGGGATCTGGGAGCGGACCACCGCCGCGGCCCGGGCCCTGCAGGGCCCGGACGAGCCCCGGACCCTCACCCAGCTCCGCGCCGACGTCGCCGCGACCTTGCTCCTCGGCAACAACACCACGGGCAGCGGCAGCGGCGCCGATGCCGGTACCAATGCCCTGGCCGATGGCAACGGCGGGTGCGGGGGTGTGCCGGTCCCGCGGGCGCAGGTCCTGGTCACCGTCCCGGTCCTGTCCCTCCTCGGCGCCGGGGAGGAACCCGCGACCCTCGACGGGTTTGGGCCGATCCCGCCGTCGATGGCCCGGGCCCTGGTCGCCGACGGTGCGGTTTCCTTCTACCGGGTCCTGACGGACCCGCGTGACGGGGCGCCGCTGGAAATCGGCCGGACCAGCTACCGGCTCACGAAGGCTATGCGCCACTGGCTCCGGCTCCGCGACGGCCGATGCCCCTTCCCCGGCTGCAACAACCACTCGCTGGACAACGACGCCGACCACCTTCTGGCCTCGGCCGACGGCGGCACCACCGGAATCACCAACCTGGGCCAGCCCTGCCGCAAGCACCACCGGCTGAAACACGGCTCCGGCTGGACACCGGCCGGGGCCAGCAAACACAAACCGCCGGGCTGGACCTCACCGACAGGACGGCACTACCCCAGCGAACAGCAGGACTGGGAACCACCCGACTGGCCGCCCCACCTCCCGGCCACCGACACACTCCCGGACCCAGGACTGGACGAAAGTCTGCCCGCGGATCCGGGCCGGGATCCCGATCTGGACCTGCCCGCGGAGCCGGGTTGGAATCCCGATCTGGAACTGCCCGCGGAGCCGGGTTGGGATCCCGATCTGGAACTGCCGCCGGACCCCTTCACGGAGTGGCGCCTAAGCACCAGAGGCTACGAATTTCCCGTAACGGACACGGAGGTTCCGCTCTGGCCAACGCCCCTCGACGACAGAATTGGAGCCGTATCAGTGGCGGAAGCACTAGTGGCCGGGTTTTTGGCGGCTCATGATGATGCCCGGTCGTGAGCCTGAACCTTCCTACCTGTCGGGCTGTCGACGCACCATCTCGGTGATCCAAGCAGGCGCGAACGGAGACGTGCAGCCCGGGGACGTCGGGTAGTCCTTGAGTACCTCCAGACGCTCACCGATGTCGATTGCACGCGTGCGGTGCTCGGCGTGCTCGATCCCGATCTGAGCCAGGCAGTGGTTCATTGCCCACTGCAGGCGATCCGGGGAGCCCTTCATCTCCGCCTCGATGACGTTGAGCAGTCCGGCGAGGTCGAGACCCTCGGGTTTCTTCGTCACGCGTTCGGAGGTCAGCGCCCAGGCGGCACTCGCGACAAGTGGATCCGCATCGGCGGACCAGGCCAGGCGCAGTTCTTCGGAGTGAGGGTTCTTCTTCACCACGTAGTTCACTAGCCAGTCGTGCACCTTGGGTACTCGCGACTCGCGCAACATGCGGTCCAACTCGTCAGGCTCGAACGCCTTCGGACGGCAGATCAGGATCGCCAGCAGTCTCGCCGGGGTGTCATTTGTCTCCCATAGCCGGTGCGCGAGTTCCTGTTGTGTTTTCAGCCTCTTAGCCAGAGCACGCAATTTGCTCAGATTCACACCGTGATCGTCACCGTGTTTCTCGTTCACCTCACGTGCCCTCGGGTCTTCAAGCTGCGCCAGTTCGGCCATCACCTCGGCCACCGTCGTCTCAACCACCTCGGCCATCTCGGCCCCCTGTCTGTAGTATCGAAATCCCTATCGCACCATGCGGGCGTCGATAATCTCTGGAGCACCAGGGTCGGGTCTGGTCCGCACCATCGAACTCGAACCCGTTGCGAAGATGGAACGCCACCGCCCGAGGATTATCCCTCGCGCCCCACAACATGGAACGCAAAGCCGATGAGCTGCCCTCTGCTCTCCGCGATTCGGGGAGCACAGGCTCGCGCAGCGTGAACGGCATCACCACATCCTGCCAGAACGCTCGCCCCGGGGTGTGACGCTCCACTCAGAACTCGGGGCTCGACGCGTTCCGCGAGGCCGCAGTCCGCGGTGTTGCGGCCTAGGAACAATTCGAGTTCGGAAGGTGGCAACACTTCTTCTGGGTCGTTTCGGGAGGTCCGCAGCCTCAAGTTGCTCCCGGACAACGAACTGCTCTCGTACATGAACTGCTCCCCGAAAGTCAGAGCTGAATTCTCAGTCAGACTTCCGGGGAGCAGTTCACGGCAGGGTCGGGGCTCTTCGGATGCATGTTTGGCGGCAGCGTTACTTCCTGGCGATCGAGTAGGCGTTGAACGGATCCGATTCGATGTCCTTGGACTCCACGTTCGCGAAACCGGCGTCGGCGAGCATCGACAGCGCGAGCTGTTCGCCCCAGACGGTGCCCAGCCCGTCGCCGTCGAGACCGAGCGAAACGCTCATGCAGTGGAAGGTTGAAATCGCGTACAGGTAGCTGCCCCAGGGGAGCCCAATGTTCTCCTCCACCTTGCTGGATGCCTTGATGTCCACCATCAGGAAGATCCCGTCCGGCCGCAGCGCCCGGTGGATGTTGCGCAGCACCGCCGCCGGATGCGCCTGGTCATGGATGGCGTCGAAAGCCGTCACCGCGTCGAAGCGGGCCTCGACGTCCAGGCCGGCCACATCAACCACCTCGAAGCCGGCGTTCGCCAATCCCAACCGTTCCGCCTCGCCGCGGGCGGCACGGATGGCTCCCTCGGAGAAGTCGTAGCCGGTGAACCTGCTGGCGGGGAAAGCCTGGGCCATAAGGTTGATCGCGTGGCCGCTGCCGCAGCCGACGTCGGCGACATCGATCCCGGCCCTCAGACGTTCCGGCAGACCGGCAACCAACGGCAGGATCACGTCCAGCAGTGCTGCGTCGTGCACCGCCGCGCTGGTCTGGGCCATGTTCCGATGGAAGTGGGGGTAGTCCTCGTAGGACAGCCCGCTGCCGTGCCGGAAACGCTCGATGATCTTCTGTTCAACTTCGCCCATCATGGAAATGTGCTGCATCAAAACAGCCATGTTGTCCGGGCCCGCCGCGCTGGTCAGGACGGCAGCATGCTCGCGGGGCAGCCAGTACGTCCCGGCCGCCGGGTCGTAGCGGACCACCTGCGCCGCGGTCATTCCGCCCAGCCACTCGCGCACATAGCGCTCGTTTAGGTCGCTGGCGTCGGCTACCTGTTCGCTGGTGGCGCCAGGCAGGCCGGCCAGCGTCTCGAACAGACCGGTCTGGTGCCCAACGCTGGTCAGCAGGGCGACCGCGGCATCATTCAGGATCCCCACGAAGCGTCCGGCGAAAGCCTTGGAGGCCTCGGCGTCGAACTCCGCCAGTGATGTTTCTAGCTCGATGGTCATTGTCGTTCCTTCCTTTGCTACAGGCGTCTGTGCCTGATTGATTCCAGCGTAGGAATTTCCAGGTACCGCCGGCATCGGGCAAACGATGCGTTCTGTTTGGAGCCCATGGGGCGAATCATGCAGACGCCGGTCCGGCAGGTGCTGCCCGGCGATGGCCGGAAGGCAGCGGTAATTAGCGGCGCGGCTGCAGGCCGTGTTCGTGAGCCCAGGCTGCGGCGGCCGTGCGCGAGGAAACGCCGATCTTGGCATAGATGTTCGCCAGGTGCCTGCCGACCGTCTTCTGGCTGATGAACAATGCCTCGGCGGTTTGCTTGTTGCTGGCACCCGCAGCGGTGAACGCCAGCACGTCCGCCTCGCGCTCGGTCAGCCCGCCGGGAAGCCGGCCGCCGTCGAGCCGGCGGACATCCGGCAGGGCACCGAGTTCGCGATAGACCGCCAGCGCGGTCGCGGAATCCGCGGCGGCGACGCTGGACTGTCCCAGCCCGCGGTGCGCCTGGGCGAGCAGTTCGTAGGCTCTGGCTGTGTCGTATCGGGCGTGCTGGCCCCGGTATTCGTGGACGACGGCCTGCAGCAAGGGCAACGCCTCGGCGTGCTGAGACTGTGCGATCAGTAAGGCGGCCCGGGCCTGCCCGGCCCAGGCGCGGAAGCCGGCGGTGGCGAACACGGCTGCGGTTTCCTCCAGCCGGGCGCAGAGCCGCTCGGCCTCATCAAAGTGCCCGAGAGCGAGGGCGATTTCGACGCCGGACACCAGCAGCCGTGCACATGCCAGCCGGTCCCGCCCGGCCAAGGCGGCGCACAGTCCCGCCCACGCCGCCTCGTTCTTCCCGGCGGCATGCTGGAGCAGCGACTCGCCCGGCTGCGGTTCGGTCCCCAACTCCGATGCCCGGGCGTAGGCTTTCTCAGCGCCGCTGCTGTCCCCGCGAAGCCGGCGGATTTCGCCCAGCTGGTAGTAGGCCTCGCCCGCCACCAAGTTGTTCCGGCCCACGAGCCCCGCCCCGCTCTGTTCGATCGCATGCTCCGCCGCTTCCCAGCCGCCTTCGATGCTCAGCAGCTGAAGCCGGTGGACGCGGCAGATGCCGGCATACACCACGTCTCCTACGAACTGCTCGCCCCACTGCTCGGTGGCGTCAGTCCAGGCACGCATCCGGTGCAAGTCGGCCAGCTCGTGGCACGCGTGGATGACCGTGCAGTAGATTTCCCCTGCCCATTCCGGCGGCAGCCGGCCGGCGAGTACCGGAAGCATTGCCTCGTCCAGCTGGGCAAGGCCGGATGCGGTGCTGCCGCTGCGCAGGTCTGCCAGGCCGCCGATCACCAAACCGAGGGATGTGAGTGCGGGGACGCGCAGGCTCCGGCCCAAATCCTGCAACTTGGCCGCGGTCTCCCGCGCCGGGCCCAGGTCCGCAGGATCAAGCGCGAGGCTGGCCTCCAGGTAGAGCAGATAGCCGTGCTCCGGCCCTTCGGGAAGACCCTGCAGTAGTCCCCGGGCACGGCTCACCCAACCGGAAGCGATGACGACATCTCCACGGATGAACCACAGCAGCCCCAGGTGCAGGGCCTTCATGGCCGCATCTGATGCATCGCCGTCGTCCTGGAATCGGTGGTAGACGTCTTCGGAAACCTCGAAAGATTCCTTGACCTGACCTAGCCACCACGCGGCTCTGCCCAGGAGACTCAAGTCCCCCGTCTCCAGTTCCGACGATGCTCGGGCTTGGCTGAGCTGCCCGTAAGCGGCATGCCAGTCGCCGCGGGCGTACGCCGTCCGCGCTGTGGCCAGCAACCCGTCCAAGTTGTCCATCCCAGACACCACTTCAACGGTAGCGCCGCGGATAGCAGCCCGTCGAGAGGCCAGCCGGCGTCGCGCCAATGAATGACCGGCCTTTCGCGATGCGATGAAGCCCTCCGCCGGGTACTCGAAGAGCGTACCGGTCGACGAGCCCCATCTCGTGGCGCTGGCCCAGGCCGGCGCGGTGTTCCTCAAGGACAAAGGTCAAAACCTCAGAACGAGTAGCGAATGCGGCAGTGAGGCGCGATCTCCTCGGTGAGCGCGGTCAGCTCGGTGGAGAGCTGATGCTTACGAGTGATGTTTAGGGCAGACTGGTGGCGTGAGCGGAATCCGGTGGGTGCTGCACGTCGATCTCGACCAGTTCATCGCGGCGGTCGAAGTGCTGCGGCGGCCGGAGCTTGCGGGCAAGCCGATCATTGTCGGCGGCCGGGGCGACCCCACGGAACGAGCTGTGGTGTCGACCGCATCCTACGAAGCCAGGGCGTTTGGTGTGGGTTCCGGAATGCCCTTACGCATTGCGGCCCGGAAAGTGCCCGACGCTGTGATCCTGCCCGTCGATCAGGAGGCTTACCTCGCGGCGTCTGAAACGGTAATGGCTACCCTGCGCGCGCAGCCCGGCGCCACCGTGCAGGTGCTGGGTTGGGATGAAGCCTTTGTGGGCACTGAGACAGAGAATCCGGAAGCCTACGCCCGCCAGGTGCAGGCCGCTGTCCTGGAGCGAACGCAGCTGCATTGCAGCGTGGGCATCGGCGACACCCTGATCCGAGCCAAGGTCGCCACCGGTTTCGGCAAGCCGGCCGGTGTCTTCCGTCTCACTGCCGGGAACTGGCTCGAAGTCATGGGCAGTCGGCCCACCAAGGACCTGTGGGGCGTCGGAACCAAAGTGTCGGGCCGGCTGGCCATACTCGGCATCAACACAGTCGCCGAACTCGCCGCGTCCGACCCCCAATATCTGGTCCCGGAGTTTGGCCCCAAGATGGGTCCTTGGTACGCGGAGCTCGGACGCGGGGACGGCGCCAGCGTTGTGGATGGCACCCCGTGGGTTGCCCGCGGGCATAGCCGGGAGACCACCTTCCAGCGGGACCTGACCGAGCCCGCCCAGGTGGACGACGCCGTCCGGGAGCTGACAGCGCGTGTCCTTGAGGATGTTGTGGCCGAAGGACGGCCCGTGGTTGGGCTGACCCTCAAGGTTCGGTACGCGCCGTTCCTCACCAAAACCCATGCGAGGAAGATTCCCGAGACATTCGACCGGAACGACATCCTCGCACGGGCCTTGGACCTCGTAGCCGGAATCGAAGCGGGCCGTCCCATCCGACTCCTGGGCCTGCGGGCCGAAATGGCAATGCCCGAGGATGCCCGAAAGGGACATACGCCGACACGCGGCGGTTGGTGACGGCGTCGGCAGAACTTCGCTAGCGCCGGGCATCTCGCCCCCTACGCCGGACTCCCCCCGTCACCTGGCACTCCGGGTCCTCCATCCGCGGCGACCACGCCTGCCCACGGCAGTGTCCTGCCACTCGGGGTGAATCGTCTCCGCGCTGCGGCGGCCGAAGTTATCCAGCCGGTCCCAGCTGTACCACCCGCCCCCCTCTGGACCAACCAGGACCACACGCGCGAGCGGGGCGCCTCGATGGTCACTGCCATGGTCGCACTGCGGGTCCCATCAACGATGAGCCCGCTGCCTGGGTAGGTGCCCTGTGCTTCTTCGACGGTCGCTCCGGCCCGGACCACCCAGTTCGGCAAGCGGTAAGTCATTACGGTTCCCCCTCGGTGATCAGGTACTGCCGGATGCACGCGAGGACCCGCCGGCATCTCCCGGTCTATCAACGCCGGGTGGGCCAGGGAACAGTCCTTGGCCCCACCACGTGCCGGACCGGAGCCATCGTCACGGCGTATCGTGGTGCCATGTCCAGCCAATTAGCTGCTATTGCCATCGACGCGACCAGGCCAAAGGTGGTGGCCGACTTCTGGTGCGCCGTCCTCGGCTGGCGTGTTGTTGAAGAGGACGGTGACGTCATCAGCATCGCTCCGCAGGATGAGACCCGGCCTTCCATCGATGTGATCGCGGTGCCCGAGGCCAAGACCGTCAAGAACCGGCTGCACTTCGACCTGCGGGCAGACGGCGAGTCTACGGCCGACGAGCTGGAGCGCCTGCTCGGCCTCGGCGCGCAGCGCAAAGACGTGGGCCAGGGTCCGGACGCCAGTTGGGTGGTACTGGCTGATCCCGAGGGCAACGAGTTCTGCCTGCTGTCCCGATCGGTCCAGGACGTCGATCAGAAATAAGGGGTTCGGCAGTCAGAGACTCCCCCACACCTGTTGAACCGACGAATGGACAAGGCCGCGGCCCGCATCTTTTTCACCGGCTCCGCTGCCGGGCTGACCGGCGTCCAGCATTTCAGTCTCACGCTGCTCTGCCTCAGTAGGTGTAGAAGCCTTCACCCGTAGCGACGCCGAGCTTGCCCTCGTCGATGTAGTTGTCCTTCAGGTACTTGGCGAATGCCTGCGACCCGGCATCTGGTGAGGACGCGGCGATGTTGTAAGCGGTTCCCAGGCCCACGACGTCGTAGATCTGGAACGGTCCGCTCGGCGCTCCGGTGGCAATGCGCCAAGTTTTGTCGATCGTTTCCGGGCTGGCGATGCCCTGCAGCAGCAGGCCGGCGGCGGCGTTCAGGAGCGGGACCAGCAGCGAGTTCAGCACGTAGCCGGCCTTCTCCTTCTTGATCTCGATCGGCTCCAGCCCGCTGTTTCGGGCGAACTCGACGACGGCGTTGAACACCGCCGGGTCGGTATCGGCTGTGCCCATCACCTCGGCGATGTTCTGCGCCCAGATGTTGTTGGCGTAATGGATGGCGAGGAAGCGGTCGGGACGGCCGGTGGAATCTTTGAGGTCGCTGGGCAGCAGGGTTGAGGAGTTCGTGGCGAAAATGGACTTGGCCGGGGCCAGGTCCGCGAGCTTGCCGTAGACGTCCCGCTTGAGCTCGATCAGTTCGGGAACGGCCTCGATGACGAGGTCTGCGTCGGCGACGGCGTCCCCAAGGTCGGCGGTGAGGCGGAGGCTGTCGAGGGCTGCCTCAGCCTTGCCCTCCCCCGCGCCGGCGACTTTCTCGGCCCGGTAGATGCCGGCGAGCCGGGCGAAGCGGGCCCGGGCCTTCCCGAGGGCGTCGTCGTCAAGGTCGTAGGCCGTGACAGCGAATCCGTGGAAGGCGGCCTGGTAGGCGATTTGCGAGCCGAGCACTCCGGCGCCGAGCACGGTCACCGTCTTGATGTGGGGCATGCGAGTTTCCTTTCGACGCGGGCGTTAACGCCGGCCGGGGTTGACGGACCCGTAAATACTGCGGATCCAGATGGTTGATAAAACGTCCAGAGCACGGGACTCAGCGATGGCGGGACTCTCCTGGTTGAGTACCGCAGTGATCACCCGCTCGTTCATGAGGTTGAGGCTTACAGCGAGGTCGTGGGCGTCGATGCCCTTGGGCGCAGCCCCCCGGGCTTGCTCGGACCGGATGACGTCGGTCGAGAAGTCGGCCCAGGACTGCATCGACTTGGACCAGAGCGCACGCACCTGATCGTTCCGGGCGCGCGCTGCGATCGCCGCGGTGGCAACGCCGCGATGGGCCACGAACACCTCGACGAACATGCCAATGGATCGGGTCCACGCTCCCGCGGGATCAGTCTCGAAATGCCGCGGCAACCCACCGACCCGGTGTTCCACCTCGGTGATCACCCGGTCCAGGAGGGCCAGCAGCACCGCATCTTTGGAGGAGAAGTAGAAGTAGAAGGTGGGGCGAGATATGCCGGCGCCCCGGGCCAGTTCCTCGATCGATATGTCATCGAAGGCCCGCTCGCCCAGGAGCGCCTCCGCGGTGATAAGGATCGCGTCCTGGCGTTCATCGCCCGAGACCCGTGCGCTGCGTCTTCCCCGTTGAGCAATGCGCCCATCCTAACCCGAGCTCTCGACACCGTGTTGACTCTATCGACACCAAGTCGATAGTTTGGCCTGATGAGCGAGCACATAGACGTGTTGATTGTCGGGGCCGGGCTGAGCGGCATAGGGTTTGCCAGTCGGTTGAAACGCGAATTACCGCGGAGGACGTTTGCGATCCTTGAGTCCCGCGGGGCGGTGGGGGGCACCTGGGATCTGTTCAGATATCCGGGCATCCGCTCCGATAGCGACATGTACACGCTCGGCTACTCCTTCCGGCCCTGGGCCGGCGCCAAGGCGATCGCCGACGGGGATTCGATCCGCGAGTACATCGAGGCAACGGTTGCGGACGAGGGTCTTGAATCGCGGATCCGGCTGAATCACCGGGTCGTATCGGCCGAGTGGTCAAGCGAAACCGCGCTGTGGACCGTCACGGCCGTCCGCACGTCCGGCGGCGAATACCGACCGGACGATCCGGGGTCGCCCGCGGGGCAGTCAGTCACGTTTACCTGCTCGTTCCTGTCCGTCTGCTCAGGCTATTACCGCTATGACGAAGGCTTCACCCCGGACATCGAAGGCGCCGACACCTTTGCCGGACCGATCGTCCACCCGCAGCACTGGCCCGCTGACCTCGACTACGACGGGAAGCAGGTGGTGATCATCGGAAGCGGGGCCACGGCTGTGACACTCGTGCCGTCGATGGCGAAGTCGGCTGCCAAAGTCACCATGCTGCAGCGCTCCCCCACCTATATCGCCCCCGTGCCGTCCCGGGACCAGCTTGCCGACGGTCTCCGAGGCAAGCTGCCGGCGCAACTGGCGTACGACGTCGTACGGGCCAAGAACATTCTCTTTTCGATGTTCACGTACCAGCTCAGCCGACGCCGGCCGGAAACGATGAAGGCACTCCTCCGCAAATCGGCCATCGCAAAGCTGCCGGAGGGCTTCCCGGTGGACACGCACCTGGCCCCGTCGTATGAGCCATGGGACCAGCGGCTCTGCGCCATCCCCAACGGGGACCTCTACCGCGCGATCAGCGCTGGTACCGCGGACATCGTGACCGACAAGATCTCACGGATCACCCCGGACGGACTTGACCTGGTCTCAGGCGGATCGATCCCGGCCGACGTGATCGTCACGGCGACCGGCCTGAACCTGCTGGTGATTGGCGGGATGAGCCTCACCGTCGACGGCGAACCGGTGGACGTCGGCAGGACCCTGACCTACAAGGGCATGATGCTCGACGGCGTTCCCAACTTCGCGCTGACCGTCGGCTACACCAACGCGTCCTGGACCCTGAAGGCGGATCTGGTCGCAGGCTACGTCTGCAGGGTGCTGAAGTACCTCGACCGCAGGAACCTGCAATGGGTCACACCCAAAGCTCCCACCGACGTCGCGGACGCCGAGCTGACGTCCCTGATCGACCTGAAGGCCGGCTACATCCTTCGCGGTGCCGACCAACTGCCCAGGCAGGGCACCGGCTCGCCGTGGCGGCTGCACCAGAACTATATGCGCGACCTCGCCCTGCTCAGGGCCGGCAGACTGACGGACCACGTTCGTTTCGGCCGGCGCGGACAGCGGGTGGCTGCGGCTGGACGGGATGCCGCGGAGGCGCCTCGGGACCCTCTCGAGCTGCCGGGAACAGGACACCTCACCGTCGCGGGCACGCGCTTGCGCTACCGGAAGACCGGCAGCGGGGACCCCGTGCTGCTGCTGCACGGCATCGGCCAGAGCCTCGATGACTGGAGCGAGCAACACGAGCGTCTCTCGGCGCACCATACTGTCTACAGCGTTGACCTGCCCGGCTTCGCGTACTCCGGGCGGCTCCCCGGGCCGGCGACTTTGGCGAAGCTTGCCGAAGCCCTGCCCGCCGTCCTCGACGCCCTTGGGGTGCACAAGCCGCTTCCCGTCATCGGCAATTCGCTCGGAGGCGCCGTCGCCATGAAGTTCGCTGCCAACCATCCGCACCGCGTCTCAGCCCTGGTTCTGGCCAACAGCGCCGGATTCGGCCAGGAGGTGACGCTGGTCCTGCGCCTTCTCACGGTCAGGCCGCTCGGGGCACTGCTCATGCGTCCCGACAAGGCAGCCTCGCTCCGCACCGTCCAGGCGGTCTTTTACGACAAATCGTTGGTGACCGACGCCCGGGTCGCCCACGCACACGGACTGTCGCAGCGGGCGAACCACCGCCAGACAGTCCTCGAGATCGCCCGCGACCTCGGAACGATCTCCGGCATCAGGGCGGCATGGCGGAAGGACCTCGTCGGGGCCCTGGCGGAGTCGGACATTCCAACGCTCGTAGTGTGGGGCGACCACGACCACATCCTCCCGTACAGCCATCTGGGGTCGGCGACCGCGGCGCTGCCCCGCGCCGACTCGCACGTCTTTGCGAAGACGGGCCACATGCCGCAGATTGAGCGGCCTGACGAGTTCGCCGAAGTGGTGGAGGAGTTCCTCGCCAGACGTCTGGAGGGCCGCGAGGCGGCAAGCATCTGATCCGGCCGGGGTGTGCGGCGCCCGCGGTTCGCGCAGGTCCCGCGCGGGCACCCGGTCCGGCCGCCAGTCGAGGTCTGGCCGCTAGGGTGCCTTCGGCGTAGTCTGGGCACAAATTCTGCGTTAGACAGCTGGACAGAAAATGGCGCCGAAGAAACGAATCGGATCTCGTCTGGCCGCGGCCCTTTGGAGGGTTCTCGGCAGGCCCACAAAACGCGGATGGGCTGGGCGGCGTCTGCTTCCGGAGATTCTCGGCACTGTCGGGTTAATCCTGGCCACGGTTGCGGCCTACCACCGCTTCCTCCGCCCGTTCCACCTCCGCTGGGGAGCGAGCGCCGAGGAAAGCTTGCGTTCAATGCCCGGTGACGAGCTCGTGAAGGACCCATACCTGACCACCACCAGGGCCGTGGCCACTAAGGCGGGGCCAGGCAGCATCTGGCCCTGGCTTGTGCAACTGGGCGACGGGCGCGGGGGCCTGTACAGCTACGACGTCCTTGACCGGGCCTTTGGGGTCCTGAGCGGCCCAAGCGCCGACAGGATACTTCCCGAGTTCCAGCGGCTTGCCGCCGGAGACGTCATCCCGCTGGGCAAGGGCCCGGACTGGCCGGTTGCGCTCCTCCAGCCGGAACGGGACCTGGTGCTGGAGCCTGTCCCCGGCCGCGTCAGCTGGTGCTTCGCGCTCCACCCGGAGAGGGACGTCACCCGGCTGGTAAGCCGGGTGCGCATCCGAATCTATACAAGGGGCATCCTCTGGATGCTCGCGCCGCTGATCGATGCGTGCTGGTTCATCATGGAGCGAAAAAAGCTCCTGGGCATCCGGCAGCGCGCCGAGGCACTGGATCGCAGTGCGGTTCCTCCTGCCCCCTGACCGTGTCCCTCGGGCCTGAGCTGTGAGAGGGGAGGAAGACTTGCCTGCTGAGGGTGCCAGGCGGAGGCGTTTCGTTGTCCGCTGGGTGGTCGCCGTGCTCCTTGCGGAAACCGTTGGGTTCTGGTCGAGGCACCCGAGGTGGGAAGTTTCCATCGATGACCACGTGCCAGGGGTCGCTGCGTATTCGACCCGGGTGTCGAAATCGCTGGAAGATGCTATTCCGGCCCTGTACCCGAAGCTCGGGCACTACTGGCATTCCCTCCCCGGTAGGCGGCAGAGTGGGATGGGAGAGTGCATTCCATAACAAGGAGAATCCAATGGCCAGCGCCATGCCAGTCACCGTCTCTGACGTCAACGAGACCCTTTCTGACATGTCTCCGATGGCGGAACGCTGCACCGAGATCGGAGCGCCGGCCCAATTTGCCAAACTATGGTTCGCTACGCTGCTGCGCGACGGCTTCGCCCTCACGGCCAGCGGAGACAACGGATCGTTCGCCGCCGTCAGGGCCGCCGCACTCCGGGGACTCCTGCAAGGGCTGGAGGTTAACCGCCCTCGTGAGGCAGCGGTCGAACATGTCATGAACGGCATGACCGGCCTCAGATTACATCCGGACGTCCCCGAAGGAATCGAGGCTCCCGCCGCTGCCGGTTTCCGACTGATCACACTCAGCAACGGCTCTGCCCGGGTCGCCGGAAAGCTTTTCAGCGAGGCAGGGATCCGGGCCAAGTTTGAGTCGCTGCTCTCAGCCGAACATGCCCCCGTTTGGAAGCCTGCCCGCACAGCCTACGACTACGCCGCCGCGGTGGCCGGGGTTGATCCGTCCGGAATGCTCCTGGAAGCCGTCCATCCGTGGGACATCCACGGCGTCGCCCGTGCCGGGCTATGCACAGCATGGCTGAACAGGACCGGGCCAGGCCACCCGGGCTACTTTGAAGCTCCAGAATTCACCGTCACCGCCCTGACAGAACTTCCCCACAACCCTGGCGGCAACTTGACGTGGTCAACATTGACTCCAGCTTCCAGAAGATCATCAAGGGTACGATCACCACCGCTGCACTCGCCCCCGTCCGGCTGCCGACCCTCCGGCTCACGTCTCGACCCTTCCCCGAACACCACGATTAAGGAACAGTGAACCAATGGCCATTGAACGACCCATCGAAGAGCTGACCATCGCACAGGCACACGCGGCCTTCGTCCGCGGAGAATTTACCGCAGAGGATCTTGTCAGCGCCTACTTGGACCGCATTGAACGAATCGACCGGTCCGGGCCGGAACTCAACTCCCTGATTTCCGTCTCGCAGAGCGCGCTGGAAGAAGCACGCCGACTCGACCGGGAACTCGCCGAAACGGGCCGGCTCGTGGGACCCCTTCACGGCGTACCCATCGTCGTCAAGGACCAGATCGAGACCGCCGACCTGCCCACGACATTCGGCAGCATCGCATCCGGCGACTATCAGCCCGAGCAGGACGCGACCGCCGTCGCAAAACTCCGTGACGCCGGTGCAATCATCCTCGGCAAGACCACACTCCCCGACTTCGCAACATCCTGGTTCTCGACCTCCTCCCGCAGCGGGGTGACCAAAAACCCCTACGACCTCACACGCGATCCCGGCGGATCCTCCAGCGGAACCGCAGCAGCCGTAGCAGCGAATCTCGCGCTCGTAGGAGTCGGAGAAGACACCGGAGGCTCGATCCGCCTGCCCGCGTCCTTCTGCGGCCTCGTCGGACTCCGCGTCACCCCCGGGCTGATTAGCCGTGCCGGGATGTCTTCACTGGTGAAACCCCAGGACACGTCCGGGCCAATGACCCGGACAGTGGATGACGCCGTCCGTCTCCTTGACGTCATGGTCGGCTACGACGAAGGCGACGACTACACCGCGGCCGCCGTCATTGGACGTCAAGAAAAGCCCTACGCGGACGCACTTCAAAACGCGACCCTCTCCGGTAAGCGAATCGGAGTTCTTCGCCAGGCATTCGGCGACGGCTCCGACCCGGACGGGGCCAAGGTCAACAAGACCGTCGAGCTCGCGCTTTCGGCTCTCAGCGACGCAGGCGCTGAGCTCATCGACATCACCATCGACAACCTCGACGATCAGGTCGGCTTCACGTCGCTTTACACCACGCGATCGCAGTCGGACATGAACGACTTCGTCAGTGCCCGCCCCGCTGCGGGGATCCCCTCCATGCGGCATCTGATCGAGACAAAGCAGTACCACGAGAAGCTGGACCTGCTCGAAGCGATCGTCGCCGGCCCGGACCAGCCCACCGATGATCCCCACTACGTCGAACGCCTCCTCGCCCAGACCGCGTTCCAGCGGCAGGTCATCGGCATCATGGCCAAGAACGAGCTGGACGCCATTGCCTTCCCGGACGCCAAACTTCCGGCACCCACACGCGAAGACATCTTCGCTGACCGCTGGACCTGCCTGACTTATCCGACGAACACCGTCATCGCCTCCCAGCTCCTCTTCCCCGCGATTACCATCCCGGCCGGACAAACAGCTGATGGGCTGCCCGTCGGTCTTGAGTTCATGGCCGTTCCTTACGGCGAGCGGGCCCTCCTGGCACTGGCCGCCGCATCCGAAGCAACCCTGCAAGGACGAACTGCACCGGCCGTCTAGGACACCAAGAATTCCAACATCACAATTAACTCAGACCTCGGGGAGGACATTGGGATCCACTCGTCCGGCAACGATGAAGCAATCCTCCAGATCGTCGGGATCACCGGTTTCGCGCCCTCCTGGGCTTCTTCACCGCCCACGGAACACCTCTGGATCACGTCAAACCTCCCGGGGCCTTTTTCGGCATGGCTGCGTCCGATGGGAAACTCATGCGTTTATCTGTGAGGTCGGAGGGCAGTTTGGTGTCCCCGTGTACGGGCTTGCAGGAACGGCCCACGAGTCGGCCGCTGCGTCCGGCGGAGTGGCGTTCGTTCCCGGGTTCTACGTCGACCTCGACTGCAGCAAAGACGGATACCCAGTCCGTGGAAAGGAGACTGAAGAAGCGCTGCTCGGACTCTGTGCGCACCAGAACGATGCAGGCTCTATCGGAAGGGACCGTCACATCCGTCGAGGGTACGGTCGTGCCGGTAACCGTACAGTCCATCTGCGTGCACACTGACCTGGCAGCAGCGCCTGCAGTGGCGAAGAACTGGAACGAATAATACTTGAGTCCTGTGAGGTCGGATCTTCTGCAGAAAGTGCGCAGGCGCCAACTCCCGTCGCGATCGTCACCGAGAGTTGGTGAAAGATCACAAAGCGGGCCCTGCACGATTTACCGTGCGGGGCCCGCTTTAGTGGCACCAAGTTGGAAGACTTCCAACTAGACGGCCCGTTTCCTCCAAATAGGGTGCCATTCCTCCAACGAAGTCGACATCTCCGTTCTAGGCTCAGTCAGCAGCAGCAGTTAGGGATTTCTACCAGCTCAAGCTTGGCAAGAGCCCACAACTGCTGCTACTAACTAGAAGTCCCAGTCATCATCCTCAGTATTAACAGCCTTGCCAATGACATAAGACGAACCGGACCCACTGAAGAAGTCGTGGTTCTCGTCAGCGTTCGGCGACAGCGCCGACAGGATCGCCGGGTTCACGTCGGTGACGGAGGCCGGGAACATGGCCTCGTAGCCGAGGTTCATCAGGGCCTTATTGGCGTTGTAGTGGAGGAACTTCTTGACGTCCTCGGCCAGGCCGACGGAGTCGTAGAGGTCGTGCGTGTACTGGACTTCGTTTTCGTACAGCTCGAAGAGCAGCTCGAAGGTGTAGTCCTTGATTTCCTGCTTGCGCTCCTCGGACAGGCCTTCCAGGCCCTTCTGGAACTTGTAGCCGATGTAGTAGCCGTGCACGGCCTCGTCGCGGATGATCAGGCGGATCAGGTCGGCGGTGTTCGTCAGCTTGGCCCGCGATGACCAGTACATCGGCAGGTAGAAGCCGGAGTAGAACAGGAAGCTCTCCAGCAGCGTGGAGGCCACCTTGCGCTTCAGGGGATCGTCGCCCTGGTAGTAGTCCATGACAATCTGGGCCTTCTTCTGCAGGTTCACGTTTTCGGTGGACCATCGGAATGCCTCGTCGATCTCCTTGGTGGAGGCCAGCGTGGAGAAGATGGAGGAGTAGCTCTTGGCGTGCACGGACTCCATGAAGGCGATGTTCGTGTAGACAGCCTCTTCATGGGGGGTGATCGCGTCCGGAATCAGCGAGACGGCGCCGACGGTGCCCTGGATGGTGTCCAGCAGGGTCAGCCCGGTGAACACGCGCATGGTGAGCTGCTGCTCGTCCGGGGTCAGTGTCGCCCACGACTGCACGTCGTTGGACAGCGGGATCTTCTCCGGTAGCCAGAAGTTGTTGACCAGGCGGTTCCAGACATCCACGTCCTTGTCGTCCTGGATGCGGTTCCAGTTAATGGCTTCAACGTGGCTAAGCAGCTTGACCTTCTCGGTCATGTCATCCCCTAAAAGTTGGGTTAGTTCTTAAGTTAAAGCGTACGACGGCGGGCGGGCGCCCGCCGTCGCACTCAAGCAATATCAACCGATATCGGTCACAGCATGCAGCTGACGCAGCCGTCTACCTCAGTCCCTTCCAGCGCGAGCTGGCGGAGACGGATGTAGTAGATGGTCTTGATGCCCTTCTTCCAGGCGTAGATCTGGGCCTTGTTGATGTCGCGCGTGGTGGCGGTGTCCTTGAAGAACAGCGTCAGGGACAGGCCCTGGTCCACGTGCTGCGTGGCGGCGGCGTAGGTGTCGATGACCTTCTCGTAGCCGATCTCGTACGCGTCCTGGTAGTACTCCAGGTTGTCGTTCGTCAGGTACGGCGCCGGGTAGTACACGCGGCCCAGCTTGCCTTCCTTGCGGATCTCGATCTTGGACGCCACCGGGTGGATCGAGGAAGTGGAGTTGTTGATGTAGGAGATCGAGCCCGTCGGCGGGACGGCCTGCAGGTTCTGGTTGTAGATGCCGTGCTCCATGACGGAAGCCTTCAGCTCGCGCCAGTCATCCTGCGTGGGGATGTGGATGTTCTGGAACAGTTCCACGACCTTGGCGGTCTGCGGAACCCATTCCCGGTCCGTGTACTTGTCGAAGAACTCGCCCGAGGCGTACTTGGACTTCTCGAAGCCGCCGAACGTCTGGCCGGTCTGGATGGCCAGCCGGTTGGAGGCGCGGACCGCGTGGAACACCACCGAGTAGAAGTAGATGTTGGTGAAGTCCAGGCCCTCTTCGGAGCCGTAGTGGACCCGCTCGCGGGCCAGGTAGCCGTGCAGGTTCATCTGGCCGAGGCCGATCGCGTGGCTCTGGTCGTTGCCGCGGGCGATGGACGGCACCGAGGTGATGTTGGACATGTCCGAAACGGCCGAGAGCGAGCGGATGGCCGTCTCGATGGTCAGGCCGAAGTCCGGCGAGTCCATGGTCTTGGCGATGTTCAGCGAACCCAGGTTGCAGGAGATGTCCTTGCCGGTCGCATCGTAGGACAGGTCATCGTGGTAGGTCGTGGGCTGGGAGACCTGGAGGATCTCGGAGCACAGGTTGGACATGATGATCTTGCCGTCAATCGGGTTTTCCCGGTTCACGGTGTCCTCGAACATGATGTACGGGTAACCGGATTCGAACTGGATCTCGGCGAGGGTCTGGAAGAACTCGCGCGCCTTGATCTTGGTCTTCTTGATCCGGGAATCGTCCACCATCTCGTAGTACTTCTCGGTGACCGAGACGTCGGAGAACGGCATGCCGTAGACCTTTTCGACGTCGTACGGCGAGAACAGGTACATGTCCTCGTCCTTCTTGGCCAGCTCGAAGGTGATGTCCGGGATGACGACGCCGAGCGAGAGGGTCTTGATGCGGATCTTCTCGTCCGCGTTCTCGCGCTTGGTGTCCAGGAAGCGGTAGATGTCCGGGTGGTGCGCGTGCAGGTACACCGCTCCGGCGCCCTGGCGGGCACCGAGCTGGTTGGCGTAGGAGAAGCTGTCCTCGAGGAGCTTCATCACGGGGATGACACCGGAGGACTGGTTCTCGATCTGCTTGATCGGCGCACCGACCTCGCGGATGTTGGTCAGCGCGAAGGCCACGCCGCCGCCGCGCTTGGACAGCTGCAGGGCGGAGTTGATGGAACGGCCGATCGACTCCATGTTGTCTTCGATGCGGAGCAGGAAGCAGGAGACCAGCTCGCCGCGCTGGCGCTTGCCGGCGTTGAGGAAGGTCGGGGTGGCCGGCTGGAAGCGGCCTTCGATGATCTCGTCGACCATCTGCAGCGCGAGCTGCTCGTCGCCGCGGGCCAGGTGCAGGGCCACCATGCAGACACGGTCCTCGTAGCGCTCCAGGAAGCGCTTTCCGTCGAACGTCTTCAGCGTGTAGGAGGTGTAGAACTTGAACGCGCCGAGGAACGTCTCGAAGCGGAACTTCTTTTTGTACGCGCGGTTGTAGAGCTCGCGGATGAAGTTCATCGTGTACTGGTCGAGGGTCTCGCGCTCGTAGTACTCGTTCTTCACGAGGTAGTCGAGCTTTTCCTCAAGGTCGTGGAAGAACACGGTGTTGTTGTTGACGTGCTGCAGGAAGTACTGGTGCGCCGCCTCGCGGTCTGCCTCGAACTGGATCTCCCCGTTCGGGCCGTAGAGGTTCAGCATGGCGTTGAGCTCGTGGTAGCCCAGGCCCTGGAAGGCAGCCGGCATGGCCTGCTTCTCACCGGGGACGGTGTGCTTCTCGACGGCTACTTCGGTGTCTGCGACAGTCGTGTCCAAAATTGTTCCAATCCTTGTTGTACTCGGCTGACGTCTTCCGGCGTCCCCATGAGTTCGAATCGATATAGGTGCGGGACCTGGCATTTCGCGGCGATGATGTCGCCGGCCATGCAGTAGTTGTCCCCAAAGTTCGTGTTGCCTGCCCCGATCACGCCCCGGAGTTGTTGCCGGTTGCGCGGATCGTTCAGGAAGCGGATGACCTGCTTCGGAACCGATCCTTCTCCCCCGGTGCCGCCGTAGGTGGGAAGCACCAGCACGTAGGGTTCGGTGGCCACGAGCGCGGGTTCCCGTCCATGGAGCGGGATCCGGGCCGCGTCGACGCCGAGCTTCCTGATGAAGCGTGCGGTGTTCTCCGAGGAGGAGGAGAAGTAGATGAGGTGGCTGCCGGTGGTCCGGACTGCGTTCAAGGTCGGAGCATCTGAGTTCCGGGCGTCTGCCGTCACCGGCCCGGCGCCGGCTGTCGGCGTCGTAGCGGCTGTTGCCAGTGCCATGGAGTCGCTCACCTCATCTGACGTGTCTTCGTTTGAAGCGGTTCAGGCTACGGCGACGGCGGAAGCCTGCGCCAGTTCTTCGATCTTGTCGGGGCGGAACCCGGACCAGTGGTCCTGGTCGGTGACGACAACCGGGGCCTGCATGTAGCCGAGGGCCTTCAGGCGCTCGAGGGCATCCGCATCCTGCGAGATGTCGACGCTCTGATAGGTGATGCCCTTCTTATCCAGCGCGCGGTATGTCGCGTTGCACTGAACACAGGCCGGCTTCGTGTAAACCGTTACGGTCATGGTCCCTGTCCCCTTTGTTGAAGTCTTTGGTACTGCGAAATGTGTACTGCTTAGGAGCTGCGGCTGTTGAGCTGAGTCTCTGTTGCGTCTTTGGTGCCAGGAGTCCGGGCGGGCCGATCCGGGACAGGAATCCTGATCCGTTACTGGCCTTGCCTGGCGAGCACTGCTGCTCCGCTGGAACTGTATTTCGATACTACATGTAGTGCAAGAGCCCGATGTGGACCCCAAGATGATGTATTACAAGTATGTCATTTAATGCACCGCCAGTCCACAGGCAGGGTGGCTCAAAATGTCCGGATTTCCGCCGTTTTGCCGGACGAAATCCACAGGCTGTGGAGTACCTTTGCACAATTAACTCCCCTGCGTGTCGCGTGGCGGACGGCGTGTCGCGGCCTGGGCCGCAGGGGGTCGGGAGTGCGGTTAAGCACTGGATGTGGTGTCCGGAAACACGCCGAAGGCGGACACCCAGGGGGTGCCCGCCTTCGTCGGGCGTGCGGCGCCTAACAGCTGTTGCTTTGGGCCAGCAGTCGCCGCCTACCCGCCGGCCTGCGGCCTGCTGCAGAGGATCTGCTCCACGCCCATCCGCCGCTCGGCGAAACTGCGCAGCGCGCCCACGAGGTAGAGCCGCCAGACCCGGGCGATCTCCTCGCCCATCATCGCGACGGCGGCCGCATGGTTCTCCTCGAACTTCGCGTACCAGGCCTCAAGGGTCCGGACGTAGTCCCGGCGCATGCCCTGGACACCCTCGATCTCCAGGCCCGCGTCCTCCAGGAAGCCCAGCGTCTCCCCCACCGGACGCATGTGCATGTCGGGGGCGATGAAGGATTCGATGAAGGGTCCGCCGCCGGGGTGCCTGCCCCGCCGGGACATCTGCTGGACCAGCACCCGGCCGCCGGGCGTGACGTTGTGGAACAGCGCGGCGGCGTAGACGGGGTAGTTCCGCTGGCCGACGTGTTCGCCCATCTCCAGGGAGGCGACGGCGTCGAACGGCCCGTCCGGGATTTCCCGGTAGTCCTGGATCCGGATCTCCACGTGCCCTTCGAGCCCGCGTTCGCGGATGCGGGCGTCGATGAACGCCTTCTGCTCCCCTGACAGGGTGACGCCGACGACCTCGGCGCCATAGTGCTGGGCGGCGTGCAGGCTCAACGATCCCCAGCCGCAGCCCACGTCCAGCAGCCGCATCCCCGGTTTGAGGCCGATCTTGCGGCAGACCAGGTCCAGTTTGTCCCGCTGCGCGTCCTCCAGCCCGTAGTTCGCTGAAGAGCTGCCGTTCTCTACCTGATCCGCCCAGTACCCGCTGGAGTAGGCCATCTGCGGGTCCAGGATCAGCGCGTAGAAGTCGTTATTGAGGTCGTAGTGGTGGCTGATCGCGGCGCGGTCCCGGATCAGGCTGTGCAGCCTCCCCTTGACCCTGGCCTGGCTGGCCGGCGGCGGGGGCGGCGACCCAAGCGCCCCGGCGGCGCGGGCAATCCGCGCGGCGCCGGCCAGCACCGCCGGTGTGGGGCGGACGCCGGAGAGACCCCGGTCCCGGACTACCTTCCAGAGGTGCTCGAGCGCGGAGTTGAGGTCGCCGTCGACGTCCAGTTCCCCGGTGACGTAGGCCTGGGCGGCGCCGAGTTCACCGGGCGCCCAGAGCAGCCGCCGGATGGCGTCCGGTGAGTTCAGCCGGACCACCGGGGCGCCGGACGGTCCGGCTTCGCTGCCGTCCCACACCACGAGCCGGACCGGGAGCTCCCCGCCGGCCAGCGGCCGCAGAACCTCCTCGATCAGGGCCGCGAGCGGCGGCGTCATGCGGCGGCTCCGCTGGTGGCCTCGCCCACTGTCCGGCGGTCCAGGACGATGTGCTGCACGTCGAGGTAGCCGGTCTCGAAGCCCGCGCGGGAGTAGCAGAGGTAGAACAGCCACATTCGCTGGAAGATTTCGTCGAAGCCCAGTCCCTGGACCTCGGCGGAGCGGGCCATAAAGCGCTCCTCCCAAAGCCGCAGCGTCTGCGCGTAGTGCTCCCCCAGGGCGAGGCGTTCACGCACCCGCAGTCCGGTCTGCTTCTCCGTGATCTCCTCGATGGCCCGCACGGACGGAATGACGCCGCCCGGGAAGATGTACTTGTGCACCCAGGTGTAGCTGGAGCGGGTCGCCAGCAGCCGGTCGTGCGCGATGGTGATGGCCTGGATGGCGACCTTTCCGCCGGGGGCCAGGACCCGTTCGATCGTCTGGAAGTACGTGGCCCAGTACTCGAAGCCCACGGCCTCGATCATCTCCACGGACACGACGGCGTCGTACTCGCCCTCGACGGCGCGGTAGTCCTTGAGCTCGATCGTCACGGCGTCGGTGTACCCGGCGTCGGCGACGCGTTTGCGGGCCAGTTCCTGCTGCTCGCTGGAAAGCGTGACCGAGTAGACAGTGGCGCCGCGCTGGGCGGCCCGGAGGGCCAGCTCGCCCCAGCCGGTGCCGATTTCCAGCACCCGGGTGCCGGCTCCGACGCCGGCCTTGTCCAGCAGGCGGTCGATCTTGGCCTGCTGCGCGGCGGCCAGGCCGTTCCAGGCGACGGCTTTCAGCGCCTCGCCGGACTCCGGGAAGATCGCGCTGGAGTAGGTCATGGTCTCATCCAGGAACGTGGCGAAGAGTTCGTTGGAGAGGTCGTAGTGCCGGGAGATGTTTGATCGGGTGTTCTGCTCGGTGTTGCGTTCCTTCCGCGGCTGGCGCGGCAGGTAGAGCGCACGGAGTTTCTGCAGCGGCTCGGGCACCAGCGTGCCCACCCGGGCGGCAAAGACCTCCATAACGGCGGTGAGGTCGTCGGCGTCCCAGTCCCCGGCCATGAACGACTCACCCAGTCCGATCAGCCCGCCGTCGCCGAGCCTGGCCGCGAACGCCCCGGGACGGTTCATGGTCATGACGGGGTGGGTCTGCCCGGGTTTGGCCGCTTTGCCCAGGACGGTGCCGTCCGGGTAGCGGACCTCCAGCGGCAGGTGGCGGACCGCGGCTTTGAAGATGGCCTCGGCAACGCGGCCGGCCACCGCGACCTTCAGGCCGGAGGGGACGGCGGCGATGCTGGGCCAGATGCCGGCGTCGACCACCGCGGGCGGCTGCGGAACGGTGTAGGGGGCTGCGGCCTCATTGGCCCGGCGCGCAGCGCCGGATCCGGTCGCTTCGGTCATAGTCACTGAACTGCCTCCTGTGAAGGGTGGTGTGGTCGTTTGATGATGGGCAGCCGGCGTGCCCAAAGCTTAATTCCCTGCCAGCGGATCTGCACCGAGACGCGCAGGGGTGCCAGCGGGACCGCGAGCGCCGTGGCGAGGATGTTCCGCACGGTAGCGTCCCGACGTTCGCCGTCCACGCTGGCGATGAAGGGCTGCTGCCCCTCGCGCTCGAGGACGATCGAGACGGCGAGCCGTTCACCGGGTTCCGGGAGTTTCATCCGGTACCGGCCCTCGACGTCGTTGAAGGGTGAGACGTAGAACGCCTTGGGGACGCTGGCCCGTCCGGCGTCGTCCGTTTCGAGGAGATAGCAGTGCCGTTCGCCGTAGGTGTTGTGGACCTCGGCGAGGACGCAGCGCAGCTCCCCGGCGGCGTTGTGGCACCAGAACAGACTCAGTGGATTGAACACGTGCCCGAACACACGGGCGCTGGCGAGCATTGTGATCCGGCCGCCGTCGAGGTCAATCCCCCGGGTCGCCAGGAACGCCTCGACGTTGCCGCGGAGCGTGCCGTCCGGATCGCCGAGGTGGTCCGCGACGCTGAAGCCGGCGAGCGGGCGGAGCATGCGGGGCAGCGCGGGCAGCCGGTCGACGTCGACATACCAGCTGTAGCTGCGGTAGGTGAAGGCGTTCGTCAGCGGGGTGCGCCGCACATGCGCGATGGAGGTGCGGTAGATGGCAGCAGTGGCGCTCATGAGCCCTCCGCGGGAACGGTCTGCAGGTCCGGGTCTAGGGAGACAGTATCAAGCGCAATGCCGGCGTCGTCCCACTCGCGTCCGAGCCGCGCCGCGGCCCGGACCCCGGAAAGGGCGCCGTCCTCGTGGAAGCCCCAGCCGTGGTAGGCGCCGGCGAAGGCCAGCCGCTCGTCGCCGAGTGCGAGGATCCGCTGCTGGGCCTGGAGGGAGTCCGGGGTGTACTGCGGGTGCTCGTAGACCAGGCGCTCGATCACGGTGTTGTCCGCGATCAGCTCGGATTCACCCAGGCTGACGATGTAGCGGCCGCCGTCCGCGGGCGCCAGCCGCTGCAGCCGGGTCATGTCGTAGCTGACCAGGACCTTGTCCGGCCGGGCGTCGCAGGAGGGCAGCCGGTAGTTCCAGGACGCCTTGGCGTTGTCGCTGGACGGCAGGACGGCCGCGTCGCGGTGGAAGACGGTGTGGTTGACCGAGTACGGCATTCCGCCGAGCGCGTCCCGTTCGGCAGCCGAGGCGTCGGTGAGCATGCCCAGCGCCTGGGCCGGGTGGGTGGCGATCACGACGGCGTCGAAGGTTTCCGTGCCGGCGCTGCCGTCGCCGCGCGTGATGGTCAGTTCCACACCCTGCCCGTGGCGGCGCACTCCGGTGACCGGGCTGGAGAGGCGGATGTCCGGCAGTGTGGCGGCGAGCTTGTCCACGTACGTGCGTGACCCGCCGGTGACGGTCCGCCACTGCGGTGAGCCCGAGACGCCGAGCAGGCCGTGGTGGCCGAGGAAGGTGAAGAGGTAGCGGGCCGGGTAGGCCAGCGCGGTGGTGGGGTCGCAGGACCAGACGGCGCTGACGACCGGCGTCATGAAATGCGAGACGAAGTAGCCGCTGAACTTCTCCCGCGCCAGGAACTCACCCAGAGTCAGCTCCGGCTCCGCAGTGTTCTTCCCTGCTGTGTGATCCCCGGCGGGGGTCGCCTCGGCGAGCAGGGCGCGGGCCCTGCGGTAGAAACGCATCACCTCCAGCAGCATCAGCAGGTAGCGTCCGCGCAGCAGGGTGGACGGGCGGGGAAGGAGGCCGCGGCCCTTGGCCCGTGCGCCCGCGTATTCCAGCCCGCAGCCGTCGCAGCGGACGGACATGCTCATTTCCGAGTCCTGGGTCTCGATGCCCAGCTCTGCGAAGAGCCGCAGCAGGGTGGGGTAGGTCCGTTCGTTGTGGACGATGAAGCCGGTGTCGATCTCCAGCACGGGCCCGCCGGCCTGCGGCACGTCGTGGGTGTGGGCGTGGCCGCCGAGCCTGGAGTCGGCTTCGAAGAGGGTCACGGTGTCCTGCCCGTTCAGGACGTACGCGGCGGTCAGTCCCGCCACACCGCTGCCAATCACGGCTACTCGCCGGCCCTCGGGAATCCCTGCTGAATCTGACACTGATCTGCTCCTGTTGACTGGTCTATCGATTGCCTGGATCGTCCGGGTGAATCGTCTTATGGGCAATTCGTCGCCGGAGGGCGGACGGATGAGTGCAACTTTCCAGCTTTTCGCTTCGAACCAATGTGCCAGAATGAAGCGGGATTGCGGTCCCGCCTCACCGGAACCTGCGAAGGGCAGCCCCTTGATTAACCCCGTCCACCTGCGGACCCTCGTCGAAGTGACCCGGCTGGGATCCTTCGCGGCGGCCGCCACCCGGCTGGGCTACACGGCGTCGGCCGTTTCCCAGCAGATGTCCGCGCTGGAACGTGACTCCGGCGTCGAGCTGTTCCAGCGCTCTGCCCGCAGCATCCAGCCCACCGAAGCGGCCCTGGTCATGACCCGGCACGCGGCCAAGGTCCTCACCGACATCGACGCTCTTATGGCGGCGGCTTCCCGCACCGGGGACACCACCCGGCAGGAGCTCCGGCTCGGCATCTTCCCCAGCCTGGCCACCTATGTGCTGCCGCGGATCCTGGCGAACCCGGCCTGGAAGAAACTCGGCATCGACCTGCGGGTCTCCGTGGCCGAGCCCGCCCAGACCATCCAGGGCCTGCGCACCGGCGGAGAACTCGACGTCGCCCTGGTTTACCAGGTGGGGCAGTCAGGCCTCGCGTGGCCGCACACCGTGAACCGGCAGTGGATCGGCGACGACGACTTCCGGGTGGTGCTGCCGGCGGCCTGGGGCATCGGCACGGCGTCGAAGGTCGCGGCGGACCACCTCTCCGACATGCCGTGGATCGTGCACCACCCGGGCACGTCCGACGCCACGGTGATCGAACGGCTCTTCGCCAGCTGCAACCTGCACCCCAGGGTGGTGGCGTACAGCGATGACTTCCACGCCAGCCTCGAGATGGCCGCGGCCGGGCTGGGCGCGGCGCTGGTTCCCGAGCTTGCCCTGCTGCACCGCCCGGCCGGGGTGGTGGTGCTGGACGTTCCCGAGATCCGGCTGGCCCGCAATGTCTTTGCCCTGCTGATCAATGAGAAGCAGACCGCCCAGGTCCAGCTGTTCGTCGAACTGCTGGCCGACACCTTCAATTCCCCGGCCCTGAAGCAGGCGGTCCCGCGCCAGGGCTGAGTCAGGGCTGACGCAGGGCTGGGTCAGCGCTGGCGGAAACGCCTGCTGAGCCCGGTCCCCATCCCGGCGAGGGCGCTGATGATCCGGTGCTTGGTCTTGGTGTACGGCGGGTAGATCAGCTCCAGGGTGTCCGGCCGGAACGTCTTGGCCAGGGTGGACCGCTCGTGCGAGAACGTCCGCAGCGAATGCTCCCCGTGGTAGGCGCCCATGCCGCTGCCGCCGACGCCGCCGAAGGGCAGCCCCGGAACCATCAGGTGCGCCGCCGGGACGTCGAAGCACAGCGCTCCCGAGGAGGTGCGTTCGGCGAAGGCGCGGCGGGTGCCGGCGTCGTTGCTGAACACGTACAGCGCCAGCGGCTTGGCGCCGTCGTTGATCATCCGGATGGCCTCATCCCGCCCGGCGACCGGGACCAGCGGCAGCAGCGGGCCGAAGATCTCCTCCCCCATGACGGTGTCCCCGGGGGCGGGCCGCAGCAGGGTCGGGGCGAAGTGGCGGCTGGCGGCGTCCCGTTCCCCGCCGTGGACCACGGTGCTGCCGTCGGCGAGCGCCGCGATCCGGGCGAAGTGCCGGTCGTTGACGATCCGGCCGTAGGACTCGCTGCGGGCGGAGTCCGTGCCGAAGAGCGCGCCGATCGCCGTGACCAGCTCGCGCTCCAGCGGAACCAGGACGTCCTCGGTCGCCAGAATGTAGTCCGGCGCCACGCAGGTCTGCCCGGCGTTCATGAACCGGCCCCACGCGAGCCGCTTGGCCGCCTTCGCCAGGTCGGTGGTGGAGTCGACGTAGGCCGGGGACTTGCCGCCCAGTTCGAGGGTCACCGGCGTCAGGTGCTCCGCCGCGGCGCGCAGCACCACCTTGGCGGCAGCTTCCCCTCCGGTGAAGAAGATGTGGTCGAAGCGCATTGCCAGCAGGGCCGTGGTTTCCGGGATGCCGCCCTGGACCACCTCCGCCGCGCCGGCCAGGTACTCCGGGATCCAGCGGGCCAGGGCCGCCGACGTGGCGGGGGCGTGTTCGCTCGGTTTCAGCACCACGGTGTTGCCGGCGGCGAGGGCGCCGGCCAGCGGGGCGAGCAGCAGCTGCAGCGGATAATTCCACGGACCGATGACCAGCACCACCCCGAGCGGGGTGAGTTCGGTCCAGGCTTTGGCGGGCTGGACCGCGAGCGGCACGGCGACGGGGCGCGGCCGCAGCCACGCCTCCAGGTTCTTCTCCAGGTGCGCGGCTTCGGCTGTGACAAAGCCGATTTCCGTCAGCAGGGATTCTGTGGCGTGCTTGCCCAGGTCGCTGGCCAGCGCTTCGGCGAATTCCGTCCGGCGCTCGGTCAGCATCCGGCGCAGGCTGCCGAGGCGTTCCAGCCGCCAGGCCAGCGGGCGGGTGGCGCCGCTGTCGAAAAGTGCACGGGCGCGGGCGACGGCGGGGGCAACAGTTTGCATCCGCTTAATGTACCGGCACCGGGCCCGATATCCGACAGGTCTAAAAAATACTGTCCTGTGCCCCTCGCTTCGGCGCGTAGCCTTGAGGAATGGCTGAACAAACAAAAACGCGCATAGTCCAACCATGGGTCTTTTGGCCCGCAGCCGCGATGGTGACGCTCTTTGCGGCGTTTGCCCTTCTGGCTCCCGCAACCGCCGAAGCGATGTTTGGTGCCATCCAGGCCAACATCGTCAATTCCTTCAACTGGTATTACGTCCTGATCACCAGCTTTTTCGTGGCCTTCAGTCTGTTCCTGGGATTCAGCCGCTTCGGAGACATCAAACTGGGCCATGACGACGACAAGCCCGAGTTCTCGCTGATGGCCTGGTTCGCCCTGCTGTTTGCCGCCGGCATGGGAATCGGCCTCGTCTTTTATGGCGTCGGCGAGCCGCTCAGCCACTTTGCCTCTCCGCGCCCGGGGGTCTCCGGGACGCCCGCGCAGCTCGCGCAGCAGGCGCTAAGCCAGACCTACCTGCACTGGGGCGTGCATGCGTGGTCGATTTACGTGGTGATCGGACTCGCCCTCGCCTACGCCATCCACCGGCGCAAGCGCCCGGTGTCCATCCGCTGGGCCCTTGAACCGCTCCTGGGCAAGCGCGTTCAGGGCGCGTGGGGCAATGTGATCGACGTCGTTGCCCTCGTTGGCACCCTCTTTGGCGTGGCAACCTCCCTGGGCCTGGGCGTCCTGCAAATCAGCGCCGGGCTGGAAAGCATCAACCTGCTGCAGCCCAGCCAGGGGTCCGAAATCATCATCATTATCGTGATTTCCTTCTTCGTGCTGCTCTCTGTTCTCTCGGGCGTGACCAAAGGCATGAAATGGCTCTCCAGCATCAACCTGGTGCTCGCCGGAGTGCTGGTGCTGTACCTGCTGGTCTTTGGACCGTCCACCTTCCTGCTCCGCGAGTTCGTGCAGTCCATGGGCGCGTACCTCCAGAACTTCGTCAGCCTCTCCTTCAATGTCAATGCTTTCAGCGGAGAAGCCGGGGAGGCCTGGCAGGCCTCCTGGACGTCCTTCTACTGGGGTTGGTGGATCTCCTGGGCCCCGTTTGTGGGCATCTTCATCGCGCGTATTTCCCGCGGCCGGACCGTGCGCCAGTTCGTCGCAGGAGTCATCCTGGTGCCCACGCTGATCGGCATTCTCTGGTTCAGCGTGCTCGGCGGAACGGCCCTGGCCGTGCAGCTCAGCGGGAGCGGCAACCTCCTGGAACCCGACGGCAGCGTCAACGTGTCCAGCGCATTGTTCAGCATGCTCTCTTATGTGCCGGGCACCCCGGTCCTGACCGTCGGCGTGATCCTCCTGATTGCCGTCTTTTTCATCACCTCCTCGGATTCCGGCGCCCTGGTGATGGGCATGATCGCCACCGGCGGGCAGGTGAACCCGAAGAAGCGGGTACGTACCTTCTTTGTCCTCATCACCGCCATTCTGGCCATCTCGCTGCTGATATCCGGTGGGCTGGTGGCGCTCCAGACGGCGGCGATCATCATCGCCCTGCCGTTCAGCGTCATCATGCTGCTGATTTGCTGGGCCACCATCATCGCCTTCAGCAGGGAGCGCCGGGCCTACGAACGGGCCCGACGCGCCCAGCTGGTCGATCACATCGGCGACTTCTACAACCTGGAGGTTGAGGAGCTCGCCGAACACGGCATCCTTGGCAGCAGTCCCCGCTGGATGCAAATGCTCCGCCGTCGGGGCGCCGCGAACGGAACCGCCGTACCCGAGGAGTTCATGCCAAGTCCCGAGCCGTCCACCGCCGCGGTGGACACCGTCATGGCGGCCGCGCAAAGGCCCAGGCACGCCTCGGAGCGGGCGCTGCAGGTTGAGAACGCCGAAGCGGACGGGGTTTTGATCGCCGACGTGGACAACGTCGTGGACCATGATCCCCGGGCGTCCCAGGACGTCCAGGACGTCCCGGATCGCGGCGACGCGACGCCGAGCCGGTGGTAAACCAGCCAGACAAAGACCGCCGGAATGCTGGAACGGGCCGGTTTTGAGGACTATGTTGAAGGTATGAACAAGGTAGCGAGCAAGCACTTCGGAGAGGTTGAACTCAACCACGGAAGGGACCACAGTTTCACCGCCAAGCATGAACTGGCGGGCCAGACCGTGGAGCTTGACCTGAATGTCAACGCGCATGACCACTTCGACGAAGCGGCGATGCACAAAGTTGACTACCGGTTGCGCTTCCTGCCCGAACTCGTGGACCAGGTCCGGGAAATGATCGCCGAGGAACTGGAGCAGGACGGCACCAGCCCGCAGGAGTACCGGCACTTCCACTGCAACGCGATCAAGGACGAACACCTGAAGAAAGTCTTCGGCGTCCAGGACAAAAGCCAGCTCACCGACGCGGTCTTCCTCAAAGCGCTGAAGCTCGGCCACGTGGGCATCTTCCCCGGCCAGCCGGAGCGCTACTTCGTCCTGGACTTCACGCTCGGCCAGCATTTCTCCGACGAGGTCCTGGTGGCATCCGCGGACGAGGACGGCGTCGTGGACGACGAGATCCTCTGGGAGTCCTGACTCCTCCGATTAACGCACGACGCCGGCCGGCCACCTGTGAAAGGTGACCGGCCGGCGTCGTTGTTTCAGCGCTCTGCCAGTAGTGCTACCTGCTACTTGGCCGCTTCCAGCAGTCCGGCACGGACCGTCTTCGTGGCGTGGACCAGGTTGCGCAGGGACTCTTCGGTCTCGGCGTAGCCGCGGGTCTTCAGGCCGCAGTCCGGGTTGACCCAAAGCTGGCGGGACGGGACGTGCTTGACGGCGGTGCTGAGCAGTTCGGTGACTTCCTGCTCGCCCGGGACGCGCGGCGAGTGGATGTCATAGACGCCCGGTCCCACGCCGCGGCCGAATCCATGGGATTCCAGGTCGTGGACGACCTCCATGCGCGAACGGGCGGCCTCGATCGAGGTGACGTCGGCGTCGAGGCCGTCGATCGCATCGATGATGGCGCCGAACTCGGAGTAGCACAGGTGCGTGTGGACCTGCGTGGCGTCCCCGGCGCCGGCAGTGGCAAGGCGGAAGGACTTCACGGACCAGTCCAGGTACGCGGCCTGGTCGGCCTTGCGCAGCGGCAGGAGCTCGCGCAGGGCAGGCTCGTCCACCTGGATGACCTTGATGCCGGCAGCTTCTAGGTCGGCGATTTCGTCGCGGAGGGCCAGGGCCACCTGGTTGGCGGTCTCGCCGAGCGGCTGGTCATCGCGGACGAAGGACCAGGCGAGGATGGTGACCGGTCCGGTAAGCATGCCCTTCATCGGCTTGTTGGTCAGGGACTGCGCGTACCTGGCCCATTCCACCGTGATGGGGGCGCTGCGGGTGACGTCGCCCCAGAGGATCGAGGGGCGGGTGCAGCGCGAGCCGTAGGACTGGACCCAGCCGTGCACCGTGACGTCGAAGCCCTCGAGGTTCTCGGCGAAGTACTGCACCATGTCGTTGCGCTCGGGCTCGCCGTGGACCAGGACGTCGAAGCCGAGCTCCTCCTGCAGCTCCACAACGCGCTTGATCTCATCCTTCATGAGCCGTTCGTATTGTTCGGTGCTCAGCTCGCCCTTGTTGGCGCGCGCCCGGGCGGTGCGGATTTCGCCGGTCTGCGGAAAGGAGCCGATGGTGGTGGTGGGCAGCGGCGGCAGGTGCAGGGCCCCGGTCTGTGCGGCTTCGCGGACGCCGTAGTCGGAGCGGCTGAAGTCGGCGTCGGTGAGGGCGGCGGTGCGGTTCCGGACCCCGGCGCGGCGGACGCCGTCGGCTGCGGCGCGGTCGGCAATGATGCGCGTGGCCTCGTCGATGGCCGGCTGGACGGGCGCCGGGTCCGCCAGCAGGCCGGCGAGGGTCACGACCTCGGTGGCCTTCTGGTCGGCGAAGGCGAGCCAGCTGCGCAGCTGCGCGGAGAGCTGGGTCTCCTCGTCGACGTCGTGCGGGACGTGCTGGGTGGAGGTGGAGGTGCTGACCGCCAGCTTGGCGACGGACTTCTTCAGCTCGGCGATCTTCCCCGCTGAGGCGGCCAGATCGTTGCGCCAGATGTTATGGCCGTCCACGACGCCGGCAACCAGGGTCTTGTTGCCCAGGGCGGCCAGCGCCGCGGCGGACGGAACCGCGCCCTTGAAGACGTCCAGGTGCAGCGCGTCGATGTCCGTCGCGGCGAGCGTGCCGAGCTGGCCGTTGAGCGCACCGTAGGGGGTGGAGACGAACAGCTGCGGCCGGTTGGCGGCGGCGGAGAGCACCTCGTAGGAGCGGGCGACGGCGGCCTGGATCTGGGCGGCGGGGGTGTCCTGGTCCACCACGAGGGCGGGCTCGTCGAGCTGGACCCAGCCGGCGCCGGCGGCGGCCAGTTTCTCCAGCAGGGCCGTGTAGACCGGCAGCACATCCTCGAGGCGGGACAGCGGGCTGAAGCCGGCCGGGGCGTCGTCGGAGGCCTTGCTCAGCAGCAGGAAGGTGACCGGGCCGACGATGTACGGGCGGGTCTGGACCCCGTTGGCGAGGGCGTATTCGAATTCCTCGACGATGCGGTTGGAGGTCAGCGAGAAGTAAGTCTCCGGGCCGATTTCGGGGACGAGGTAGTGGTAGTTGGTGTCGAACCACTTGGTCATTTCCAGCGGCTGCTGGTCCTTGGTGCCGCGGGCCAGGGTGAAGTAGCCGTCGATGTCGAGCTGCCCCTCAGCGTTCAGGAGGTTGCCGAAGCGGGAGGGCACGGCGCCGAGGTGGGCGGCGGCGTCGAGCACCTGGTCGTAGAAGGAGAACGTGCCGGGAACGGCGGCGGCTTCGGTGAGGCCGAGGTCCGTCAGGCGCCGGGCGGTGCCGAGCTGGATCTCCTTGGCGGCGGCATCGAGTGCGGCGGCGTCGATCTTGCCGGCCCAGTAGGCCTCCACGGCCTTCTTGAGTTCGCGGCGGCGGCCGATGCGCGGGTAGCCGAGGATGGAGGCGGACGGGAAGGGGGTGGTGCTGGCGGGAGTGTGCTGTGCAGTCATGAAAAGTCCTAAGCGTCGGTGGGGTGGTTAGCTGGCGAGCTGGCGGCGGCCGGCCGTGCGCTGGTGGCTACTGTGCCGGTTGCCGCTGTGCCGGTTGCCGCGTTGCGGGCGGGCCAGGGCGAGTTTGTCCAGCACGTCAAGGGCGGCGGCGTGTTCGTTGAAGGTGTAGAGGTGCAGTCCGGGGGCGCCGGCGTCCAGGGCCGCATTGGCCAGGTCCACGGTGGCGCTGACCCCGATCCGGGTGCGTTCGACGTCGGTCCCGGCGGCGGCGAGCCGCTCGATCAGGACCGGGTCCGGTTCGACGCCGGTCAGCTCGCTGAGCCGGGCGAGCCGGCGGATGCTGGTGAGCGGCATAACACCCGGGATGATCGGGATGGTGACGCCGGCCCGGCGCGCCCGGGTCAGCAGGTCCGCGTACTGCTCGGTGTGGAAGAAGACCTGGGTAATGGCGAAGTCGGCGCCGGAGCGCTGCTTGGCCAGCAGCACCTCGACATCGTGCGCCTCACTCGGGGATTCCGGGTGTCGGGTGGGGTAGGCGGCGACTCCGACGGCCACCTTGCCGGCGCAGAGCAGTGCGGAGCGGCGCTGTTCGACGCGGCGGATGAGCTCGATCAGGTCCTGGGCGTAGCGCAGCGATCCCTCGGGAGGTGTCACGCCGTCCTTGGGCTGGTCGCCGCGCAGGGCCAGGATGCCGCGCACGCCGACGTCGAGCAGTTCGCCGATGATCTCGGCGAGCTCCTCCGGGGAGTTCCCCACACAGGTCAGGTGCGCCAGCGGCCGCAGGGTGGTTTCCTGGACGAGGCGGTTGATGAGCTCGACGGCGGTGTTCCGGTTGGAGCCGCTGGCGCCGTAGGTCACGGACACGTAGTCCGGGTCCGTGGCTTCCAGTTCGCCGATGGTGGTCCAGAGCGATTCGGCGGCAGCGGGCGACCGCGGCGGGAACAGTTCGTAAGACAGCGCGACGGGCGCCGTGCCGGCAAGATTTGGATGGGTGTCAATAAGGCTGGGTGGAGACATTTGCGTCCTTGGCTGTGAACACTGACAGCTGTGTCCGGAAAACGGAGGCCGTCGGTGAATTGAGTTTGGGGAACACGGAGAAAACTCCAGCAGGACGCAGCCGCGACTGTTACGCCTGATACGAAGTTGTCCGTGAGCAAATGTCAGGCCCACATGGGGGCACCCACACCCTCCTGGGCCGCCGTGGGGCTGGCCGTGAGCGGAGGATCGCTGACACGTTACTGAGGTAACTTGGATAGAACTCTACGGTCCACCCGGGAGGCGGTTCAAGTCGTCCCCCGAATTAAGACGCAGGTTTACGGCATATTTCATTCCGGCACAGAATATTCTTCGCCCGGTGGGTCACCAGGGCTTGTCCGTGAGCGGTCCGGAGCCGGGGCCGTTGAGATACTCTTCCCGCTGCAGGCTGCGGTTGCGCTCCTGCTGGGCGGACTTCCCGGCCTCCCGGAGTTGCTCCAGCTTCGGGTCGAGACCGTTCCCCGACTCGGCGCCGCCCTCTTCTTCGGGTCCGGCTTCCGGTCCTGGTTCGGCGGCGCCGCCCGGTTCCGCCAGGCCGCGCAACCGCTCGATTTTTTCCTCCAGCCGCTGCCCGGCCTGCTGCAGCCGCTCCCCCGCCTCGCTGTCGGCGGTGTCGGCGCCGAAGCAGCCGGCGGGCGCGGCCCGGACCACGGCCAGGGCTTCCTCCAGCAGGCGGACGCCCTCGCCTGTGCCGTCTGTGCCGCCAGTGCCGCCGCTGCCGGTGTCGCCCAGCCGTTCGATGCTGAGCGCCAGGTTGGCCCGCACCCGGCATTCGTCGGCCGGCGGGGCCGCATCAAGGGCCGCCTCGAATGCGGTGCGCGCGGCGGTGTAGTCGCCGCGGAGCGCCAGGCCGGCCCCGGCCGCGAACGGTGCCTTGTGCGGCTCGAGGAAGTTCGCGATGCCCAGGACCGCGGCGGCCGACTCCACCGCCGGGGCGTCACCCCGGGCAAAGGCGCCGCTGGCCTGGCCGGAGAAGCAGGCGGCGCTGAGCAGCTTCGCGGCGAGCAGCAGCGCCAGCAGCACGGGAAGCGCGGACCACAGCAGCAGGCGCCGGCGTCGGACGCTCATGCGCCCGGCCCCCGGCCGGCGGGCGGCAGCGCCTCCGGCAGTGCCCCCGGCAGTGCCTCCGGGGACGCCCGGCGGACGGGGCGGAGGACGGGCCGGCCTGCGGGCCGGAGCTCCCTGAGCTGGCCGGAGACCAGCAGGGTTTCACGCAGCGCCAGCACGAAGGCGGCGAAGGCCGGCGCCCAGTAGAGTTCGGTCCTGCCGTCGAGGGTGTCACCGGTGCGCAGCAGGGTGCCGGGCGTGGCCTGCTGGAGCATCGGGGCCGCAGCGTCCCCGGCCGCGCGGTGCACATAGGGCACCGCGAGCTGGCGTGCGAGGTCCCGCAGCCGGTCCTCGTCCAGGCGGGAGACGGCCTCGCCGCCGGTGGCCGGGTCCTGGATGTAGGTCGCGGCCGGCCGTGTGGGGTCTCCGCTGTTTTCCTTCATCCGGCCGCCGTCCGGCGTGCCGTAGCCGAGGACGGCGCCGCCGCTCACGAGGGAGCCGTCAATCCCCAGGGCCTGGGGTGCGGCGGCGCTGGTCTGTTCGCCGTCGCCGAAGTAGAACACCAGCCGGGGTCGTTCCGGATGGCTGTCCCGGGCGGTGGCGAGCCGTTCGGCGAGGACTACCCGGGCTGCGGTGACGCTGCTGCCCTGCGAGTAGTCGGTCACCTCGGGCCCAAGCACGGCAACCGCGGTCTCCAGCGCGGACGTGTCGGCGGTCAGGGGCATCCGCACTGTAGCGCTGGAATCGAAACTGACGAGCGAATAGCGGGCGCCGGCGAGTTCCCGGGCGATGGCCCGGATGTCCTCCCGGACGCCGTCGAGCCGTGGCACTCCGGCCGCCTGGCCCTTTGCTGTCTGGCCCCCGGCTGCTTGTCCCTTGCCTGATTGTCCCCCGGCTGGGGTGTGGTCCTCGGCGGCGATGCTGCTGCTCGTGTCCACCACAAAAAACACGTTCAGGTCCGTGGCCGCGGCCTGGACGGTGCCGCCGGCGATGCCGGGCCGGCAGGCGGCGAGGAGCAGGAGCAGCACGAGACCGCCGCGGAAGAGCCAGCCGCGGATCCCGGCCTCCCCGGAAGGCGCGTGCTGCTGCCGGGAGCGGAACAGTACCCAGCCGAGGCCCAGGACGATGGCGGCGGCCAGCGGACCCATGACCCACCAGGACAGTATGGGGTTGAGCGTCATCGCCGGGGCCGCCACGATGCTCCGGCGAGGACCAGCCCCGCCAGCAGCGCCACGGCGAGCGGAACCTCGGCGCGGTCGGACACCACGGCCCGGGGTGCGCCCCGGAACGCCGCGGCCTGGGTGGCCTCGATCCCGGTGACAATGCCGGGAACCGCGTCCGGGCTGTCGAGGGCGTAGTACGCGCCGCCGCTGCCCTCCGCCACGCTGCGCAGCCGGGCGCCGGGCTGTTCCGCGCCGGCGTCCGGGCCGACGTCGTAGTCCCCCGGGTTCAGGGCGAAGACCCGTACGTCCCGGTCTTTCGCCACAGCCCCGGCTTCTGCGAGGGTGACGAGCGGGGTGCCGGATAGGAAGTTGTCCGTGGCCAGGATGACCGAACGGGCCCGGCGCCCGGTCTCTTCCCCTTCGCGCGCCGCCGGGAAGCCCTGGAGGCAGGAAGCAAGGCCGTCGCCGATCAGCGAGGAGCCCTCGCCGTTCCACGTCCCGTCGAGGAAGCTCCCGCTGCCGGCCCCGTCGAAGGCGCTCTTCGCCTGCTGCAGCTGGTCCTGGACATAGGCGTAGTCGTCGGTCAGCGGAAACACCTGCACGGCGCTGCTGTCGAAGACCGTGAGGCCGATCCGCTCGCCGTCGAATTCCTGGGCGAGCCGGCCGAAGACGTCCACCACGGCGGCATCGGCGCTGTTCATGGAGCCGGAGGCGTCCAGGCACAGGATGATGTCCCGTTTGTGTTGTTCGGGCCGGACGGTGCTGCGTTCGGCCGGGCGGGCGGCCGCGACGACCGCGGCCGCCATCAGTACGGTGCCGGCGGCGGCGAGCAGCCGCAGCCGGTTCCGGTGCTTCCGCAGGGCCGCCTGGTACTCCGGCAGCGCCGTGAGGCGGTCGCTGTGGGCGACCGGCCGGCGTCGGGCAGTGCGGGCCCGGTGCCGCCGCCGCCCGAGGAGCCAGAGCGCGGGGACCGTCACGGCTGCGGCGGGCAGGATCCACCAGAACATCAGTTCCATGAACGGACCACCTCCCGCGCGGCCCGGGCTGCGTCCGGAACGCCCGACGCCGGGCCGGCGGCGAACTCTGCCGGGTACAGCGCCGCGACGGCGTCAGCCGCGGCCGGGACACCGTGCGCCGCCGGGCCCACCGCGACTGCCGCGCCCGCCGCCCGGAGCTCGGCCAGGGTCATCCGCGTCGCGTCCACCCCGGCGGCGTCGCGGACGAAGCTGCGGATCAGCAGGCTGAGCTCCTGGTGCGAGGAACGGCTGGAGCGGGTGCCTGCCGCGGCCTCACGGTCCACGGCGTCGATCCGTTGCAGGTAGTCCCGCCGGAGCCCGGCCAGATCCGGCGCGGCATAGGCGGGGGGAAGCACCGGGGTTTGCCCGGCCTGCCGTGCCGCGGGCCGGCGTCGGGTGCTGCGGAAGACGTAGCCGTACCAGGCCGCCGCGAGGACCAGCAGTCCCAGGGCCGCCCACGGGAACCAGGCGCTGTACTCCAGCGGCCCGAAGAAGTCACCGTCCATGCCAGTCACCGTCCCCGCCGGTGCCGTGCCAGGAGGGTGAAGACGGCGGGGATCACGTCGCGGGTGCTGCCGGCTTCGGCTTCGGCAATCCCCAACCGGCGCAGCACCGATCGCCGCGCCGCGTCGCGTTCCTCCCCGGCACGCGCGTACGCCGCGGCGATGGCGGCGGATTCCGCCAGCCCGCCGGGCAGCAGTCCGGACCGCGCTCCCGCGGGATTGCCGGAGCGGGGCCCCGCAGGGGTGCCGGCGACGTCGCAGGAGTCGGCGCCGGTGCCGAGCAGATCGGCGTCCCGGACCGTCAGCCACAGGATCTCGTGCTGGGCGCGCAGCCGGCGGAGCAGCCGTTCCGTCTCCGCATCCGGCAGGAGTTCATCGGCCACCACCAGGAGCAGCATCCGCCGGGAGAAGTTCCGGGCCACGTAGTCCAGCTGGGTTTCGAGCCGGCTCGGCGCAGCGTCCAGTGAGGTGGTGTCATGGACGTCGCTGAGCAGCCGTTCCAGGTGCGCTTCGCCGGCCGTGCCCGGCAGCGCACGGGATCCGCCGGAGTCGCCGCAGACCAGCCCGACGGCGTCGCCGTGGCGGTGCGCGAGGTAACCCACGACCCCCAGGGCCAGCACGGCGATGTCCCTTTTCGGCTCGCCGTCCCGGGATTCGGCGGCCATGTTGCGGCCGGTGTCGGTGACCAGCAGCAGGGTCTGCCGGCGGACCGCGAGGTAGCGCCGGACCAAGGGGGAACCATGCCGGGCGGTTGCCTTCCAGTCGATGTCGCGGACCTCGTCGCCGGGCACATAGGCGCGGAGGTCTTCGAAGTCCAGGCTGCGGCCGTGGGAGACGGAGCCGTACTGGCCCTCGAGCAGGCCGCGGGCCTTGCGGTGGGCGAAGATCGACAGCGTGGACTTTACGCGCTGGAGGTGACCCGCCATTCTCAGGGGGTCTGGACGGCGCCGACGATGGCGTCAATCACGGTCTCCACCGGAACCTGCTCGGCGACGGCCTCGAAGCCGAGGATAAGCCGGTGGCGCAGGACGCGGTGGGCGAGCGATTTCACGTCCTCGGGGATCACGTGGTCCCGTCCTTGCAGCAGTGCCACCGCCCGGGCTGCCTGGCTGAAGGCGATGCTGGCGCGGGGGCTGGCGCCGAACTCGATAAAGCCGGCCAGCCGCGCGTCGATGTACTCGGCGGCGTTGCGGGTGACGAAGGCCAGGCCCACGATGTAGCGGACGATCGCCGGGTCGATGTAGACCCGCCGGACGGCGCCCTGAAGTTCACTGACGTCGTCGAGCGAGGCAGCCGCGGCGGGTTTTTGCTCCAGAGTGAACACACCGGCGTCGATCCGGCGGATGATCTCCGCTTCTTCCGCCGGGGTGGGGTAATCCAGCACGTCCTTGAGCATAAAGCGGTCCATCTGGGCCTCGGGCAGCAGATAGGTCCCTTCCTGCTCGATCGGGTTTTGCGTGGCCAGCACCAGGAAAGGGGCGGGCAGCGGGTGCACCATTCCCCCGATGGAAGTCTGGCGCTCCTGCATGGCCTCGAGCATGGCGCTCTGGGTCTTCGCGCTGGAGCGGTTGATCTCGTCCAGGAGGACGATGTTGGCGTGGACCGGGCCGAGCTGGGTCACGAAGATGCCCTTCGCGGCGTCGTAGAGCTGGGTCCCGACGATGTCGCTCGGGAGCAGGTCCGGGGTGCACTGGATCCGGCGGAAGTCCGCGCTGATGGCCTCGGCCACGGTCTGTGCGGCGGTGGTCTTCGCCAGCCCGGGAACGCTTTCCAGCAGGATGTGCCCGCCGGTCATGAGTCCAATCAGGAGGGATTCGCGGAGCCTGGCCTGGCCCACCACCTTGGCATCGAAGCTGCGGGAGATGGCCGCCAGGGTCTGCTGCGCCCGGGCCAGTTCCGCCGGTTCAAGCCGTGCGGCGGCCATAGTCTGAAGCACTCGAAATCCCCCTGTAGCTGGTTTTGCGGCGGCGGACTGCCTCAGCGGCAGCCAACCGCCATCCTATCCAAGCCCGCCCCGTGATCTCCGGCAATGGGTAGCACTCCCCATTGTGCCCGCGCAGGACTATCCTTTTGCCATGATCACGCTTCCAGCCAGCTACCAGGAGTATCTCGCCGACAAAAGCGAGAGTTTCATCAACACCGTCCGGCCCATCCTGATGCAGTCCGCAGCAGACAAGTCGCACGGTGTCCGCGTGGTGGTGCACCCTCACGACCATCAGGCGCACCTGGACGATTCGATCCCCTTCGGTACCGTCGTCGAGGACATCGATTGACGCCCTGACCCCGGGACCGGTCCACCGGCCGGCTCTAGCCCTCCAGCAGGAGGCGCTGTGAGCGGGGCGCCAGTGTGTGTTCCAGTACGAGGCAGGCGGCCCCGATCGCCCCGACATCCTCGCCGACACCGGTGCCGACCACCTCGATTTCATGGATCTTCCGGGTGGCGCTGTCTTCCCGCACCAGCTCCGGGATCCGTTCGAGATACCGCTGCGAGAGGCAGCTCCAGAACGGTCCGCCGAACACCACACGGTCCACGTCCAGGGCATTGGTGACGGTCGAGACGGCGCGGGCCACGAGAACGGCGGAGTGGTCGATGATTTCCTCCGCCCTGGCGTCGCCGGCGGAGGCGGCGGCACACAGTGCGGCGAAGCTCTCCTGGATGGCGGGACCCGTCGCTGCTTCGACGGGGCCGTCCAGGACGCCGGCTTCGACGGCCCGGGCCACCAGCACCTGGGGGATGCAGGAGGACTTGACGCAGCCGCGCAGCCCGCAGTCGCAGGGTGCGCCGTCCGGATCAACGATGATATGCCCGATCTCCCCGGCGTTGCCCGAGGTGCCGCGCACCACCTCGTCATTGAGCACGATCCCGCAGCCTATTCCGGTGCCCATGTACATAAAGACGAAACTGCCGGCGCCGCTCGGGCCGCCCGCCCAGGTCTCCGCCACCGCGGCACTCGTCACGTCCTTGTCCACGATGGTGGACAGCCCGGTGGCCGCGGCCAGGGCGTCGCGGAGCGGCACGCGGTCCCAGCCGAGCAGGAGCGGAGGGTCGATGACGGTGCCCTCCTCGAGGTCGATCGGGCCGGGCGAGGCGATCCCCAGGCCGGCGATCCGGGCCGGGTCCACCCCGGACTCCGAAATGAGTTGCTTGATTTCGGCGGCGATGGTGTCGATGACGGCCCCTGGATCGCTGCCTCCCGGGGTCTTGATCCGGGTATGCTTCACCACGGCTCCAACCAGGTCCAGCACCACGAACGTTGTCACGGCCGGATCCAGGTGGACGCCCACGGCGTACATTCCGGAGGACTTGAGCCTGAGCATGGTCCGCGGCTTGCCCGGTCCGGTGCCTTCCTTGCCGGCCTCATAGATCAGGTCCTGGTCCAGAAGCCGGCGGGAGATATTGGAGATCGTCTGCGGGGACAGCCCGACGATCTGGGCCAGCTCCACCCGGCTGAGGCCGGCCGGGGAACGCCGGATGGCATCGAGGATGACCGTGAGGTTGAAGTCCCCCATACGGGGCAAATTGGTTCCGCGCCTCGGCGATGGCTGGCGGATCTCAGTCACTGATACCCCTAAACGTCTTTGGCTATGCACTGCTTATCTCAGAATCGTACGTTACGCTCCTGTGACCGCCCACACGCCCCGCTTCACACTTTGTGGGTTTTTCGGATGCTGGCGGTCACCGTGAATTTCGGGTTTCGGCCGACCTCGCGGGTCGGGCCAATCAGCCGCTGCAGCGCGGGCTGGTAGTGCAGGTGGCTGTTGAACACCGTCCAGAGTTCGCCGCCCGGCGCGAGGACCCGCCCGGCCGCCTCAATCAGTTTTAGGCCGGCCCCGGCGTGCACCGCGGCTCCGACGTGGAAGGGAGGGTTGAGCAGGATCAGATCGGCGCTGGCATCCGGCAGCGAGGCCATGGCATCGTCCTGGACGACGGTGACCTGGCCCGCGAGGCCGTTGGCTTCCGCTGTCGCCCTGGCGGAGTCGACGGCGGCCGCGGACTGGTCGGTGGCGGTGACCCGGGACCCGGGGTTGCCGCGGGCATACATGGCGGCGAGGATCCCGGTGCCGCAGCCGAGGTCGATCGCGTGCCGTGCCATCGGCATCTGGGGCAGGAACTCCAGCAGGAACCGGGTGCCGATGTCCAGCCCGGTGCCGGCAAACACGGCGCCGCGGGCGCACACCGTCAGGCCCAGCTCGGCGTTGACCCCGGTGACCGGGAACTTCGGGGCGCCGGTGGCGGGCCTGGGTCCGCGGGCCAGCAGGATCCGCGATTTTTGCCGGGCCCGCTGGGGCTGGACCTCGCTGAAGTGGCGCTCCAGCACGGCGTTCATGCCCAGGCTCATGTGCTTGACCCGGCCACCGGCCAGCAGCACAACGTCGGATGCCCCGTGGCGGGCGATGGCGTCGGCAATCTCCTCCAGCTCCGCCAGCGACTTGGGCAGCTGAAGGAGCACGACGCCGGCCCCGGACAGAAGCCCGGCTCCCAGGGGCAGCTGTTCGAAGCCACCGGCGACGCCGATCATCCCGGCGTTGTGGTGGAGGGCATGCTCACCGGTGATGAGGTCCTGGTGTACCCGGACCGGAGCGGCCCAGTTGACGGCGCCGCCAGGGACGGCGTCGCCGGGTGCCAGGGCGCCAAGCGTCAGCGCACCGTAGCGGTCCCCCACAATGGCCAGACGGCTTCCGGGAAGCAGGACACCGGCAGCCAGCAGGTCGGCGGCGGTGTCCAGGAGGAGCCTGTCCGTGGCGTCCCAGGCCTGCAGGTTGGCCGCCTCCACGTCCGGGTACCTGCCCAGCCGGGAGAAGAGGGAATCAAGATTGTTGTCCGCCACGCGCGAGCTGCCGCCTTTTGTGAGTCAGGTTGTTTGGGCCTCGAAAATGAGGACCCCTGCAAACTTATCCTGATCCCTGTCAGCCGTCGTCGAATTTGGCGCGGCCGGGGCCCGCTAGCATCCATCCGGTGACGCCGCCGAGCACAGTGAGGCCGGGAACAAGGTTCCACGACAGACCCTGCAGCTCCCGGACCCACCCGGGGCTGGCTTCCAGCACAGGGGTGATCAACAGGTAGGCGACGGATGCCAGGACGAAGCCTGCGGCTCCCCCGCCGAGCGCTCCCCACAGCCGCCGTCGGTGTCCTCGCCCGCCCGGTGCGGGGGATGGTGACTTGTTCATGGCCCTGCTGAGGTCAAAAACGGGTAGCCGGATCCGTGGCGCGGGCCGCGGCCGCTGAGGAACCAGTGGGCACCCGCGCCCATCAGCAGGAAGCCGACAACGCCTATGGTCGTGATCTGCGTGATGATCCCAGCGATGATCAGCGCGAAACCGGCCACCGCGGCTAAAATACCGAACACCGCGCGGGCAGCCATACCGCGGGGTTGTCCGGACTGCAGTTCGAGGTTCAGGTCCGGGTCGCTTGCGGCCAGGTCCTGTTCGAGCATTTCAAGGCGTCTGCGCTCTTCGTCGGACAGTGGCACGGGAACTTTTCCTCCCCCTGAAGTGCGGCAGGGAACCTGAATCGGAAAGGGCGCCGATTCCCCGGCCATGGGCACCGGCCTGGCGCGGCACGGTGCTTGCATTTATTATCTGCCTGTTCCCGGACACTATCCATAGGTCCGCCTGGCCGCCGTGCCGGCGCCGTGGGGCGTCCCGGCTGCGTGAAGAACCGAGCATGCCCGCACCCCCGGCGTCGCTTGCTGGATTGTCTGGGCCCGGCCATCCGCGAAAAACTGCCCCCCGGCGTCGATCTTCTGCAATGAGGCCATGTTCTTCTACCGGCTGCGTGACGGCAGAATCACCGCCATGGCCGTGCACCGCACAGACAACCCCGCCCTCACGTCCTTCGGAACACAGCTGCGCCCCCTTGTGGCGGAACACCAGAAAGCCGGCGTATCGGCCACGAAACAAGTCGAGGAAACTCAGACAGGGGGCCGGGTAATGCCCACCGCTGCTGCCAGGTCCAGCAGATGCTGCCGTTCGGCTGGTGAGTATTTTCCAGCGCCGATAGCCGCGAGCATCCGTCCCCGGTGGTCCAGGATCTCCATCCGGTATCGGCCGTTCCGGTCGCACCAGGAGAGCTCCTGAAGAAGGCCAAGGAGGCGCGCGGCGACGTCGGGGTCCGCTGCACCGTAGAGCCGGGGCTGGTTCATGGCCAGATCCAGAAGGTCCTTGAAAGTGGGCAGTGCGAGGACCACCCTTACCCGCCCCTCGTCATCGGCGAGGTGCTCGGGACCGGGGTTTCTCTCCATCAGCCGGCACAGCAGCGCGGAGAGGTGCCCGATGATGTGCACTGCCGTGGTGGGGTCGTTGATGCCCGGGGAAAGTGCCCGTGCGGCGACGTCGACCAGCTGGCGGAAGCCGAATCCGACATCCTGGACGTTGGTGCGTTCAAACCCGGTGGCGACGGCGGCGTTGACGCTGGTGCCCAGCTCATCCCGAATGGCAGATGTGAAGGTTGCCCCGGCCGTGTCCGGCCATGCGGTCGCGAAGGGTACGCCTTTGACCAGGGAGCCTCCCGGTTCACGGTCCAGCCGAATGACTCCCCCCGCGTTGGCGGCCGCCTGCACGAGCGATGCTTTGTCCACTGACGTCAGGAATCCGGAGTGGGCGGACTCGATAAGGATCGCCGCTGGAACAGGTTCCGGTTCTGCCCCCCGGCCCGGGCGGTCCTGGGGAAAGACGCGGTCCATGGTGTCCTGCGTTTCGACGTTGACCCGCCGCATCATGGTCTCCACGCGGATTTCCCGGGTGAGGTGTGCCAGGAAGAGCACCAGGCCGATGACGCTGGAGATGGCCAGCACGAAAGCTATGGTGACGGAGATTTCAGGGACAAACGCCTCGGCCCCGCTGCCCTCATCGCGGACGCTTCGAAGGACTGTCAGGGAGAACGCGAAGGCAGCCAAAAACAGGGCCAGCGTAACGTGGACGAACCGGTCCGAGGTGAAGGTCCGCAGCAGTCGTGGCGAGAACTGGCTGCTCGCCAGCTGCAGCGTCACCACTGTCAGGGAGAACGTCAGGGACGTAACGGTGATGAGCGAGCCGGCGATGGCCTGCAGGACCGCTCTGGCCGCCTCGGGTCCACCGCTGAACAGGAGTACGGCGATACCCTCAGGCAACTCGCCGTCAACAGCAGCGTCCAACGCGGGAACCATCGTTCCCAGGGCAACGGCCAGGCCGACTGCTGCCGCCGGGAGGGGCCATAGCTGGGTGCGCAGCGCATCTCTCCATCGTGCGGCGCGGCCGTTCATCGGCCGCCACCGGGGGGCATCCGAAGCGTTTCAGCCATAAGTTCCTACTCGCGTGGGAGGACTGGGTCTGAGCCATGTCTAACACGCTCCGCCCCCGAGGCCAAACAACCGCCCGGGGCACATGAAACCCGGCCATGCCAGCGGACGGGCGGTCAGGACCCGGTCAAATCTTCCTGACCACGCTGGATTTGAGCTGCATGGGACCAACGCCGTCCACTTTGCAGTCGATGTCGTGGTCGCCCACGCCGTTCACAAGCCGGATTCCGCGGACCTTGGTGCCGACCTTGATCACGGTGGAACTGCCCTTGATTTTGAGGTCCTTGATGACTGTGACGGTGTCCCCGTCCGCGAGGATGTTGCCGACGGCGTCCTTGATCGGCTGGGGCTCCTGGTCCTCCGGCTCCGGCTCCGCAACCGGGGACCACTCATGCGCGCACTCCGGGCAGACCAGGAGCGCCCCCATCTCATACGTGTATTCGCTGGAGCACTCAGGGCAGGGCGGCAGGGTCTCATTCACGTGCCCAACTTTAGTCGAGCAGGAGGAACGAAGGCCGCCCAGACCGGATTGCTAAGCTGATTTCCCCAGAGTGAAGGTGGCGCCGCATGGCCAACAATCCAGTACAGTCCCCCGGTCCGGTTCCACCGCACCCTCCGGTGCCGCCCCGGGCCGCGGATTCCCGGCTGCACCCGGGGTTGCGGCGCGCCGGCCGGCTCCTGCTGGGCGGCTTCCTGGTCCTGGCCGGTGTCAGCCACCTGGGTTGGAGCCGTGAGTCGTTCTACGCCCAGGTGCCGCCCTGGCTGCCGCTGGACGTGGACTTCGTCGTGGTCGCTTCCGGCCTGGTGGAGATCGGCCTGGGGCTGGGCCTGCTGCTGCTCAGTCGGTGGCGGCTGGCTCTCGGCTGGATAGTCGCAGCCTTCTTCGTCGCGGTCTTCCCGGGCAACATCTCCCAGTTCACCACGGGCACCGATTCGTTCGGACTCAATTCAGACCTGAGCCGGGGAATCCGCCTGCTGTTCCAGCCGCTCCTTGTGCTGTGGGCCCTGTGGTCCACGGGCGCATGGCGGGCCTGGCGGGAGAGCCGGAAATCCGGCAGGCTTAACGGCTGAGCACTGGCCTGGCCCCGCAATTCACTTGTAGGCATTCCGCTAAAACAAAGGAGGCCCTGCTCAGTGAGCAGGACCTCTTCGGTGGAGCTGAGGGGACTCGAACCCCTGACCCCCTGCATGCCATGCAGGTGCGCTACCAGCTGCGCCACAGCCCCGAATTTGCCTGGCAAAACGTTCCCGTGAAGGACCATCTTCCCTGAAGCAACCTGTTTATCTTAAACCACATTTCCGGTTCACGCGAATCGACACGCCGCCCGCGCCTGCAACCCGGAAAACTTCCGATGCGTGCCCATGTGGCAGGCCCCGCCACATCAGCGGATAAAAAAATCCGCCGGGATCTTGCGATCCCGGCGGATTATCCGGTGGAGCTGAGGGGACTCGAACCCCTGACCCCCTGCATGCCATGCAGGTGCGCTACCAGCTGCGCCACAGCCCCGAATTTTCGTTGCTCCGGACCCGTTAGCAAAACTGCCGGTTCCGGATTTTTGGTCCGGATCTCTCCGAAGCAACTCAAATATCTTAGAACAGCCTTTCGGAAAATTCCAAATCGGGCATATTCCGTTGTACTCCCGCAGCTACTCCGCTTCGGAGGCTGCCGCGGCCTTAGCGGAGGCGTCGTCCCCGAGCTGCAGGTCCACGACGGGGCAGTCCTTCCAGAGACGCTCCAGGGCGTAGAACACCCGGTCTTCCTCGTGCTGGACGTGGATGACGATGTCACCGTAGTCCAGCAGGACCCAGCGGCCGCCGGAGCGTCCTTCACGGCGGATCGGCTTGAGCTCGAACTTGGAAAGTTCGTCTTCAATGCCGTCCACGATCGCGTTGACCTGGCGCTCGGACGGCGCGGAGGCGATCAGGAAGATATCGGCCAGGGCCAGCCGTTCGCTGACGTCCATTGCGATAATGTCCTCGGCGAGTTTCTCCGCGGCAGCTCGGGCTGCGTGGCGGGCTGTGGTGATGGCTGAATCTGTTGCAGTCACGGGACTCCTTGTTGGGGAAAAGCTTGTTATGAGAAAGCTTGTTGGGTGAAAAAGCGTGTATAGCGGAAATGCGCGGGCCGCCAGCTGGAACGGCGAGGCCAGGAACGAAGGTGGCTAGCCGGAGAGGCCGGTGATGATCAGGATGATGCCGGCGATCAGCGCCATCACGCCAAGGACCAGCACCGCGAGCTGCACAAGGCGGAGACGCCGCGCCCGGCCGAGGCCGGCCGTGTCCGCGTCGAGGGGGTCAAGCCCGTAAGCGGTGTTCGCGGCGACGGGCGACCCGCCGGCGAAGTCCTCGTCAGACTGGGGTGCGGCAGGGATCCCGGCCACGGGGGACGATGCCTGAGGTGAGGAGGCAGCCTTGGCGGCAGCCTCGGCGCGGGCCAGCACTCCGGCGCGGCTGCTTGTGCTGCCCGCACCCCGTTGGCGGGAAGGACCCGGACGGCGAATGCCGGACTTCCGGGGCTGCTCAACCCGGGTACCCGGGTTGGTGACGACCGGCACGTGGGACGTGGCAGGGCGCTTCAAGACTGGCCGCTCCACGCCGGGGACCTGGACGAATTCCAGGGGTGTGACCATGGCCAGGTTGTTGGCCGTGGTCGGGTCATTGCGCACCGGTTCGGGCTTGCTGTTCTGCTCGGCCAGTTTCTGTTTCGCGGCCGCCCGGCGGTTCAGCACGGCGGCCCGCTCAGCCAGGGCAATTTGCTCCGCCAGCACGTCAGGGTCGACGGCGTCCGGGTCGGTGGCGTTGATGTGTTCCATTTTGGCCAGCTGGTTTTGGGCCTGCTGGGCCAGGAGCTCCCGCGCGGCGAGGGCCTGTTCCACGGTCATGCCCGCGGGCTCCTGGCCACCCCGGCCGGCAGCGCCGGCGTCCTCGGTCTTCTGCCCGGGGCCTTTGGCGCCATCAGCGACGGAGCGGTCCACCCCGGGTTGCGCACCTTCCGTTTCCGGTGCGGCAGCGGCTTGCTGTGCAGCGGCGGCGGCGCCGGGCTGACGGACGACCGGAGTCGCCCGGGTCCGCGGCGAAGCGGGGACAATCAGGTTGGCGGAAGTTGCCGGGGCTGTTTCGGCCGCCAGCTGCAGCAGCCGGAGTTGGCGCCGCGTGGGCGGCCCGCCGCCGGAGAGATTGCCCTCTTTTTCGGCGAGTTCCTTGATGGTGCGCAGGGTGGCGCGGTCCCGGGCCCGGACCTGCGAGGACCGCTCCGAGCCGGCGGACGTGCGTACTGAGTCCACGGGGCCAGGATTCCGGCGACGGCCGGTGACTTCCGCTTCCGTGGGCTCGCCGGGGTCAACACCGCCGGGGGCCACACCGCCGGCGGCAATAATACTGCCGGGCCCCGGAGTGACAGGGGCAGTCGAGCCAGGCATTTTTGAGGCAGGGGAAACCGCTCCGGGACCTGGGGTACCGGGCTCCTGGTTCGCTTCCAGGCGTTCATCTCTGGCCTGCCGCAGTTCGCGGCGGCTGCGGATTGGTGGCTGTTCCTGACTCATTGCAAACTCATTCGGTGCTGGCGGGTTGGGCTATCTCGGTGCTTCGGTCAAAGCGGGCGGCGCCGTTGCCGGCGGAGGTGTCCCCGGTGTCCGGGTCGCTGCCGTACAGTCCGTACTTGGCGATGTACTGGACGACGCCGTCGGGGACGAGGTACCACACGGGGTTCCCTGCCGCGACCCTGGTGCGGCAGTCGGTCGAGGAGATCGCCATGGCGGGAACCTCGAGCAGGCTGACGTCCTTGCGGCCCATCCCGTCCAGGACATGGCCGGGCCGGGTGACGCCGACGAAGTGCGCGAGGGACCAGAGCTCGTCGATGTCTTTCCAGGACAGAATCTGGGCCAGGGCGTCGGCGCCGGTGATGAAGAAGAGGTCCGCGTCCGGACGCAGGGTGTGCAGGTCCCGAAGCGTGTCGATCGTGTATGTGGGCCCGGGCCGGTCCACGTCCACCCGACTGACGGTGAAGCGCGGGTTCGAGGCCGTGGCGATGACTGTCATCAGGTAGCGGTGCTCGGCCTCGCTGACCTTCTTGCTCATCTTCTGCCACGGCTGGCCCGTGGGCACGAAGACCACTTCGTCCAAGTCGAACTTGGCCGCGACCTCACTGGCCGCGACAAGGTGCCCGTGGTGGATGGGATCGAAAGTGCCGCCCATCACACCCAGACGCAGGCGGCGCTTGGCGCCGCGCTGCTCCCCGATGGCGGAAATATTAGTGCCCTTGGCCGTGATCGTGCTTGTTCGGGTGCTGGCGGTGCGGGTCGGAGTGCTCCTCGACGGCTTCGTGGCGCTTGCCCAGGTTGGAGTAGGACAGCGTGACGAACAGCATGACCATGAGCAGGGCGAACATCACGGCGCCAACGACGAGCGGCGGAGCAATGAGCGGCGCGAGTTCCTCGTGGCCTGATTCGCCAGCGGCGGTGACGATTGTGGCGATCTGCTGCAACAGCATGTTCTCCCCTAGTGAGTTCAAGATTTGACGACGGCGGGTATCCCCGCCGTTCCGGACTTCTGTTCCATGTTACAGCGTTGCTAGGCCCTGATCTGGCCCTCGCCCTGGACGATCCACTTGGTGGTCGTCAGTTCCGTCAGCCCCATTGGCCCGCGGGCGTGCAGCTTCTGGGTGGAAATACCCACCTCCGCGCCCAGGCCCAGTTCGCCGCCGTCCGTGAAGCGGGTGGACGCGTTGACGATCACGGCGGCCGAATCCACCTCCGCGATGAATCGTTCGGCGTTGCCGAGGTCATTGGTCAGGATGGCTTCGGTGTGGCCGGTGGACCAGGTGCGGATGTGCTTGACGGCGTCGTCCAGGCTGTCCACCATAGCCACGGCGAGGTCCAGGTCCATGTACTCGGTCGCCCAGTCCTCCTCAGTGGCGGGGACCGAAACGACCGTGGCCGGCAGCGCGGCGCGGATCCGTTCGTCGGCGTGCAGGGTGACACCGGCGGCGCGGAGGGCCTCGGCGACGGCGGGCAGCACGGTCGACGCCGAGTGGACCAGCAGGGTTTCCACGGTGTTGCACACGCTGGGCCGCTGGGTCTTGGCGTTCAGCAGGATCTCCACGGCCATCTCCTCGTTGGCCGAGGCGTCCAGGAAGATGTGCACGTTGCCTTCGCCGGTCTCTATCACGGGGACCTTGGCGTTGGTCACGACGGACTGGATCAGTTCACGTCCGCCGCGCGGAATCAGGACGTCGACGCGGCCGCGGGCGCGCATCAGGACGTTGGCGCCTTCACGGCCATACTCGTCGACGCTCTGCACGGCGTCGGCGGGCAGGCCGACCGATTCGAGGGCGTCCCGGAGCACGGCGACGAGGGCGGCGTTGGTGGCGGCAGCGGCGGTCCCGCCGCGCAGGATGACGGCGTTGCCGCTCTTGAGGCCCAGTCCGGCGATGTCCACGGTGACGTTGGGGCGGGCTTCGTAGATGGCGGCGACGACGCCCATGGGCACGTTGACCTGGCGCAGCCGGAGCCCGTTGGGCAAGGTCTGGCCGCGGACCACGTTGCCGACAGGATCGGGCAGGGTGGCGAGGTTCTCCAGCGCGGCGGCGAGGCCCTGGATGCGGGCGTCCGTGAGGGTGAGCCGGTCCAGCATTGCCGCGGAGGTGCCGTTGGCTTTGCCGGCAGCGACATCCTTGGTGTTGGCGGCGAGGATCCGGGGCTGGCTTTCCAGCAGTGCGGCCGCGATGGCGCGGAGTCCGCGGTCCTTCCAGGCCCGGTTGGCGCTGGCCATTCTGCGGGCGGCCTGGCGCGAACGGTCGGCGATGGCGTGGACGGCTGCCTCGACGTCGGCCGACGAGGGACGCGCCTTCTCCGTTTCGGGGCCCGGGGTTGCCTGCCTGGCGTCGTTGGATTTCTCAGCCGCTTCGGGAATCAGTGCCTCAGTCATCCTTCAAGTCTAGGCGGGCCCGCTCGCTAAACCAGAACCAGATCGTCAACGTGAACAACCTCGCGGTCAAATCCACGTCCCAGCGACTCACCGAGCTCCACCGTGGAACGGCCCAGCATCTGCGGCAACTCAGCAGCCGAATAGTTGACCAGACCGCGCGCAATGACGGTTCCGTCGGCAGCGACCATTTCCACGGCGTCCCCTGCTTCGAAATGACCTTCAACCGCCGAGATCCCGGCCGGGAGCAGCGAGGTGTGGCGGTCACGCACGGCCTTGACCGCGCCGTCGTCGAGGATCAGCCGGCCCTCCACGTGCGCGAGGTGGGCGAGCCACATCATCCGTACCGGCTTGCGCGCCCCGTTCACGGTGAACCATGTTCCAACGTCCTCGCCGGCCAGGGCTGCCAACACATTCGCAGTCGACGTGACCATCGCGGGGATACCGGAGTCGGCCGCCATAATGGCGGCCTCAACCTTGGTCTGCATTCCGCCGGTTCCGACTCCGGCCTTGCCGGGCGCCCCAATGGTCACGCCCTTGAGGTCCTGGGGGCCGTCGACACGGGGAATCCGCTTGGCGCCCTTCGCCGGAGGGCCGTCATAGAGCGAATCAACGTCGGACAGCAGCACCAGCGCATCAGCACGGACCAGATGGGCCACCAGGGCCGACAGGCGATCGTTGTCGCCGAAGCGGATCTTGTGCGTGGCCACGGTGTCGTTTTCGTTGACCACCGGCACCACCCCAAGGTTTAGCAGCCTGTTCAGGGCGCGAAAGGCGTTCGTATGGTGGCTGCGCCTCATGAGGTCATCGGCCGTGAGCAACACCTGGCTGACAGTCACGCCGTGGGCTCCAAACGCCTGGGTGTAGCGCGCCATCAAGAGTCCCTGACCCACGCTGGCCGCTGCCTGCTGGGTAGCCAGGTCCCGGGGACGCTTGGCCAGGCCCAGCGGCGCCAGGCCGGCAGCGATGGCCCCGGACGACACCAGGATGATTTCCATACCCGCATTGCTCTTGACGGCTAGGGCATCCGAGAGCGAGATGAGCGCTTCTTCGGAAATGCCGCCCTTGATGCTGGTGAGCGACGACGATCCCACCTTGACCACGATGCGACGCGCCCTGGCAAGCACGCTCCTGTCATCGCAGGGTTCCTCGATCAGTACTGCGGAACTAGCACTCACGTCTGCGGGTTCACTCCCCATTTTCTTCGCCCAGTCCACTCTCCTTGAGCGGCTTGGGCCGGCGTCCGCTGACGGACTCGGTCCAGATCCCGGCCTTTCGCTCGGCTTCGAGCTCTGCGCGGGCGGCGGCCTTGGCCTCGCGGCGTTCGACCTGCTCGTCGCGCTTCTGTCCGCGGGTGGGGCGGTCGCCGATGTCGGCGAAGCGCACGTCCGTGCCGCGCGGCGCGGCCAGCAGTTCGGCGCCGGCCATCATGGTCGGCTCCCAGTCGAAGACAACGCCGTCGTCCTCGCCGATGACGACCATGTCGCCCGGCTTGGCGCCCTGTTTGAAGAGTTCGTTTTCGACGCCGAGCTTGGCCAGGCGGTCGGCGAGGTAGCCGATGGCTTCCTCGTTGGTGAAGTCGGTCTGCTTGACCCAGCGCACCGGCTTGTCGCCCAGGACGCGGAACAGCGGCTCGAGGTTCTTCTCCTCGCGGCGGATCTTGAAGCCTGATTCGTTGACGGCGCGGGGCTTGAGCACCGGAGCGTGGACCTTCGGCGGGGCGGCGGCGACGGCGTCGCGGGCGGCCTTGACAATTTCGGCCATGGCAAAGCCGAGCTGGCGGAGGCCCTCGTGGCTGGTCGCCGAGATCTCGAAGACCCTGTAGCCGCGGGATTCGAGTTCGGGCCGGACGAATTCGGCCATGTCCTTGCCGTCGGGCAGGTCCACCTTGTTCAGGGCGATCAGCCTGGGGCGGTGGTTCAGCGGGACCACTTCACCGTCGGAACCGGCGAAACTCATGTCCACGGCGTATTTTTCCAGCTCGGCTTCGATGACGGCGAGGTCCGAGAGCGGGTCGCGGTCCGATTCGAGCGTGCCGCAGTCCAGGACGTGCACCAGGGCGGCGCAGCGCTCGACGTGGCGCAGGAAGTGGTGGCCGAGGCCCTTGCCTTCGCTGGCGCCTTCGATGAGTCCCGGCACGTCGGCGATGGTGAAGCGGACATCGCCGGCCTGGACCACACCGAGGTTCGGGATCAGGGTGGTGAACGGGTAATCGGCGATCTTGGGCCGCGCGGCGGACATGGCGGCGATCAGGCTGGACTTCCCGGCGGAGGGGAAGCCGACGAGGGCGATGTCGGCGATGGATTTCAGTTCCAGGACGACGTCGCTGGATTCGCCTTCGATGCCGAGCAGCGCGAAGCCGGGGGCGCGGCGCTTCTGCGAGGAGAGCGAGGCATTGCCCAGGCCGCCGATGCCGCCGGCGGCCGCGATGTATTCCATGCCTTCGCCGACGAGGTCCGCGAGGACCGTGCCGTCCTTGGACTTGACCACAGTGCCCTCGGGGACCGGGAGGATCAGGGTCTCGCCGTGTTTGCCGGCGCGCCAGTCGCCCATGCCGGGGCCGCCGTTGGTGGCGTGGCGGTGCGGGGCGTGGTGGTAGTCAAGCAGGGTGGTGGTCTGGGGGTCGACGCGCAGGATGACGTCGCCGCCGTTGCCGCCGTTGCCGCCGTCGGGACCGCCGAGCGGCTTGAACTTCTCGCGGTGAACGGAGACACAGCCGTGGCCGCCGGTACCGCCGGATACGTGCAGTACTACCCGGTCTACAAAGCTAGCCACGTGGATCTCCTCAGTGCTGTTCCCCGGGTGTCCAAAGACTCCCAAGATGATTGTAATGCGGTTAAAACACCGGTGGAGCGGACCTAATGGTCCGCCCCACCGACTTAAGACTTGTTGTTACTCTGCAGCTGCTGCAGCCACGATGTTCACAACGCGACGACCGCGGCGGGTGCCGAACTCGACGGCGCCGGGGGTCAGGGCGAACAGGGTGTCGTCGCCGCCACGGCCAACGCCGGCGCCCGGGTGGAAGTGGGTGCCACGCTGGCGGACGATGATCTCGCCTGCGGAAACTACCTGGCCGCCGAAGCGCTTGACGCCGAGGTACTGGGCGTTCGAGTCACGACCGTTGCGAGTGGAACTCGCGCCTTTTTTATGTGCCATTTGGAAATGCCTGCCTTAAAATTCTGGGGAATCTGCTGAAAACCTGAACAGTAACGAGTAGTTACTTGATACCGGTGATCTTGACCTTGGTCAATTCCTGACGGTGACCCTGGCGCTTCTTGTAACCGGTCTTGTTCTTGAACTTCTGGATGACGATCTTGGGACCGCGAAGGTCCTCAAGGATCTCAGCCGTAACCTTTACCTTGGCCAGGTCCGAAGCTGCAGACGTGACCTTGTCACCGTCTACCAGGAGCAGTGCGGGCAACTCAAAGGTGCTGCCGGCTCCACCGGGGACGCGGTTCAGGGTAACGAAGTCTCCAACGGAAACCTTCTCTTGGCGGCCGCCTGCGCGGACAATCGCGTACACCACTGGGGAACTCACTTCTCTCGACGTTTATTACTAGATTTGCGTGCGGAACCTGGGTCCAAAGTTTTTGGTCCGGCTCACGCTGTGCCTCTACGCCGGTGGGTTCCCCGGGGGGACCCATGAGCTATCCCGTGGACAATCGCACTCGAAATCAAGTGGAGCGTCCTCAAGGTCATAACCCAAGTGTTGGCGTAAGCACCGAAGATCCAGACTACGCTAATTTTGCCTTCGGCCGCAAATGAGGCTGGTTCCGAAGGGAGGTACGTGGTAGGCGCCACTCTGTATGGACAGGGTGTTGCCGCAACGACTTCCGGAACCGTGCCCACCTATCGTACAGGCTCCGTCCGGCTCCCGGGCTCAGGCGTGCAGCCGCGGCGCGTCGAAGAAATCGACCTCGTACCGGGCGGACTGCCGGAACGCCGTCATCATGGCCTGCCGTTCGCTCTCCGAGGCCGCTCTTGCCGCTGCGTCGGCATAGGCGACCGCCTGCCGGGTGGCGGCGGCGAACGCCTCATCCGCGTAGGTGCGCAGCCACGCCGCATAGGGATGCGCGTCCGGGGCGCCGGCGGCGAGGAACTGCGCGTGCAGGGTCTCCCCGACCTCGGCGTAGAGCCAGAAGCACGGCAGTACAGCGGCCACCAGCACCCCGTAGCTGCCGGAGACCGAGGCAGCCAGCAGATGGTCCACGTAGGACTTGGTGACCGGTCCCAGCGTCACACCCGCCGAACGGGTGCCCAGCCAGGTGCGGTGCAGCTCCGACTCGACTTCGAGGCAGTTCTGTGCGGAACGGGCCCAGAAGAGCTGCTCGGCCTCTGTGGGCGCGATCGCCGCGGCGCGGGCCAGGACGCGGGAGTAGCCGTTCAGGTACAGGGCGTCCTGGGCGAGGTAGTAGGCAAACTCCTTCTCCGGCAGCGACCCGACGGCCAGGGCCTTGATGAAGTCCAGTCCATAGATCGCCGCCAGGTCCCCGGTGGCCGCTTCCCGGAGCGCGGCGGCGAAGGTCCCCGCGGCCGGGACGCGGCCGGTCCTGCCATGGTCCTGGGTGTGCTGCTGGACGTGGTGGAAATGATGGACCGGGCCGTTGCCGGTTCCGACGTCGAGGTCCGCCGAGGTGCGCAGGGCCTCCTGCAGCCAGGGCTTGACCTCGCGGAGCGCGGTCTCCCAGTCCCCCGGCCCGGCTTGTCCCATGATTCTGGCCTGCACGGTCGCCATCGCCGAGGACAACGAGCATCCGGTGCCGTGGCTGTTGCGGGTGGGCACCCGCTCCCCCGGCACCACAACGACGTCCTGGGCCAGCAGTCCTCCGGTGTTGACCAGCGCATCCGGGCAGCCGCCGCCGTCGAGGTGGCCGCCCTTCACCAGGACCGTCGCCCCGGTCTGCGCGGCGAGCCGTTTGCCCTGTTGCAGCGCCACAGCCCAGTTTCCGGCGACGGGCTCGTCGAGCAGGAGGGCGAGTTCGGCGAGGTTGGGGGTGATCAGGTCCGCGTACGGCAGCAGCGCCAGCAACGCCGTCTCGGCGGACGCCTGGAGCAGCCGGTCGCCACTCGTCGCCACCATCACCGGGTCCAGGACGACGACGGCGGGCCGGACCTTCTCCAGCCAGCTGCGGACGGCGTCGATCACGGCAGCATCCCCCAGCATCCCGATTTTGACGGCGTCGATGTCGATGTCCTGGCTGACGGCGTCCAGCTGTGCTGTGAGGAACGCTGCCGGCGGGACATGGACGGCGCTGACGCCGCGGGTGTTCTGCGCGGTCAGGGCGGTGATGGCCGCCATGCCGTAGCCGCCGTGCGCGGCGATGCTTTTGAGGTCGGCCTGGATCCCGGCGCCGCCGGAGGGGTCGGATCCGGCGATCGCGAGCACCCGCGGGATCCGGGGTGCCGAGGGGGCAGGGACACACGGAAGAAACGTAGAGGTGGTGGTCAAGAGAGACATCCCTTCGCCGGTGCTAACCGGACAGGTTCAACGGGTCTGGATCTCAGCCGGCTCGATGCGCGGCACCCCGTGTCAGGTTTCCAGCCTAGCCGTATCCCTTAACGAAGTCGCGGGTGCGGCCCGGACCTGGTCGTATTGCTACGCCGTCCGGACCGCACCCGCGGCCCTGCTGAACTGTTCCGGTGCTAGAGCTCCGAGGCCGGAACCCCGACTCCGAGGATGATCGGTTCGCTCGCGGCAGGCCTGGCCGCCGGCGTGGTGGCCGCCGGGACCTTGGCCTCATGCACCGAAATGGCGGCGGCCTGCCGGGTTTCCTGGCGTTGTTCCACCGAGGTCTCGTTGGCTGCACCCTGGGCGCGGCTGGCGCTGCGGTTGCGGCGTCCACGGCGTGCCCGGGAGGTGCCGGCCTCGGCTTCCGCTTCGGTCTGGGAACCCGGCGCCTGGGCGCGTCCCGGTCCGGTTCCGCCCGTGCGCGCCGGAGCGGCCGTTGCGGTCCGGGCTGCCGGAGCCTTCGTTGCCGGCGCATTCACGGACGGCGCAGCCGTTTCCTGCAGAGCCGGTTCCTGCGCGGCCGGTTCCTGCGCGGCCGGAGCCGTGGCTGTCGGGGCCGTGGCTGTCGGGGCCGTGGCTGCCGGTGCCTCGGCTGCCGGTGCCTCGGCTTCACCCAGGTGGGCGAAGGCCTCGGTCAGGAGGTCCAGGGTGAGCGCAGGCGCACTGGACTCGTCTCCGTGTTCCACGAACGGCAGGGCGACCTGCTCGCCGCCGAACGTCAGCACGGCGGCGGGACGTCCGGCAGCTTCCTCCGTGGCGGCCAGCTCGACGGCTGCCTTGAGGGCGGCCTGGCGGGTCCCGGCGTCGGCAGCGGTGGCCGCTTCCCCGTCATGCAGGTGGGCGGCGTGCGCCGCGGCCGCGATGTTCGCCAGCGCCGCGCGCGTGGTCTCGGCCTTGGCGTGGCGCTCGGCCTCGGTGGGCTCGGCGTGGACTGCTGCCGGGGCGGACTGCTCGTCCGTGCCCTGGCCGCCCCTGCCGCGGCGGCGGCCCTTGCGTTCGGTCCGCGCGGCGGCGGGCTGGTGCTCAGTGCGCGGAACGTGGTGCTCGGCCGCCACGACGTTGGCGCGGCGGTGCTCCACCGGCTCATCGTGGGTGACGATGCCCCGGCCGGCGCAGGTTTCGCACTGTTCGCCGAAGACTTCCAGCAGCCCGGTGCCCATCCGCTTGCGCGTCATCTGCACGAGGCCCAGCGAGGTTACCTCGGCGACCTGGTGCTTGGTCCGGTCCCGTCCCAGGCACTCCACCATGCGGCGCAGCACGAGGTCGCGGTTCGATTCGAGCACCATGTCGATGAAGTCGATCACGATGATGCCGCCGATGTCGCGGAGCCGGAGCTGCCGGACGACTTCCTCGGCTGCTTCGAGGTTGTTCTTGGTGACAGTTTCTTCGAGGTTGCCGCCGCTGCCGGTGAATTTGCCGGTGTTGACGTCCACCACGGTCATGGCTTCGGTGCGGTCGATCACGAGGGAGCCGCCGGAGGGCAGGAAGACCTTGCGGTCCAGGGCCTTGTGGATCTGCTCGTCGATGCGCCACGCGGCGAAGATGTCCGTGTCCTTGGTCCACTTCTCCAGCCGGCCCACGAGATCCGGCGCGACGTAGGTGACGTAGGCCTCGATGGTGTCCCAGGCTTCCTCGCCGGAGACGATCAGCTTGGAGAAGTCCTCATTGAAGACGTCACGGACCACCTTGATGGTCAGGTCGGGTTCGCCGTAGAGCAGTTCGGGGGCGAGGATCTTGGTCGAGGTCGACTGTCCCTCGATTCCTTCCCACTGGGCGCGGAGGCGGTTGATGTCGTGCGTGAGCTCTTCCTCGGACGCACCCTCGGCGGCGGTGCGGACAATGACGCCCGCATCTTCCGGCAGGCGGTCCTTGAGGATCCGCTTCAGGCGGTTGCGTTCGACGTCGGGCAGCTTGCGGGAGATTCCGGTCATGGAACCGCCGGGGACGTACACGAGGTAGCGGCCGGGCAGCGAGATCTGGCTCGTGAGGCGGGCGCCCTTGTGCCCGACCGGGTCCTTGGTGACCTGGACCAGCACGGAGTCGCCGGATTTCAGCGCGTTTTCGATCCGGCGCTGCTTGCCCTCGAGGTTGACGGATTCCCAGTTGACTTCACCGGCGTAGAGCACGGCGTTGCGGCCGCGTCCAATGTCGACGAAGGCTGCTTCCATGGACGGCAGCACATTCTGGACCTTGCCCAGGTAAACGTTGCCGATCAGGGAATCCTGCTGGGTCTTTGACACGAAGTGTTCGGCCAGGACGCCGTCCTCGAGGACGCCGATCTGGATTCTGTCATCGCGCTGGCGGACGATCATCTGGCGGTCGACCGATTCGCGCCTGGCCAGGAACTCGGCCTCGGTGATGACGGTGCGGCGGCGGCCGGTGTCGCGGGATTCGCGGCGGCGCTGCTTCTTCGCTTCAAGCCGGGTGGAACCCTTGAGGGACGTGACGCGGTTGTTGACGGGCGCCTCGGTGGCTGCACGGGGTGCACGGACGCGGGTCACCGTGTTGGGCGGATCGTTGTCGTCCCCGCCGGTCAGTTCCAGGTCCTGGTCACCACGGCGGCGGCGGCGGCGGCGGCGCGAGGTCACGCCGTCTTCGAGCTGCCCCTCGGCGCCCTCTTCTGCTTCTTCTTCGGCGTCTTCAGATTCGCTTTCGGCACCGGCCTCGCTGTCGGATCCGCGGCTGCTGCGTCCACGGCGCCCGCGGCTGCGGCGGCGGCGGCGGCTTCCGGCGTCCTCGCCTTCACCTTCCTCGCCCTCTTCTTCGTCAGCTTCTGCCACAGCGGCGGCCGCCGGGGCCGGGCGCACGGCGGCGGCCAGGTCGGGTGCCTGGAAGATCATCGAGGTGACCGCTCCCGGCTCAAGGAAAAGCGAGGCGGCGGCGGAGGAGGGTGCTTCGGCCGGCGTTTCTTCCGCTGCCACAGGGGCTGCGGCGGGTGCCTTGACGGGGGCGGAGACGACGGATGCTGCCTCCGGGGGGACAACGGTTTCCTCCGCGGCCGGAGTCTCGTTGACGGATTCGCCTGCCGGGGCCGGGGCGGCGGGGGCTTCCACGGCGGGGGCAGCGGCCTTGGCGCGGCTGGCGCGGCGCCGGACCGGCTTCTCTGCCGGAGCTGCAGCGGCCTCGGCGGCCGGGGCGGCGGCAGCCTCTGCTGCCGGGGTGTCGGCGTCATCAGCGAAGGCCGGGAGGGGTTCGGCGACCTTGCGGGCGCGGGAACGCCGGGCGGGTGCTTTGGCCTTGGCTTCGGCGGCCGGAGCCTCGGCCGCGTCAGTCACCTGTGCGGGGACTGCGTCGGCTGCATCCAGGGCGGGAACTGCTGCGACTGCTGCGTCCTCGGGAGCGCCTGCTGCGTCCGCGGGGGCTTCCTTCTTCGGAAGGGCCTTGCGGCGGGTCCGGACGGGCCGCTTCGGCGGCGTTGCCACAGCTGCGGCTTCTGCTGAATCGTCGGCGCCGAGGGCGTTGTCATTAACCGTTACAACCTGGTCATTATCCATATCTGGCGACACTCCTGCCCCTGACGTGCCGCCACATCCGGCACCCGTTGGGGCAAATATTTGTCAACACCCGCAGGCATTGACAGAAGTCAATTGGATACCCTCAGGTTCGCACCGGCAGTGGGGTGCGGCAGCCCTGGAGGGCCGGCGGAATTGTTCTGAAACCCGTTGATCTACACGTCACAACCAGGTGCCGTCCAATGGCATTGCGGGACAGCCGGGATCAGAGGATCCGTGGCTCCCTGCTCATCATTGGCGGTCTTGGGAACAAAGTCGCCGGACCGGAATCCGGATGTGGATCGGGTTCCAGCCACGATCATTGTCTCACAGGACCCGCCAAATCAGGCGTAAGCGAGGCATCCGGACCGCACCGTGGACCGAATCACCGGGGACAGCACGACGCTTCCCGGACTTCATCCAGCCTCCGGCGATAGAATCGGGCTAGCAGCACCCGACCCGAAGGACTTTCATTCCATGCCCACCATCTCCAGCGCCACCAGCGAGGCCGCCGCCCAGCAGCAAGGCTCCAGCACGTCGGTCGCGGAACGGCCCTCGCCTCCGATGACACGCGACCGCCCGTTCGCATGGCTGCTCCTGATCACCGGCGTCGTGGGCTGGATTGCCTCCGGCGCCCTGGTGCTGGAAAAGCTCGAGGTCCTCAAGGATCCCAGCCACGTGACCGTGTGCGATGTGAACCCCTGGATCTCCTGCGGGCAGGTCATGCAGACCTGGCAGGGTTCGGTGTTCGGCTTCCCGAACATGTTCATGGGCATCGTGGCATTCGCGGTCGTCATCACCACGGCCATGGGCATGCTTGCGGGAGCCACGTTTGCCCGCTGGTACTGGCTGGGCCTGCAGGCCGGCGTGACGCTGGGCTTCGCGTTTGTGGTGTGGCTGTGGTCGCAGGCACTGTACTCCATCCACATCCTGTGCCCGTTCTGCATGGTCGTCTGGGCTGCGATGATTCCCCTGTTCGTCTGGGTTACCGTCCGCAACGTGACCCACGGCGTGATCCGCCTGCCCGCGGGCGCCACCAGGATCCTGGGCGACTCGGGCTGGATCATCACGGCGCTGCTCTACGTGGCCGTGATCGCCACCATTTTCTTCGCCTTCATCCAGGTCTTCATCGGGACGTCCGGCTACTAGGTGCAGGACCTGCGGTCAACCTCCGGTTAGCCACCGCCGAGGGGGGCAGTTTGGGGCCCATGTGGTGTTTTCAATGGGCGCCACGGTCCACACCGGGGGGGGGGGGGGGGGGGGGTATTTAGCCGGGGACCCCGTATGTTTA